>CAYFQK010000217.1:0-5739 GCA_964345255.1 uncultured Bacteroidales bacterium | reverse complement strand
GAAAGAATTGAATGAGTATCTGGAAAAAAATAGAAAAATTGAGAATGAGCGCAATGAATCTATCCTTTCAACCCTGGAAGGATTAGAGGAAGAGATTGAAGATATGAAAAAGGTGATTGACCAGATTCCAGTCCGTTTCAGGAAAAGCCCACGAACTTAAAGTTGATAGTATTTAAAAACCCCGGATATGTCTAAACAGCCTAAATCTGACCCTGACAAAGAGACCCGAGAGTTACGAAATCTCATCATGGGAGAGTTTCTTGAGCAATTTGAGGAGCTTCGAAGCACCATTGATGACAAGGAAAAATTCAGTGAGTTGCTTTCTGATACCTTGTCGGATGCAATTCTTAAAGCGAACAAAAAAAGCAAAGTAAGCTCTGAAAGTCTTATAGATTCAATAACTCCTGTAGTAGAATCTGCTATTCAGAACAGCGCTCAGAGGGATCGCCAACCGCTTACAGATGGTTTGTCTCCGGTGATAGGCCCGGCTATCCGCAAAGCGATTAATGATGCCTTCAGGCAAATGAATGAGACGGCAAACCATATGGCTGAGTACACTTTTTCTCCCAAAGCTATTAAATGGAGGGTACAGGCGCTGTTTTCTGATAATTCCTTTGGTGAAATTGTGATGCGGAATACCATAGAATACAAGGTCAGGCAGGTTTTTCTTATTCACCGCGAAACAGGATTATTATTACATCAAATAACTGATGGCACCTCCGAATCGGAAGATGCCGACATGGTTTCTTCCATGCTCTCAGCCATACAGGATTTTGTAAAAGACAGCTTTAACACTGATAAAGGCGAGCATCTCGAAACGATTGAAGTTGGCAACCTAACCGTTTGGATAGAGCAAGGAGCCGATGCTATTCTGGCATCGGTTATTTACGGGCAAGCTCCTGACTCCTATCGCAATATTCAGAAAGATACGCTGTTAAGAATTCAGCAAAACTATGCATTTGAATTACGTAATTTTGAAGGCGATACAGATACTTTCGCCAGCGCAGGCCCCTTTCTCGAAAATTGCATGGTGGCAAAATCGAAGAATGAAAAAAGGAAAAGACATATCTTCAGGTACGTGCTGCTGGCAATTGCTATTTTGGCCGGAGGTTATTTTCTTTACCAAAGGATAGAGGAGAATCTCCGGTGGAAAAATTTTGTGGCGAATCTTGAGAACAATACAAATATCATGGTGGTAAAAGAAGAGCGGGCTGGAGGGACGCTTTCACTCAAGGGAGTGTATCAAAAACAAAATATCTCAGAATCTCAAATATTTAAAATACTCAGCTCATTTGGGTTTAATAAGAACGATGTGGATTTAAGGCTTCTTAGTATAGCAGATAAGTTTACGGATAATAGCCGGGATGATTACCTCGATGATGAGTTGCAAAAGCCCGGAACGGTTTCTTATATCATTGAAAATGATACATTGAAGCTAAGTGGCTTTGCGTCAAAAGACTGGATAGATAGGGTGCAGCGGGACACAAATCTGAAAGAAGCTTATAGTGTAAAAGCCATTGATGTTAATGATTTGATGACTAAAGAAGAGCTTCTTTTAAAAGATTTAAAATTAAAAATCGAACAGCAACGGATTTACTTCCCTATAGGTGAAAGCAGTATTGGTTCTGATCAATTATCGAAACTCAATGATATTGTTGTAGATTTGAATAGCATTGTGGCATTATTGAAGAAAATGGATATGGATGCGCATATTATTGTGGCTGGTTACACTGATGCCACCGGCAGTAGTGATAAAATCAATAAAAAAGTAAGTGAAGCCCGGGCTGAAAGCGTCAAACAGTTCATCACCAATAAGGGATTCCCTGCCGATCTTGTTAAAGCGGAAGGGAGAGGCGTTTTTCCGGCTTATGGGCATTCAGGTGAGAGTGAAAAACAACGGCATGTTCGGATAGAACTCATAACCCAAAATAATGATGATTAAGAAGAAAGTATGCATGCTGGGTGCATTTGCTGTGGGAAAGACAAGTCTTGTTCAGCAATTTGTCAACAGCATTTTTTCAGAGAAGTATCATACCACTATTGGTGTTAAAATTGACCAGAAAAAAATGAATCTTGAAAACAAAGAGGTCAATCTTTTGCTTTGGGATATCCATGGTGAAGATGACTATCAAAAAGTAAAATCATCATACCTGAAAGGATCATCTGGTTATATTCTGGTGGCAGATGGTACGCGCCATAACACCCTTGATGTGGCACGTGATTTAAAAAAATTGGCTGACAATAGCATAGGTGAACTTCCTCATGTATTATTGATAAATAAGTCTGATTTAACTGAGGAATGGGATTTCGGAGACAATGATATTGACCATCTTAAATCAGAAGGATGGACTGTTTTTACTACCAGCGCTAAAACCGGACATAATGTTGAGGAAGCATTCATAGATTTAACCCAAAAAATGCTTTGATTATGGATACGATGCCCGTTCCGGTAGCTGATTACCTTACAAAAAATAAATACAGCCTTTTAACCGCAGCCTATCTTTTCGTTAATAAACATGGAATAATCGACAAGGCAGGGGGAAATTTTGCCCTCTACAACCTGCAGAAACCGGAAGAAGGAGTGCATGCAACTGAAAAGTTTCTTTTTCTGGAAGGGATTACAAGTGGACTGGAGAAAGAACTTTTGATTCCTGATGTTCAAGTAAATGCGTATAGTCGGGCCAGTATTGCAGTTATACCAGACCAGAATGGATATTGGGTGATTTTTCATCAGTCGCTGAAAAACAATAAGGAATGGGAGCAAACCATTCAGCATCATAATGAATGGATTCTGGAAGATGAAGCCAACAAAGTGCTGGGCAGCGCCAAGCTTCTGGCAGACACGCTCAACGTATTGAATTATATGGTATGGGAGAAGGAGAATGACTATTACCGGCTCAAGACCTATCCGTCCGATTGGTTTTTGAAGCTTTATCCTGATATGGAGAAGAAGTTTTCATTCGCCGACCTGTCGGAGTATTTTCCTTTCCTTGCAACCTTTCTGGATGAGGCAGAAGCGGTTTGGAGCGCAGAATCATCACAGACAGCCTCTTCAGAACTATGGACCGAAACCTGCAACGATGGCAGCGAGCTTTACCTGCAGGCTATAGCTGCTAATCCGCAAGGGCGGGCGCTACTTATCATAGGTACGCATAATATTTCAGCACAAGACCGCAGAGCACTCATACAAAAAGCAAGGGAAAAAAGCCTTTACAATGAACAGCTGGAGAAAACAGAAATGCAATTACGAAAGTTGCTGAAGTTTAAAAATCAGTTTGTCTCCATAGTTTCCCATGATTTGCGCTCTCCACTTTCCGGAGTTATTGCAGGCTTTGAATACATACTTAATGATTCTGAAATAACAAAAAACCTGGATGAAAATACACAAATTCTTATGCAGGAAATGAAAGAAGAACTTAATGCTTTGATGGATTATAACCAAAAACTTTATCACTGGTCGAATCTGGAACTCGGGCGGTTTAACATGGAACCTAAAAATGTCGACGTTTCAAGTCTTCTCTCGCGGATAAACAAGCGCTTCACTGAGCAAACACGTGAAAAGAATATCGAACTGCGGGTAGAGTATGAAAATTTTAAGATATACGTGGATGATTCGTTGTTTTCGCAAGCTTTAAATAATCTGGTGCAGAATGCGGTTAAATTTACACAACAGGGTAAGAAAGTGACAATCTCCGCCATGCCCGGGAAGGATCATCACAGGATAACGGTTACAGACGAAGGGATAGGAATCCCGGATGAAATACAGGATGATTTGTTTAATAAGGTGATTCACAATCATTCAGAGGGAACTAATGGCGAAAAAGGATCAGGGCTGGGTTTGTCTATCACAAAGAACATTCTGGATGCACACGATATGCCGCTCACATTTTCTTCAAAAGAGGGGCTGGGAACGTCTTTTTACATTGATATTCCGAACAATGGCTGATTTATTCCAATGAAAATACCTTGATTTTCTTAAAACATTGTTAATAGACTAGAAAACTGTAAACCAGTTTAAAGATTTTATTGTTTGAATGTCTATGTTAATTTATCCATTGCGAAGAGACGGTATCGTGAGTGATGAATCGGCTAAGCATGCCGGGGGTAAATATGGTTTCTTTCAACGTCTGAGGGCGGGGGGAACCGGTTCACCCATCGTTTACTATCAACATGGTTTGAAAGAGTTCGACCAGGTGGCTAAATATAGCCGGGAAACCAATCAATCAAGTTTTGAGATTTTGAAAGAAGGCTACCTTATACGCTTTATCAAGCGAAATAAAGGCTATGCGGCCATTTTTCGTTTTAATGAGACAAACATGTTTTTTCTGAAAGTTTTTAAGGTAATGGCCATCCGTTATGGCATCGAAAAGGAGAGGGATGCGGCTATCCTGATGCTGGATGCGGCAAACAAGAAAATTCTATTTGACATCCCGCACTACAAGTATCCTTTTTTCAAACGATATCTTGAAACCCGGCCCTACAGAGAATACCTCAAAATATATCACAGCGACGAAGAACCTTTGCAATCATCCCATGAAATCTGGCAAAGGCTGAGGTTAAGTTATTGATTATCAGAATCCTGATTTGTTTTAAAACAAGTTGGCAAAAAGCAGTTTGCAGTTGGCAAGAAAATAAAAATTTGCCAACTGCATATTGCCAACTGCCAACTTAGCACTATGAAGTATTTATCGGTTTGAAATCCATATCAATAATTAATAGTCCCTGATATTTAAAAATAAATTTACTGTTAAATATTTATTTTAAGGATAGCCTTTCGCTTTCCATCTCCTTCTTTTGTTGTACTTTTGCACGCTCAATTAAGAAAGGAATAGAATGCAGGATATCAGAAATATTGCCATCATTGCCCATGTCGACCACGGAAAGACCACGCTGGTCGATAAAATGATTTATCAGAGTAACCTGATCAAGGATCACGAGAAGAAACAGGAATTGATTCTTGATAATAACGACCTGGAACGCGAACGCGGCATTACCATTTTGTCAAAAAATGTTTCCGTGGAATACAACGGGGTGAAAATAAATATCATCGACACGCCCGGCCACGCCGACTTTGGAGGAGAAGTAGAACGTGTTTTAAACATGGCCGATGGAGTACTTCTTTTAGTAGATGCTTTTGAAGGAACCATGCCGCAGACCCGTTTTGTGCTGTCTAAGGCATTGGCCATTGGACTGAATCCGGTAGTGGTTATCAATAAGGTGGATAAGCCCAATTGCCGTCCTGAGGAAGTTTACGAGGAAGTTTTTGATACGATGTTTGCCCTGGATGCCGATGATAAGCAACTGGAATTCCCGGTAGTTTATGGCTCGGCTAAGGAAGGCTGGATGGCGTATGATTATAATCAGCCCAGCAATAATATTATACCTCTTTTCGACAGTATTCTTGAAAATATCCCTGCACCCGCAAAAAGGGAAGGATCCCCCCAGATGCTGATTACTTCGCTCGATTATTCATCTTATCTTGGAAGGATTGCCATTGGGCGATTAAACCGGGGTACGCTGAAAGAGGGCATGAATATGTCTTTGGCGAAACGCGATGGGACAACTATCCAAAAAACCAAAATTAAAGAACTTCATACTTTTAAAGGACTTGGGCGGGAAAAGGTAAAGGAAGTGCAGTCGGGCGATATTTGTGCTATAGTGGGAGTGGAAGGATTTGACATCGGAGACACCATTTGCGATTACGAAACCCCTGAACCGCTAAAGCCCATAGCCATTGAC
>CAYFQK010000216.1:0-5739 GCA_964345255.1 uncultured Bacteroidales bacterium | reverse complement strand
CGAGAATACTTCGAAGAAACAAACAGAGACTTAATGGAATACATGCAATACGTGAACAATATAGCACATAAATATACAAGCAATCCAGTATGGGAACACATAGCAACAAGAGTACCAGACGAAGAACTACCAATCACCGTAGACATAAACACAGAAGAATCGCCCGCAGGAGACGAATACCCAGAAAACCTCTACTACGGATATAAAAATGCAGAAGCAGGACGATTCACATTCACACTAGCAAACTCACCAGACAGCGCATTCACACATTTCATTTACGATAATGACAACCTTGGCCAAGGATTTCCAGAAACAGAATGGAACGAGTCAGGACCATATATCAGCGGATGGACGACAAATTTCAGTAACAACGGAACCTCACAAAACATAGCATACCACCTGGGCGCACACGAAGCAAAACACAAAGCATTTTTAGGAAACACCACAGACGAAATACTGGATCAATACTACTTAGATCCCTTAATAAGAGCAAATAATGGAGTACCACTGGAAAGCCCGCCATCAGAACACAGAGCAACAGTCGTAAAATACAATCTAGAAATCAACCCGAAATTCTACCAATACACAAAAACACTGGTTTTGGATTAGGCGGTTGTTCCTGGAAGTGCGCTCAAAGCGCACTTTAAAAGAGAGTTGGAGGCTGCCCTTATCCACCCGGATAAATCCGGGTGCTATTCTCATGCGGTGATAGCAGGCTTTCCAATGTTTTCCATGAGTCTAGCACCCACCCGATGGCTATCGGGATTCATGTGGGTGTCATGATAGGTCTTCTACACACCTTCCATAGTTCGCTTCAAGCGGGCTTCCTTGTCTATTCTCATGCGGTGATAGCAAACGTTCCAATGTTTTTCATGAGTTTAGCACCCTCCCGATGGCTATCGGGATTCATGTGGGTGTCATGATAGGCCTACACGCTCCCATAGCCCGCTTTGAGCGGGCTTCCAAATTCAGCCAGCGGATTCATCAGTAATGTGCTGTTGAAAAGTGAAATGTGAACGTGCCTTACTCCTGATACTCTTTTTTAATTTCTTTGAGTTCTTCCAGCATGTTGGCGGTTTTTTCTTTGAGTTGTTTGAAGGTAGACTCAGCATCACTCATATCCTGGTTTGTTCCCATGTCTTCAAGAGATTTGGCCAGCGCCCTGACCTCTTCGGCATGAAAATGGGAAACAACACCTTTTAGTCCGTGGGCTGTGGATTTTAGCTCATCGTAAGATTGTTTTTCAATGGCGCTTTGAAGACTTTCCATACGCTCAGGATATTCCTCGAAAAAAAGGTCTATAATTTCTATAATTACTTCTTTATCATACAATTTAAAACTTTCCTGAAGAGCTCCCTTATCGATTTCCATAGTTGATGATGTTTGTGGTTAAACAAATATAAGGTAATTTCCCATAATGCCTGTACCATTCAAAAATTTCTATGCAGGAAAATACAGCGCTTTACTCTTGCAAGGGTTAACTAAGGTCTTTGTTTTCCAGGTTTCTAAAATCGATCTTGCTGTTTGCTGACGATGCATCCTTTTTTAAATCAGCAATTTCGCATCCGCCACAGCTACCGGCGCTACAACCACCACAACCCGATGGATTCCGGGCTTTTTTCAGGAGCTTCCTCACCGCAAAAAAAGCTGCCAGCGCTACGATGACAAATACTATAATTTCCTGGATACTCATAATTTATACAATTAAAATTCCAACCTGGTAAACAATAAAAGAAACTATCCATGCTACCGCTGTGGTATAAAATATTTCGAAGGCGCCCCATTTCCAGCTCCCTGATTCCCTTTTTATCGCTGCAATAACGGCCACACAGGGGAAATAGATTAAAATAAATACCATAAACGACAGGGCGACCAGCGGAGTAAGAATCAATTCTCCCTTCCGCGGCCCTTCAGGAAAACGTTGGTACTGAAGCTTATTCACCAGTTTACCGCTACCCTCAGCGGCTTCTTCCTCATCAACCTGGTAAAGCACCCCCAGGGTGCCTACCACCACTTCTTTGGCAGCCACGCCGGCCACAATACCTACGCTCATTTTCCAGTCAAAACCAAGCGGGTCCATCACTGGCTGGATGAAACTTCCTATCTGACCGATATAGGATTTTTTTTGTTTTTCAGCTTTTTGTTGTCTTTTCAACTCCTTAATCCGCTTATCTATCATTGAAAGGGAATAATTTCCCAGTTTCTCCTGCCCGCTTTCTATCAGGTATTCTTTATTGTTTTTAAGATAAGCTATTTCGTTTTTGTAATCTCTTGAATAATCAGTATTGGTTGGGAAATATCCCAAGGCCCATATAATGATAGAAGCCACCAGAATAACGCCTGCAATTTTTCTGAGGTATTGCTGGGCGCTTGACCACATGTGCTTAAATAAGCTGCGTAAAGTAGGCATGCGGTAGGGAGGCAATTCCATGACGAATGGTAAATCAGCTTTTTTGAATATGGTTTTGGTGAAAAGCATGGAGCTGCCCACGGCAATCAGTACCCCCAGCAGGTAAAGAGAAAAAAGTATGGTAGCTTCGTAGCTGTGGAAAAAGGCTGAGATAAAAAGTATAAATACCGGCAGGCGTGCACTGCACGACATAAAGGGGGTGATGAGCATAGTCACCAGCCGGTCGCGGCGGCTTTCAATGGTTCGTGTGGCCATGATAGCGGGCACGTTACATCCAAACCCCATTAGCAGGGGGATAAAAGATTTACCATGCAACCCGATCTTATGCATGACCCGGTCCATGATAAACACCGCCCGCGCCATGTAGCCGGTATCCTCCATTAGTGAGATAAAGAAGTAAAGAATAACGATGTTGGGCAGAAAGACCAGTACGCCCCCCACACCGCCAATAATTCCATTGATGAGCAAATCTTTCAGGATGCCGTCAGCCAGGTGTTGACTGAGCACAGAACTAAGCACGCCGATTCCGCTCTCAATCCATTCCATAGGGTATTCGCCGAGTTTAAACGTGGCGTAAAAAGTAAGCCACATAAAAAAAGCAAAGATGGGGATACCCCACAGCTTGTGGGTTATAAAGAGATCAATGAGCTCACTTTTCTTTATGCGCTTGATCCTGCTTTGGGTCCTGGTCTCGCGCAATGCTCCCGATATAAAAGCATATTTGGCATCCGTAATCAGACTCTCACATTTATCCTGAAGCGTTCGCTCAATTTCCCGGGATTCTTCATCTTTAACCGACAGGATTTTGTCTTTGTTTGGTAAGTGATCTACCTTGCTCAGCGCATCCTCATCATTTTCCAGCAATTTTATGCTTAAAAAGCGTGGAGACACTTTGTTGGTATTGATGCTGCGGTCGGCTTTTATTTCTTTTTCTACACTTCTTATTCCCTTTTCAAGGCATTTCCCGTAATTGACATGCACATGCCTTACGATATCCTCGCGATCTTCGAAAACGTCAATAACTTTTCTGAAAAGGTTGTTTATTCCTACCTTTTTATTTCCAACGGTAGGAACAAAAGGTATACCCAGCATTTGCCCCAGCTGCTCGTAATTGAGCTCATCCCCGTTTTTTCTGAACTCATCATACATGTTTAGAGCCACCACTACTTTGATATCCATATCAATAAGCTGGGTGGTAAGATACAGGTTCCTTTCCAGGTTACTGGAGTCGACTACGTTAACGACAATATCGGGTTGCTGATCCAGGATATACTGTCTTACAAAAAGCTCTTCAGGCGAATATGCTGTAATAGAATAAGTTCCGGGAAGGTCGAAGATATTGAAGTCGTACCCATCGAGGTGAAACCTGGCTTCTTTAGCCCCTACGGTAACTCCACCGTAGTTCCCAACCTTCTCAGAAAGACCTGATATGTTGTTAAAGATGGTGGTTTTTCCTGAGTTTGGATTCCCGACCAGCGCGATGTTAATGGTTTTTCCTTTCTTATAGGCAGCACGTTTAAGGATTTGACTGTCAATAGTTCCATTAAAAGACGAAGGCTCTTTGTTTATAAGCTCTTTCTCTGATACGACTTCAATGAGGTTGGCTTCAGAATTTCGCAGCGATACAAAATAGTCAAGGATTTTGTATTCTACCGGATCGCGCAGGGGGGCTTTTTTGACCACTTTAACTTCCTTACCGATAATAAATCCCATTTCGGTGATTCGTTTTCGGAAGCTGCCATGGCCCTTCACTTTTGTAATAACCCCTCGTTCACCTTGCGTCAAATCCTGTAAAGTCATGCAATATGTTTATTTAAACCAAATCTTTGCACAAAAATAAAGCTTTCCATTATTCGAAAGAATACCTAAATGTAGGTATAATTACTCCAGGCCAAGCTTATTTTCGTCAGCAAAAGGATCTTTATCGGGGTTGTACATTAACTCATGAAAACGGTTGGCTGCTCTAAGCGCCCTGACGCCCCAGTGGTTTTGGAAATGATTTTTAAAGTCGGCCACTGCATTTTCTTTGGCCGCATCGCTGTTTCTTTGATATAGCATCAGGAAATCTTTCATATCCTGGTATATATCGGCCAGGTTATCTGCCAGGCTGGCTTCCTGCGGCTCATATTCGTTGAGACCTGTATTCCGTACGATCCAATACTTATCATCATCCCCGAGGGGGCCTTTAATGTTGTAGAAAATCCGCTCCCACTGCATTTCATTAACATATTTTTCGTTAGCTGAAGGATCTTCTACATTAGTTGCCGGTGTGAGTATGCCTTTTAAATAAAGCATAGGAAGGATTTTATGCATATACTCAACAATATCTTTTTTAGTGTACTCCTCTGCTTTTTCAACGAACATACAATATTCATTGGCAACTGTCAGCATTTCAACTACATGCTGGCTGTAGACAGGTTTTGTGTTTTCCTCAGTCATGGCTTATCAATTTAATGGGCAAAAATACAAAATATGAAGAGATTTGTTTTTGGAAGGACGCTCCTCGCCTAATCTATCCACACATCAAGCTTGTTGTCGAATTTACTGAGAACGGCGGCAATTTCCTTACCCACATATTTAAAATAATCGGAATTTTTTCTCCCGACATATTGTTCGTGACTCACAATAAATTTCCAGCCGATGATGCTTCGATCCATCAGGGGCAAAACATTTGTTTGTTCCGGGTCAAACTCTTTTATGCAAGCTTTAAATTCTCCGCCAAGTTCAGCAGGGGTCCACGAGCCATAGCTTCGGGCGGTTCCTTTTTCAGTGGCTCTCCGCACTAGCTCATAGGTATAGGCTCCAAATGAGAAGATGATTTTTGGCTTGTAAGCCATGATGTCTGTTTTAATTCGCTCTACATCTTTAAGAATTTCATTTGGCCAGAGGGCTTCATTTATTTTAGGCTTTTCTTTTTCTTGAGGGGTGGTGGATCGGTAATAGAGGCTTTGGTCGTCAACTCTTTTTTTGTTTTTTAAATAGACGTGATGTTGAATTACGTGAAAAACAGAAGTACAGACGATGTGCCTTATCGGGTGCCGGTAATCAAAAGGCCCTTCCAGGTCAGTGTCCAGGTAACTAGGCTCTATGTCGCTCATCACCCATATAGGAAAATGCTTATTACCAAATTCAAAATCCATGTAAAAAAGATATTAAACTAATGCCTGATTATGTGTTGACTACTGTTTTCTATCGAAAAGACATTGATTTTTATTTAATAGTTGTGTTTATCCAGTCCAAAGATAACTTTTTAATAGCGAAAAGTCCATTTAAAAATTATCTTTTCGGATAAATTAATACAATCTAAACATGCATGCTTAAAAAGAAAT
>CAYFQK010000215.1:0-5743 GCA_964345255.1 uncultured Bacteroidales bacterium | reverse complement strand
CCAACGGCAATGGAGTGGAGGAATGGCTGCTACGTTTCGAAGGCCGGCCTATCCTCCTCCCCCGCCGCCAAAACGATTACCCCGGCACGAATGCCGGGATTGGTCCTCATAGTGGCAAACATGGGCTTTCGCAAACGCATTATTACTTATTGCATGCGAATCACTAACTCACCTCTACTCGGATATTTTAATTTGCCAGATATCCCATTGTGGTTTGTCATTTTTGTCCACTTCCCTGTTGGACTGAAAGATAAGTGTGGTGTTATCCACCCATTGGGGTCTTCGGTCGGCCATGGGGTGGAACGTCACCTGCATTTCGTTGGCTCCGTTTTTGTCGATAACCCATATATCCGAATTCCCCGAGCGGTGAGACACATACGCAATACGCCCGCCATCGGGCGACAAGGCCGGGTCATAATCCCAATCCTCATGATAAGTCAACTGGGTTTCCTTAAAAATGCTGTTGCCTTTCAGCTCCATTTTCCAGATGTCGTAGTTGCCCGACTTATTGGAACAAAAAACGATGACGTTTTTATGTATTTCAGGGAACAGCCCGGGTACAAGCTGCGTAAAGCGGTTGTTGGCGGCTTCAAACAGCCAGAGTTTCGGGTTGGAACTTAATGTGGTTTTACTGGTAAAGACGATTTTGTCAGAAATGTCGGAAGCACTCCCGTACAACCATTCGGAATCGGTAAAAGAAAAGGAGGGGGTCACCAGCGTTAATCCTTTTCCTTCTGTGCTGGTAAAAAGTTTCCAGTTCTCCATATCCAGCCTGTTGCTGTAAAACCCAAAGTTCATGTTATCAACCCAGAACGGATTCAGGTTATCCTGTTGTGAAGAGGAGAAGGTACGCTGCATCTCTCCCGTTCCGCCCTGCCTGAGGTTTTTTACAAAGATTTCGTCATTCGTGTTCCGGTTACTCACGAAAGCCAGCATTTCGCCATTTTCAGAGACGGCAGGAGCCCATTCATCACTGTCGTTAAAGGTAAGCCGCGATACATTTTCCACCATCTCTGACAGGTTGACCTCCTCCAGCTGGCCTTCTTCAAGCACCAGGTTGCCTTCGGCATTCTGGCTGGTTGTGAAAAAGTAGGGAATTTTGTTTTTCGGATTGCTGTAAGCCCATTTCGAATAAATATGTTCACCGGCTTTTTTGTCGTAATAAATGGCTCTCACCGTCCAGTAGTATTTCTTTTCCGGCTCAAGATAGGGAATAGTGAGTGTAAACTGGGTTTTCTCTTTGATTTTAAAAAGCTTGACGTTTGTTTCAAAATTCGGATCTTCCGCAATCTTTAATTCAAAAGCCAAATCTTCTTTGTCCGAGTATTCCCACTTAAAAGTAGGTTCAAGGGTGTTTACCACATCTTTGTTTGATGGCATTTTTAATGTCAGTCCGCAGCCGCTCAGCATTATAATTACGACCAACAGCATCACATACTTTGTAATAGAAATTCTCTTTTTCATTTTATTCAGTTTATTTTGTTAAGGTAATTCGCGTTTATTCTGAGATATTAATAAATAAGCTCCTGGCTCATTCGCCTAACAATAAACTATCTCTGCTCCATCTTCCTATTACACCAAACGGGAAGGATAACTAATGACAAGAATAACTTTAGCTAAGTTAGAAAAAAAATGTTTTTTAAGAGCTAAAAACCAGTTTTTTATTTTCATTTTGGTGAATAATTGCACAATAGTAAAGTATAGAGATTCTTCCGCAAATAGAAAACCATATCAGGCTGAAAGCCTGAGACTATCTTTTCATCTCGTTTCGTATGCCGGGAGGAAATGCAAGGACAAGGCTTACAGCCTTGAGAAAAATTCACGTCTGACCTTTTACCCATGGGTTTCGCCCGGGCTACCGATATTCATCGGCACAGGTTTTGCTCTCCCAGCCCTGTGGTAATAGTATTTACACAGGGTAAACCTTTAAGACTGGAAATCCTCAAAAATCCCGAAGGGTGAAATTATTCAGCCGATGGTGTTTTTGATTCAAGTTATTTCAAAAAAAACAAACTGAATGTTTACTTGTTAATTACACACATAAAAAAAAGAAAAATGAAAACATTTCAAATTAAACACCTTATCGCAATAATGCTTCTGATAGCTATATACGGCACTTCAATGGCTGTAAACCCATCAGAAGGAGAAAAACCTACAGACAAAACAGATAATATGATTTCGATGCTTCCGGAATATTCGATGAGCTATCCTTATCAGTTACCAGACTTAGACTATGCTTACGATGCTCTGGCACCTGTTATTGACGAACAAACGATGCGCATCCATCACACGAAGCATCATCAGGGATATACCCGAAAAACCAATGCGGCACTTAAGGGTACCGGCTACCAGGATAAGCCCCTCGCTTGGCTGTTCACAAAAATCGATGACTATCCTGCTTCTGTCAGAAACGCCGGCGGCGGTTTTTATAACCACAGCCTGTTCTGGAATTTCCTTACGCCGGAAGGCGACGAGTTTTCGGGTGAGGTAAGTGAAGCCATCAAAAACGAATTCGGCAGCTACGATAGCTTTGTAACCGCTTTTGAGAAAGCAGCTAAAAGCCAGTTTGGAAGCGGCTGGGCATGGCTGGTTATAACAGCTGATGGCTCCCTGGAGGTTACCAGCACCGCCAACCAAAACAATCCCTTAATGAAGGACGAAGCTGTGCGCGGTATTCCTTTACTGAACCTGGATGTATGGGAGCATGCTTATTACCTTAACTACCAGAATGAACGCGGGACTTATGTCAGCAATTTCTGGGACATCGTAAACTGGGAAGAGGTGAACAAACGCTACAAAATGGCGAAAGAGATTTTAGGTAAAATGTAATACCTCCCTGTCAGGAATTCCACCGCGACCGGAAAAAACGAAAAAAGGTGTATCATAAAACTAAGCCGTAGCTTTTGCCTTATGATACACCTTTTTTCTTGTACCACTGCTCAAAGCCAGACCATTCCGGCCTGAAATACTTTTCCGGTGTTTATAACAGTGATGGGGTTAATTCTCAACCCTTGCTGCTTCCACAGGTATTCAATTCCTCCACAGAGCGCTGCATAGCGCCAGATCAAGATGTTTATATGCGGGACCACGGTCATTAGTCCATGGGGCTTATCGTCATCAGGCATCGATAACCCGGTATTCGGTTGGCCCGGGAACACCTTTAAAATCTTCGAGGTATTTCCCCGAAATGTTGCTAACCACGCTGCCGGTGTTTGTGGAATACTTCTGTGTATAATCTTTGTAGACTTTCCGGTAGAACGCCTCACTCAGCACAATCCGGTTGGCTTTAGCCTTTGAAGTGAGGCGCGCCGTAAGGTCGATGTCTTTTCCGTAGTAATCGTTGGCTCCTTTGAGAAACGTGATGTTGTAGGCATCGGTACAGTAATGGATGGCGACTTTACAGGGCAGAAAAAGGCCTTCGATGGGAAAATTACGAATATTGTCGATCGTAGCGTGAATTTCCTGCAGCAGACTGAAATAATCGTTGTAACTGGTCTTTTTCGCCAGCTCTTCATCCGGGATATAAAGCATAATCTCGTCGCCGATGCCTTTAACCACGTTGCCGGGGAAATCATTGAGGATAGAAATGAAATTAAACGTGTTGTTGATTTTCTTACCCCAGGTTTTCAAATCAGTGCCATACTTGATCTGCGTTGACCCCACAATATCAATAAACAGGCAGGTGCCGGGGGCCTGCGGTATTTCCTCCAGAGTTTTTTCTATCTCTTTCGAGTTCGGATCCCTGAAATGGATGTATTGTGCCATGGTTTCTATTTTTTTTGACATCAAGAGCAATGACAAAGCTGTATGGTGCAAACCAGTCAGCGAAAAGCCGGATTAGGTAAGACTATTTCAACCCCCCTCGCTGACGGATTTGCAGCTTCGCTTTAAGCTTTAAGCGCCTCTTCTTCTGTGTCGTGAATTTCGAAAATCTGTGAAAATCCTGAGATGTCAAAAATCTCTTTTATAGCCGGCTGCATATTACTAAGCTTAAGCTTACGACCTGCTGCCGTCAGCTTTTTCTGCGTCATGAGAAAAACTCTCAGACCGGAACTGCTGATGAAATTCAGTTCGCTGCAATTAATGATAACATTATCGCCGGTATCATCAATTTTTTCACTCACCTGCTTTTCAAACTCATTATAATTCGTCGTATCCACTCTTCCACTTACATAGACTATGGTAAAGTTATCTTTCTGTTTAAATTGTAATTCCATATATCAGATTGTTTTTCTTAAAGTTAATATATTTTTTTCGTCTTTTCTTTGATAGTCCAGTTTATCCATGATTTTCCCCATCAGGAAAATTCCCAGGCCTCCAATCTCGCGTTCTTCGGCCGACAGGGTGGTATCTGGCGGCGTTTTCTTCGTGGGGTCAAAGGGTTTCCCGCCATCCACTATTTGTATCGTCAGCTTTTTATTATCCATAGTGATGGTGATATCAATATTGTGCCGCTTTTTATCGTCAAACGCATAGAATATAATATTACTAACAGCCTCTTCCAGCACAAGGTTTATATTCGTGACCAGAGCCATGCCAAGCTGCCACTCCTCTCCCAGCTCTTCCACTTTTTGAGCCAGCACCTTCAGCTGCTCCACACTATTGGTTATCCGAATTGTTTTTTCCATGTTCTGAGTTTCCAAAATAACTTAAACACAACATCGTCAGGTCGTCTGACTGCTCATTGCCGTCCACGTGTTTTTTCACATCGCTTTCGACACTCTTAACGATTTCCGAAGGTTCCACATAATCGATTCCGGTAAGGAGACTAAGTAATTTCGCATCGGAATATAACTCTTCCCTGTCATTTTCAGCTTCTGTGATACCGTCGGTATAGAGGAAAAGGCGGTCGTTTTTATTGATCGTTCTTCTACTTTCAGCGTATTTATAGTCTTCGAACAAGCCTACCGGAATATCTTTCGTAATCTCAAAAAATTCGGTATGTCCCTGTCCATCCTTAAGCAGAGGAGGATTATGGCCGGCGTTGGTGTATTGCAATTCACCGGTTTCAATATTGAGAATCCCCAGGAAAAACGTGACAAACATGCTGGATTCGTTGCCCTGGGCAAGGGATTTATTCAATGATTCCACGACAGTTTTTGTGGATTTCTGGCGGGGGGCCAGTGAGCGTAGCAGCGTCCTTGTAACCGCCATAAACAGGGAGGCCGGAACCCCTTTTCCGGAAACATCACCGATGGCAAAACACAAGTGCTTATCATCGATGAGAAAGAAGTCGTACAGATCGCCGCCCACTTCTTTGGCCGGCTCAAGTTTAGCATACAAATCCAGCTGGCTCAGATTCGGGAATGGAGGGAATATGTGCGGAATCATTCCCATCTGAATCTCTTTGGCAATGCGGAGCTCGCTCTCAATTTTTTCCTTGGCCGAGGTGGTTTCTTTGAGGTTCACAATGTAATCCGACAGCTCTTTCTGCATAAAGTCAAACGACCCTCTCAGCTCTTTTAATTCCTCCGTATCCTCTGTTTTGGGCAGTTCCACATCAAAATTCCCCTCGGCAATAACCCGCGCTGTGCGCGCAAATTTGGCTATCGGGCTGGTGACTCGTTTTACGGTTCGGATGGTTATGAAAGTAAGGACTGCTAAACCAATCACTACCAGGGCTGTCAGCAGCCAGTTCATCTGATGCAGGCCGGCATAAATCTCATCTTCCGGATAAACCACTCCCAGCGACCACTGCGTGGCAGGTATGGGCGTGTAATACACCAGCACCTCCCCTGTGCCC
>CAYFQK010000214.1:0-5767 GCA_964345255.1 uncultured Bacteroidales bacterium | reverse complement strand
CTTTGAGATGAATGTAAAGACACTACGCTTTGGGTAAATTTGGAAGGTTTAAAAATGGCCGAACCCATGCGGATTCGGCCATTTATCATATTTACTGTTTATTTATTTAAAATCTATCCTCTAAACAACGGATCGGCTCCAATGGTACCTTCAAGGAATTTAAGGTATTCATCCGATTGAACGTATTCCAACCGTTCACGGCTTTGCTGGAGTTTATCGCGAAGATTCATGGCGTCGACATATTCTTTATTGACCGGCTCGTTCATAAACTGCTCGATATATTTCATCCGCTCTTTAAGAAATTCTGCATCGATTTGCTGTTTGCGAACCAACCTATTTTTGTACCATTCTGAGTTAAGCACATAATCGCGTCCAAAAAGCTCCCGGATTTCCGGGTCAGAAACATTCTTCCCTTCGTAATGGCCGTAGGCCATGATATGAAGCAGGGCTTTCAAGGGTGGAATGGCGGCTTCGACGCTGCCGTCTTTGAAATAGTTGAGCGCTACGCGTTGCTGCGCTTCCACAATGTTTTTCACCCCATCTGCGAAAGCTTCTATATCCTGTTTTTCAGGACGCAGCATCATTTCGTTGAAAACAGCTTGTGGCTCGTCGAAGATGCGATTCATATGGCTGAAGGCGAAGTTTTCGGTGATGCGGTAACCCAGTCGGGATGCCGGGATGGTTTCGTCGTTGTACTCAAAATCTTCCAGCTTCTCAAGGGAACCTTCTTTAATAAGGTTTTTCGGATCGCGCTCCTCTTCAGTCATTCGCGACCAAAGCTCGGGAATAAGCAGTGAGATGTCATGGTCGATGCGCGATTCGGTTCCTACATACCCTGCGGCGCTGGTAAAGCCTTGGTATCCGGTCAGGATGTAGGAGAGCAGTGCGTTGTTCAGGTCAGTAGTAGGACTCAACATGTTGAAAGGGCCTTTAGTCAAAGCACCTTCCGATCCAGCTCCTGTGGTGGAAGGTGATTTGCCTGTCAGGCTGCAGATGAAGTCCATGAACAATTCGGGCAGCTCCTGGTAGTGAATCGGGTTGTAGACGCTGAGAGCACGTATTCCCTTTTCCTTCTGCGGGGGATTGTTCCTTCTTCCGGGCAGCACGGCATTAATGGGGTAGCTGATGGGTTCTGACAGGGGTACCTGGTTAGCAAGCCGCATGCCTATTTCTGCCAGGTAATCCTCAATGGGATTGACCCAATCGGGGCGCGTCTGCAGGTAGCGTGGGTTTTTGCTGGGCGCACCGTTGACGATGCGTGGATGCGAAGGTGAGATAAAATACAGTCCCGAGGTATCTTCCCTTCCCTCCTTTATCAGCTTCTTGATAGGATTGGTGTAAAGGTCGAAGTTAATGGCATCAGCTAACAGGCGTTGGCCATCATCCTTCGATAAGGGTTGGTAATTGGAAGTGAAATTATCCTGCATCGACAAATCGGCCTCGGCTTCCTTGTCGTAACCGCGATTGACCGCTTCATCGGGGCGCTGGAAAAACTTAGCCTCGCAATTTTCCACCATTTTTACCGATGGGTTTTTGGTGCTCTTATCCAGGTATTTAAAATGGTTTCGCGGCAGGGTCAGCGAAGCAGTGATATCATCCTCCATTTGGATTTTGGCCGAAGCGATAAAGTCGGCCCGCAATTTGTGAAGGTTCCAGGCATTGTCCTTGGCCATTCCCACACGTAGGTAACTGGCCCGTATTTTACGGTCGTTAAACAACAACTCGTGGCCGCGACGGCCATTGATAATATCGGTCGTGAAGTAATCCTTCCAGTCATCATGAGTTCGCTCGGGGCGATAAAAACGTTTTACGTAAAAGACCAATGCCTTGACGTGGGCAGGGATGGAACGCAGAAAAGCATTGTATTCCTCGTTGTAGAGCTCGGAAGGATTCAACAGTTTTATGACCGAGCCCAGCGTACGTTTTTCCGACAACAAGGGTCGTGACTGTTTGGGGTGATTTTCCGGGTGCTTCCACCGGTCCGAATAATCGCGTTTTATCAACTCATCGGCCATTTTAAAGTCCTTTTCAAAATCCTGGATAAAGAAGGAGCCGTAAATGATAGCGTTGAGCAACGATTTGGAAATTTCTGACTTCCCTCCGCCAGATACTGTGCTGGGCTTGTGGCAAAAGGTTCCCTGCGGACTGGTGCTTACCAATCGCCACGACGGGGCCGAAGGGTGTTTTTCCATATGAAGCTTGTGACCGGAAGGGAAGATGTAATTGCAGCCGGGTTGCAGGTTGATCTGCTGCTCCTGTCGGCCTTTCAACCATTTTACGGTGCCTTTGTAAAGGTCAATTTCGGTATCTTCCGGAATATAGATGATATTTTCATACTTTTTGTCGATACCGTAGCCTTCGGGCTGCAGGTGCATCATCTCGCCATACTGCTCAACTACATCCTTGAAATAGTAATTTTTCTGCAGGCGATTTTTCATAAACAGCTTGCCATTGAAGTTGCTGCCAATGTTTTTCCGCGGAAAGGCTACGGCGCCTCCTGAGTGTTCTTCTTCAGCTAACCCATAGAGATTTGCGGCGTAACTCAGTTGTGTTTTGATTTCTTTCTTGGAATAGCCAAAATAGTTGTCGCCGATAAGGGTAATCACCACCCCGTTTTCATCACGCGTAGTGATTTTACAGGGATTTCCATCGTTATACAATTCATTTTCGTCCTTCCAGCAAACGCCGTCTTTTCGCTGACGCTCCGTGGCCTCATCATAATGTGGAAGCCCCAGTTCTTTTTTGGTCATTTTAATAATTTGTGGGGCCAGAATGATAGCTCCGGTGTGACCGGTCCAGTGGTCGGGATCAAGGCCGGCATCGAAGTAAGGATTCGTCGGATTTCCGCCATTTCCGAAAATGGATTCCACAAAGTCGAGATTGCTTACCAGGCTGCCGGGTGCAAAGAAACGCACCTCCATAGTTTTTTGTTTGGAGACTCCTTTTACCTCGGGGCTTACAATCGGCCGCAGGAGCAGTGATACAAAGGTGTGAGCTTTTTGGTCCTGCTGCGAGGTGAAAGGAAGCTCGTTTAAATCATCCGGTGGATCAAAGGCGGCTTCCAGGAAGTTCGGAAAAGCGGCCCTGGGCACCTGAATTTTATCGGGCGGAACAGGCAGTCCTCCTTCCACGATGTGAAAGGAGCCTTTAGTGGTTCGGCGGTCATGCCGAGGGTTGTGTAGTATGCCCTGCTTGATGCGGTAGGAGTCCAGGTATTCGTTATGGTATTCGTTCTTGTGAGGAGGGAGACTCAGCATACGAGCAATGCCCGGTTTGTCGACCACAAACGTGTTGTTCGGAACTTTGGGCATTTTAGCTACCTCGAGGTCAGCCAAATAATCCTCAATGAATTGCTGTATCCGGCTGTCTACCGGGCTATGCACATCGGCCACAAGGCGCGTCTTACTGCGATAGTTTTCGATGAGGTCTTTGGTAAGTTCATGAAACCGGTGATCAGATAAAGCCTCTCCCTGAGGCCTGTTTTGATCGTCCAAAACCGGCTGACCGATAGAAGCCAGCTTCAGGTTGATGTAACGAACCAGATCCTTCGGATTGTTCGGGTGATTATCTGAAAACGTGTTTAAATTATTCTCTTTCAATTCCATATTTGTTTTCCTTCTTATTGTTATTTTAATAACAATTGCAAAATTATTCTTAATTAGAAACACAACACGCAAAACCCCAAAAGAATTCACGCAAACCTTTTCGGGGAGGTAGAGTTAAATAAATAATGGCATTCCTTAATCTCGCTGATGAGGAGAGTATCAATTTCCTGCTATTGAAGGAATCGCTCTAGTTAATTGATATATCAGTATGAGATCCCTAAAACGTCAGCGTAAAAACCGAACCTTCATCGGGCTTGGATCTTACGGAAATATTGCCTTTGTGCAGGTGCATAATTTGCCTTGAAAGGCTGAGACCTATACCAGAGCCATTATCTTTTGAAGTATAGAAAGGCATAAAAATTTTATCCATGCGATCGGGTTTTATGCCACAACCGTTATCGCTGACTTCTACGATCATTCTGGAATTTTTGTTCAGAAATGCCCTTAGCCTGATTTGCGGATTTTCAACATGTTTTACTGCATCGATGGAGTTCACAATCAAATTGATAAGTATCTGGTCCACTAAATCCGGATCGGCTGTTACCATAAGGTTGTCAGGATCTATTGAGTAACTGAAATCGGCATTCACCTTTTCAAATTTGGGTTGCAACAACCGGGCATCCTGCTGGAATAATTCACTGATTTTAAAATGCCTGAAATTTGGCTTGGGAATACGAGTGAGGTTACGATAAATATCCACAAAATTCAGAAGGCCCTGGCTGCGATTGCTGATGGTTGTGAGCGCCTCTCTCACGCTTTGTACATCGTCATTATCCAGTTCTTTCAGAGCCATTTGTTCTTTTGTTTCATCAATCAGCATCTCGTCCACAGTGGATACGAGTGAAGATATCGGAGTTATAGAATTCATAATTTCATGGGTAAGTACCCTGATAAGTTTTTGCCACGATTCGATTTCTTTTTCTTCCAGTTCTGCATGAATATCCTGAAGGGAAACCAGGGTAAGGTCTTTGCCTCGAAGTTTCAGTTGAGTAGCTGAAATAGAAAGTTGCAATAATTCATCTTCCACAATGACTTTTGTAAGTAATTTATCACCGGCTTTTAACTTAAATACCTTTTGCGCAAGCTCTTCACTGATTTTTGAGAGGTCTTTTACATTCCGTAGGGTGTTTATTTTCAGTAATTTTTTAACCGAGTTGTTGAATAAGTCCACCTTCCCGTCGGGATGAAATGCGATAATGCCGATGCTGATATGCTGTACGACCGTTAAAAGGTAGTTGTGCTGCTCGTTTTTTTCGGCCCTGTTTTTCCGGAACTCATTAATGACTTCATTAAACTCTTTATTCAGGTCCTTAAACGTTTTCCCCAGGTGGGGGTCAGTAAAAGTGGTGGAGAAGTCGGAGTAACGGCTACTCTGAAAAAACTGCGCCAGCTTTCGATTGGTTCTTTCGGCAAAACGAATCAGCTCATACACCTGGAAAACAGCAATTGCAAGAAGAATGACCCAGGTAATGCGGAGGTTTTCGTTATCCACAAGGGCCACGGCCAGGGCGACGACAGCAGTGAGCAGGATCACCCTGATGATAACCTGCAGGCGAAAATTTTTAAAGATCATATTTTTCAATTCTTCGGTAAAGGGAAGCCCTGGTAAGGCCCAGCTCTTTAGCTGCCTTGCTGATATTTCCCCCATGCTTATCGATCACTTTGCGAATAAGCATTTTTTCCGTTTCCTGGATATTGGTCGTATTCACCACGGTTTCACTGCCTTCGGCCTCTTCTTTTTGGGAAATAAAGAAGTCGTTGGGCTGCAGGGTGTTGGAATCGCTCATGATCACCGCTCGTTCGATGGCATGTTGCAGTTCCCGGATGTTGCCGGGCCAGTTATGGGCCTCCAGTCTTTTTATGGCTGGCGGTGTAATCCGCTTTGAGGGCATATTGTATTTTTTGGCATAGATTTTCAGGAAATGATCAGCCAGCAAAGGAATATCTTCCGTCCGCTCGCGAAGCGGCGGAAGATTAATTTCTACCGTGTTGATGCGGTAAAGCAAATCCTGGCGAAACTTTCCCTCCTTCACCATTTGGTATAGCGGCATGTTGGTGGCACATATAAGGCGCACATCAATGGGGATTTTCTTGTTGGTTCCCAGTCTGACCACTTCTCTGTTCTGGATGACGCTTAAAAGCTTTGATTGCAAGCCTAACCC
>CAYFQK010000213.1:0-5789 GCA_964345255.1 uncultured Bacteroidales bacterium | reverse complement strand
CGGTGATAAGCTTTTCTTTCAGAAAATCTTTACATTGATTTATTAACAAAATTATATCTGGAAAAAACTTCAATTTTTGTACTTTTACATTGTCACAAAAACTATGGAATTAACTATTGGCTTCTATGGAATTTGTGATTTTTAGTTCTATTCAATTGAAATGGCGCAAACAGGTATGAGGCTTAATATCAATAACTTCCGTAAAACTTTATTAACAGGAAGTTTTTGAGTTAAACAAGTGTGAAAAGCACCTGTTATCAGGAAAAAAATTAAGATTTTATTAACAAATTAAAGCAATATTTATACGCACTAAAATTTTAAACCATGGATGTAGAAATACTGTCGCGGATACAATTCGCATTTACAATTGCTTTTCATTACATCTATCCTCCCTTGAGTATTGGAATAGGGTTGATGATGGTTATTATGGAAGGACGGTATCTTAGAACAGGTGATAAGGAATATGAAACGCTGGCCCGGTTCTGGACAAAAATATTTGCCCTGACTTTCGGAATAGGAGTCGCAACGGGCATTGTTATGGAATTCGAGTTTGGAACGAATTGGGCTACTTACTCCCGCTATGTTGGGGATGTTTTCGGCAGCGCATTGGCGGCTGAAGGGATCTTTGCTTTCGCCCTGGAGAGCGGTTTTCTGGGAGTGCTGCTATTCGGCTGGAACAGGGTAAAACCCAAGGTGCATTTTATATCAACTATAGCTGTTTTTGTCGGGGCGATGTTTTCAGCCGTATGGATCGTTGTGGCCAATAGCTGGCAGCAGACGCCCGCCGGCTTTCACATTGTTGGCGAAGGGATGAATGCCCGCGCTGAAATTACTGATTTTTGGGCTATGGTGTTCAATCCCTCCAGCGTTGAGCGTATCATGCATGTGTGGATAGGGGCGCTGCTGGCCGGAGCTTTCCTGGTGATGAGTGTCCATGCTTATTACATTATCAAAAACAGGCATGTGGAAATTTCCAAAAAAGCTATTAAGATTGCTCTTACTGTAGCAACCATTTTTTCCCTACTGCAGTTGGCTACCGGACACGTATCAGCTGATGGAGTAGCCGAAAATCAGCCTGCCAAGCTGGCCGCTTTCGAAGGACACTTCGATAAGAATGCGCCCGCAGACATGTATCTTTTCGGATGGGTAGACAAAGAAAAGCAGGAAGTCGTCGGGCCGAAAATCCCGGGCTTTTTAAGCTTTTTGGTTCACTGGGATTTCAATGAACCGGTGAAAGGGCTGAATGCTTTTCCTCAGGATGAGAGGCCCGGGGCGGTCAATGCCGTCTTTCAGTTCTACCACCTCATGATTGTTATCGGCATGTTTATGATTGCGCTCACCCTGTTTTCCTCATTTAAATGGTATCAGGGTAAGCTGTTTAAGCAACGCTGGTTGTTGTGGGTATTCGTTTTTGCTGTGCTTCTGCCTCAAATCGCCAATCAGGTTGGATGGTTTGCCGCAGAAATGGGACGTCAGCCCTGGGTGGTTTATGGATTACTCAGGACCGCCGATGCGTTGTCGCAGTCTGTTACAGCCAGCCAGGTAGTATTTTCACTAATTATGTTTGCTGTTATCTATCTGTTGTTATTTCTTCTATTTATTTATCTTCTCGACAAGAAAATAAAGAAAGGTCCTTATAGTGAGGAGGCTGCTGACAGAAGACCTCTGCAAGAGGGAATGGCAGAGAAAGCATCAAGTACTAACACTTAAAACAGAAAACTATGGAAACTTTTTTAGGAATAGATTACCCAACACTTTGGTTTTTAGTAATAGGAGCTTTATTTACAGGCTATGGCATCCTTGATGGATTTGATTTGGGAGCGGGAGCCTGGCATTTATTTTTCAAAAAAGAAGAGAGTCGTCGCATTGCCCTGAACGCCGTCGGTCCGGTGTGGGACGGAAATGAGGTGTGGCTGGTTATTGGCGGAGGATCACTCTTTGCAGGATTTCCCGTATTATACGGCTCACTTTTTTCAGCCATGTACATCCCTTTTATGCTTTTTCTCGCATTTTTGATATTCAGAGCAATATCCATTGAATTCCGCAGTAAGGAAAACATGAAATGGTGGCGCAACCTTTGGGACATAAGCTATAGTGTTTCCAGCGCTCTGCTGGCCTTTCTGCTTGGTGTAGTTATGGGAAATGTCTTACAAGGCATATCGCTGGGTCCCAACTACGAATTTCAGGGGCACTGGCTGGAATTCATCAACCCCTACTCGGTGATGGTAGGTATAACTACTCTTGCTCTCATGATGATGCATGGCGCACTATTTTTGGTAATGAAAACCGAAGGAAAGCTATTTGAGCATGTGCATAAGCTCTTGTGGAGGGCCATTGCATTTTTCATAGTGGCATTTGTTGTTGTCACGGCATATACCTTAATTGCTATACCTCATCTGTCGGATAGGTTTTTTAATAACCCGTTATTATTTGTGGTGCCGTTGCTGATGTTCCTCAGCATAGCCAATATTCCTCGCTTAGTGCACAAGAAAAAGTTTTTTATGAGTTTCATTTTTTCATCTCTGACGGTGAGTTTCCTTCTTATTTTGGTGGCTATTGAGTTGTATCCAGTCATGCTTATTTCAACCATTGACCAGGCATACAACATTACAATTTATAATGCGGCTTCCTCAGAGAAATCGTTGGGCATTATGTTAACCATCGCGGCCATAGGCACGCCGCTGGTTATTTTCTATACCGCTTTTGTATATAACACCTTCCGGGGTAAAGTGAAACTGGATGAATCAAGTTATTAGATTTTTTAATGAAAAACGGAGTTTCATAAAATATGAAACTCCGTTTTTCCTGTTTCCTGATGGTCTGACTAATCTTTAGTGCCGACGGCCAAATGCCTGTTGCCGGTGCTCCCCCTAAAACTTCTTCAACACATCCTTAACCGCATCCTTATGAACGGTAAAATTCATCATCTTCAGTTTGATGTAGTCTTCATGGAAGAAATAATAACCGAAAATCGGGCTGTCTTCTCCTACGTCCCGCGATCCTGAGCTGGAGTCTTTGATGAGGTACCACATATTGCCATCATACGCATTACTACCAACCAGGTGCATTCCGTGGTCATCTGTTGTACTTCCATTGGAAAAGCGGAACTGCCTTGCATTTTCATTGATATGGGCAGCCGGGATATCGAACGATGGTACCATGGCACAGTTGGTGGAGCGCAGGAAACCGGCCTCGGAGACATCACCGCCGATGCTCATGGAATATCCTTCATCAATGGCCTCTTCTACGATTTCCATGAACACATCCAGCGGTACGTTGTAGTACTCCTCGCTGTTCCACCAGTTATCCGGAACTTCGTATTCCACCTGCTCCCAGTAAGGCTCCTGCTTGTAAGAAAGTATCTCCACAAAATCGTTCATATTCAGTTTCAGCACATCATTCAGATACTCCTTCGGGGTAATCATCTCTCCTTCATGTTTAAATTCTGAAGGCGGTTGCCCGATGTGGTGATTCATGATGGATTTAATGGTGGCCAAAACTTCTTTTTCATTCCAGGCGTCCGCTTCTTTCACACTTTTCAGATAATTTCGCATCTCTTTGTACATAGCCGCATGAGAATGGAATTCACGCTCCCCGGGCAATCCGTCATACACGCTGTTAGGGACAATGCCATACTTTTTATACATCCGGGTTACAGCATTGGCTTCGGAACCCTGCGTAAAACGCGAATCGCCGCGCTTCTTCACATACCTTCTGGCTTTCTCCACGTATTCCCAGTATACTGTGTAAATTTCCGAAAGGTCAACTTCCATGTCGTGAAGACGTTTCACCTCTGACTCAAGGAAGGATGTAGTACTGAATGCCCAGCAGGTACCGGCATTACCCTGTGAAATAGTGGGTGTGTGCCAGACTTCGTTTTCGTACAAGCCCATCTCATTGGGCAGGTCCATATCCGACTGGTCCATGAGGAATTTCTTCTCCTTTTCTTCCTGTTTCTTTTCTTTCTTAACCGCCCGGACATCCTTCAGGATAAAATTTTCATAGTATCCCGGTTCATACTCTTTAAACTTTGCCTTGTCTTTTTCCTGACCAAAAGCTATTCCCGCAGCAAAAACGGAAATGAGGGCCAATGTGATAAGTTTTCTCATAGTGATCTGGTTTTAATGGTTAAAACATTGTCTGTGTGTACAATTATGTTCTTTTTTACGACATCATTCTTATCCGTCTGAAAATATCGATGGTTTCATTTGATATGTTGTAATATAGGCTTCAGAAACTAAAAAATGATCGGGAATCATTTCCAGCAGGCTTCCACGATTCTCATCAATACTTATGGTATACATAGCATGTAAATATTTTATAACAGAAATATACACTGTAACAAAGATAGAAAAAACCTTTTCAGAAACCATTATTTACTACAAACAAACTAAAGACTGGTCAAGAAATCAAAGAATTGACCAATCAACCAGCCACCAAATAACTACTCACATATTCGAGAGTTCCCGCAAAATAATCCCACTTTTCCTGCGTTTGTTTTGTCAAAAGCAGCGGTATTTATACTTTTACCTCTCAAAATTTGAAGCCAGTGAAGAAAAGCATACAAGTCATTGCATTCATATTGATATCCGTTTGGATGCAGGCGCAGACCGGAGGCAGCAGCGCTTATGAATTTCTCAATCTCAGTAATTCAGCCCGTATAGCCGCTATGGGTAGTAATTTTGCTCCGATTAAAGATAACGACATTACGCTTAGTGTGGCCAATCCCTCGCTGATTACGCCGGCGATGGAAAACAAGCTTGCCTTAAGTGTGGTAGACTATTATTCGGACATCAACTACGGATTCGCCAGCTACTCCAAAACATTCGATAAAACAGGAAGCTTTGTTGCATCGGTACAATACATCAACTATGGCGAAACCTATGAATCCAATCCGCTGGGCGATACGCTCGGTACCTTCAGCGGCTCCGAGAATGCCATCACCCTCGGGTGGGGGCGACAGCTCGATTCACTGTTTTCCATCGGCGCTAACGTTAAGCTGCTATCGTCATTCCTGCATACTTACAGCTCTTACGGACTGGCCGTGGATGTGGCCGGAACTTATCACAACCCGGACGCCCGCTTTACGGCATCAATTATTTTTAGAAATATCGGCCGCCAGATTAAAAGTTACGAACCCGGCAGCAATGAACCGCTACCGTTTGAGATACAGCTCGGGCTCTCCAAGCGCCTCAAGCATTTGCCGTTCCGCTGGAACCTGCTGCTGACCAACCTGCAGCAGCCCGACCTGACTTATCAAGACCCAAACGCCAATGTCAACCAGCAGAACCCTTTCACCGGAGAGGTGGAAGAGGACGGGAACGGCATCGGCGATAAAATCATGCGCCACGTTGTCATCGGCGGGGAATTCATGCCTACCGAAAACTTCAGCCTGCGCTTCGGCTACAACTACCGGCGCCGCCAGGAGATGAAGCTTAACAGCAAGCTTGGCACTATTGGATTCTCGTGGGGCATCGGTTTCCGCGTTTCCAAATTCAACTTCAGCTACTCGCGCTCCGCCTACCACCTGGTGGGCTCGCCCAACTACATTACGATTACTACGGATTTGAGTAAGTTTTAAAAGATTATTTTGTTTTGTGTTCGCTTAACCTTCCAGCTTTTTTACCGGTTTTGTTACCGGCTCAAATTTTATGCGTACCTTTGCCGCGAAATAACAGCATCTCTTAAGAGAAAACCTTCAACGAAAGAATTACTCGCCGGGGATTTAATTTACAACAATCAATGCAATTTACAGAACTGAAAATTATTGAGCCTGTTTTAAAGGCTCT
>CAYFQK010000212.1:0-5921 GCA_964345255.1 uncultured Bacteroidales bacterium | reverse complement strand
AATGCGTAGCAAACAAAACCCGCGGCTTGTATGTAGGATGCTCATGTAAAAATTCAGCGATAGACCAGGCTATCGAGATACCGTCGTAAGTGCTGGTGCCACGACCAATCTCATCCAATAATATCAAGCTGCGGTTCGAAATGTTATTTAAAATACTGGCTGTTTCATTCATTTCCACCATGAAGGTGGATTCACCGCTGGAAATATTATCGGAGGCTCCTACCCGTGTAAATACTTTATCAAAGATGCCGATGTCAGCCTCGGTTGCCGGCACATAACTTCCCACCTGAGCCAACAATACTATTAGCGCCGTTTGACGCAGCAAAGCAGATTTACCAGACATATTCGGGCCGGTAACGATAATGATTTGTTGCTTTTCCGTATCCAGTGTAATATCATTGGCAATGTATTTTTCGCCGGGCGGCATCTGGTCTTCAATAACAGGATGGCGTCCGCCTTTGATTTCCAATGCAAAAGAATCATTCATATGCGGCTTTACATAATCATGCGTCTTTGCCTGATGAGCAAACGCCAGCAACACATCGAGCTTGGCTATCAACTGAGCATTTAACTGTACGGGTTGAATATATTCTGACACCTCAAAAACCAATTCCCTGAAAAGGCGCTCTTCCAGTTCCTGGATTTTATCCTCTGCAGTTAATATTTTGTGCTCATATTCCTTTAGCTCTTCCGTAATGTATCTTTCAGAGCTTACCAGCGTTTGTTTTCTATGCCAGCTATCCGGGACCTTATCCTTATGCACGTTACGCACTTCCAGGTAATATCCAAACACATTATTAAAGCTGATTTTCAACGAACTTATTCCGGTATTTTCTGCTTCCCGGTCTCTGATCTCCTTCAGGTAATCTTTTCCGGATGTAATGATATCCCTGTACTCGTCCAACTCCTCAGAAATGCCTTTTGCGATTACATTTCCTTTATTCACCAGCGCCGGAGGATCCTTTTGCAGGGTGTCTCTGATTTTTTGAGCGATAATCTCACATTCGCTGAACTGCTCTCCAATTTTACTCAGCGCTTCATTATCCGATTGCCGGCATAACTCTTTCACCGGCCTCACCTCGGATAAGGAGGCTTGCAGTTTAAGTAATTCGCGTGGCGCAATCCTGCCGGTAGATACTTTTGTGATAAGCCTTTCCAGGTCGCCCATCTCCTCTATATGCCCGTGCAGACTGTCAAAAAGGTGATCATCATTGATGAATCCTTCCACCACACTATGACGTTCCTGGATGGATTTTTTGTGCTTCAGCGGAAGGACAAGCCATTTTTTCAGCAATCTGGAGCCCATGGGCGAGCGCGTCTTATCAATAACCCGGAGCAGCGAAGTACCATCTTCGGCTGTGGGCGTAAACATTTCCAGGTTTCTGATTGTGAAGCGATCGAGCCAGACATAATCTTCTTCTTCGAGCCTGGCCAATTTTGTAATATGCTTTACCTTGTCGTGATGTGTTTCCGCCAGGTAATGCAACGCCGCACCGGCAGCTATAACTCCGGTTTCTTGCTGCTCCACGCCAAAGCCTTTCAGGTTTTTTACCTCAAAATGCCGCAGCAACAAATCCCTGCCAAAATCCAAGGTGAAAACCCAATCATCGAATACTTTCAGAAAAAACTTATTTCCAAACTTTTCAGTAAAAGCACCACGTTTGTCGCGCTGAACAATCACCTCTGAGGGTTTAAACGATTGCAACAGCTTGTCGGCATATTCCAGATTCCCCTCGGCCAGATAAAATTCACCGGTTGAAACATCCAAAAAAGCCACCCCGGCATAATTTCCGTTGAGATGAACACTTGCCAGAAAATTATTTTCTTTATTTTCCAGCACTTTATCATTGTATGAAACACCCGGTGTAATCAGTTCGGTGACCCCTCTTTTCACAATTTTTTTGGTCATTCTCGGGTCTTCCAGTTGATCACAAATCGCAACCCTCTGGCCGGCTCTGACAAGTTTTGGCAAGTAGCTGTCGAGCGCATGATGCGGAAACCCGGCCAAATCAACTTCAGAGGCCGAGCCGTTAGCCCGCTTGGTAAGGATAATACCCAAAATCCGGGCTGTTTTGCGGGCATCCTCACCAAAAGTCTCATAAAAATCCCCTACCCTGAAAAGCAATAGCGCATCCGGATATTTTGCCTTCACGGAATTGTATTGCTTCATCAACGGTGTGGTTTCCTTTTCCTGTTTTTGTTTTGCAGCCAACTTTTTTCTTTTATCAGACAAAAATAAAATTATAAACCGAACCTACCGAAAACGGCATTTCAAAATCAGACCTCAAAAGTATTACTTTTGCAGATTCAATAGAGCGATATGCGAAAACTTGCTATTCATGAGCTAAACCGCCTGCCGGTTGAGGATTATAAAAAAATCCAAAAAAACCCGGTCGTGGTGGTGCTGGATAACATTCGAAGCGCCAGCAACACAGGTAGTTTTTTCAGAACTGCCGATGCCTTTGCGCTGGAAGCCGTTTACCTTTGCGGGATAACGGCCCGGCCACCTCATAAAGATATCCGCAAAACCGCTATCGGCGCTTCAGAGTCTGTAAACTGGAAATATTTTAACACAACCCGCGAGGCCATTGAAAAGCTAATAAAAGATTCTTACAAAATAATATCTGTAGAACAATGTGAGGGCAGCATTGCTTTACAAGATTATCAGCCCCGGCAAAATCAAAAAACAGCCTTTGTCTTTGGCAACGAAGTCACCGGTGTAGAGCAGGCTATAATCGATCGTTCGGATGAATGTGTTGAGATTCCTCAATGGGGCACCAAGCATTCATTAAATGTATCCATTAGCGGAGGAATTGTTTTATGGGATCATCTCAGCAAATCAGGATTAACGACCCATAAAATAGGCTAACCCAACGGAAAAGTAGGTGAATGCATCGTTACTGAAATCGCGACCGGAAAAACTATCGAGTTCATCCGTATCTACAAAAGCAAGTGTTCCTGAAAGCACCAGGTATAGACGGTTTTTGCCTTGAGGGAAATATTCGCTGTTGGTTTTATTCAGTTTGAACATAAGGTTGACCTCCACCGGAAAAAATGAATGGCCGGCTTTCGTTTTGCCTGTTTCGTAAAATGAAGAGGGCACTTCTTCCCCGTCAAAGTTCTCCCGAAGATTCAATTCATTTTGATAAAAAAGATGTCCATAACCCATTTTTACGAACAATTTGAACCTTTCGTTCCACGGTGAAGCAAGGTTTTCTTCAAAAACCGAATTAAAAGCAAGTGACAAACTTACTGAGGGCGCCCATCCCTGCCCCTTAAAACTCAAGCCAAGCTCCGGTTCAATTCCTGCCAAAGCATAAAACCTCAGGCTGGTGTTAATCCCGACATTCTCATTTAAAAAGAAGGTAGTTCCGAGCCCTGAACCATATTGTAATTCAGATAGACCCTCTGTTGTTGGGGCAAAATCATACCTTTTGATATCGGCCAAAGTGATTGTCATCCCTGCATCAAACTGGACATAACTTGAGTGGTTACTCTGGGCGTTACCATAAGTAGTTATTACAATTAAACAGAATAAAATGATTAGCTTTTTCACTTATACCTAATAAAAATTAATTTTGTCAAAATCTATGATGAATACGATATTTTTTTAAATTTGTTGCACATATAGAGCTTAGTTTAAATTATTTTAAACAAAAACAATTTTTTTTCTTATTTTAGTATAAAATTTCAGAAAAATCTAAAACTCTCAAAAATAAAAATTATGAAAAAAACCAGATTTACCCTTAATGCACTCTTTCTTGCGCTAGCACTTATTTTAGTTCAAGGAAATGCTTACAGTCAGGAAACAAGCGAAAACAAAACCGATTCATTTGCCCGTTATTGGTATTTAACTCTAAATGGAGGATTTACGCAATTTTGGGGAGATGTGCAGGATCAAAACACATTTGAAAAATTTTCCGAAGACAAATTTACTGGAGGTCTTTCAGTTGGACATCAGTTATCGCCAGTACTTGGATTAAGAGGTAATATGCAATATGGCCAACTATACAGCACTCTTAAAGCACCGTCCCCTCAGCAGGAGATGGAAGCAAATACTGTTTTAGATTACAGTTTACAGGCTACAGTCAGTTTACTGAACTTAATTTCCGACTATAACGCTGATAGAAATTTAGACCTTTACGGTTTTGCGGGAATAGGATTTTCCAACTGGGAAACCGAATATAGAGTCAAACCCAACGGTAGTGTTTTAGGAAAAAATGGTGGTACAAGTGCTTCAAACGGACCGCTTGAATTGACTACTGAAGCTTTTGTTCCAGCAGGTATTGGAGCTTCATACCGCCTTTCTGATGGAATTAGTTTAGGCCTGGAACATGTTTGGAAAGGAGTAAATTCCGATCTTCTTGATGCTAAAGCAGGTGGCTTTGATTATGACATTTATACAAATTCAACGCTTAACCTTACCTTTAATCTCGGCCAGTTTGGTGGATTAGGCAAAATGGTTCGGAATTTTGAAAACGTTGATATTGCCGCAAGTCCCTCCGTGATGGAAAGGCATGGTAATAAAGTAAATGTAACCGTTTCGGGTCAGATTCCTGAAAACTATTTCAGCAGCAAAGCAGCGATGAAACTCAGCCCTGTTGTTAAATATAATGGTAAATCAAAAGTTTTAGAACCGATCTTTCTCAGAGGAGAAAAAGTTTCCGGTGACGGCCAGGTTATAACTTCTGATGGCGGATCTTTCTCAAAAGACTACAATTTCGCCTTCGAAGAAGGAATGGAAGATGCTGAACTGATTCTTGAACCGCTTGTTTTCCTTCCAAAAGGAAATGCTGTAAATGAGGATGCCACGAACAGCAATATCCAGGAGAATTTCAAATCAGAGACCTTACCTCAGAAGTCAATGGCAAAAGGTACAATCATAACAGGACAGCGCGTATCTTTTACACCACAAAATGCGTCAGATAATCCATACCAAGAGAGCGATTCTCCAGATTACGGCATGGTTGCAGACCACGGTTATGAAAAAGAAACTATCATATCAGAAAAAGCTACAGCGTATTTTAAAATCAACCTGGCTTATCTGAATTGGAGGCTTCCGTTAAACGTTAACCGCAACGCTAAAGAAGATGTAGAAGAGCTCAAGCAATTCATCGATAAAGGATGGGAAATAGAAGATATTGAAATTAATGCCTGGGCCTCCCCAGAAGGTGAACAATCTTTTAATGCAGGTTTATCGGAGCGCAGAGCCAATACCGGCCATAAAATCTTAAAAGACCTTTTCAATGAATTAGGTATGGATTTAGATGAAGTAACCGTAAATAAACAGGCAAAAGGCGAAGATTGGAATGGTTTTATGGAAGCTGTTGAAGCTTCTGATATTGAAGATAAAAATATTATTTTAAATGTTGTACGCTCCCAGCCAGACCTGCAAAAGCGTGAGCAGGAAATTCGTAACATGGCTTTAGTTTACGATAAAGTAGAAGAAGAGATTTTGCCTCCGCTAAGAAGAGTAGAGCTTGAAGTCAATAGCTATGAGCCTAAGAAAACTAACAATGAAATAGCTAACTTAGCAATGGAAGATGCTGAAGAACTCAGCAAGGCAGAACTGCTTTATTCTGCAACCCTCCACAACAATCTGGATGATAAATTAGAGATTTATCAAAAAGCTACAGAGCTTTTCCCGGGCTGTCCTAAAGCTTTTAATAACAAAGGATACATCCTGATGCTTCAGGGTGATTATGATCAGGCCAAGAAAGACCTGAAAAAAGCCGAATCTTTAGCTCCTACGCATGGTGGTGTTCTTAATAACCTGGGTATAATAGCCGGAATAGAAGGAGACTATGAAGAAGCTGAAGAGTATTTCTCTAAAGCTAAAAAGCAAGGCATCAACGTATCTTATAGTATGGGTGTCCTTGACATCACAAAAGGTAACTACGATAAAGCTTTATCACAAATGG
>CAYFQK010000211.1:0-5937 GCA_964345255.1 uncultured Bacteroidales bacterium | reverse complement strand
GAGTAGCTCTGTATACTTTGTTTTAAGGAAGGATATTACAAATGTTCTGTATAATTCAAGGGATGCAAATAATCCAAAAATATCCTTGACAGGTTTAAGTGATGTGATAATCAGCCAAACTTAATTTTGGTAAAACCAAGCAAGTTCTTCTTTATAAAATATGATACCTTATTACAAGGTATTTTTAATGAGGTGGAAAATGAAAAGAAATTTTGAGTTGTTAATTAAAAAAAAGAAGCCAGGGCAAAAACCATGGAGAGAAAAAGCCCTGGCTCTGGTGTCAGACCACTAAATCAACAAAACCCCTAATTATGGACATTCGTCTTGATTTGATAACGAATGCACCTAATAAACGTCAATTTATTCGTTTAGTTTTTTCATTAACAGGTTTTTAACAAAATAGTTTCGGGGGTTACGGTACTTAACCGCTGTTAGTGGTTCGCCTTGATGAATTGTAATGATTCGGCATATCAATTGGTTTTTATGGAGGGGTTTAACATTTTTTTTCATTTACAGAAAACATTTTTCTGATTTTTATGTTATTTTTGTAACAATGTTAGAAAAATAACAAAAAAAGGAGAAGTTATGAAAGATTTACAAGTAAACATAAAAGCACATAGCGAAAACGCCACGAAAACAGTGGTAAACGCAAGAAATTTCCAAATGTCCATTGATGAACCCCAAAACTTAGGCGGGACGAATGAAGGGGCTAATCCGGTTGAGTACGTATTAGGCGCCTTGTCAGGATGTTTAACAGTAGTTGGGCATCTGGTGGCTAAAGAAATGGGCTTTACGCTTCGCGGCATGGATATGGAGATGAGCGGCAACCTCAATCCCGCCCGGTTTATGGGACAATCCAGTGAGGAAAGAGCAGGATTCAGAGAGATTGAGGTTACTATAAATGCTGATGCAGATGCTGATGAGGAAACACTGAAGAAATGGGTTGAGCAAATCGAAGAACGTTGCCCGGTAAGTGATAACCTCTCTCATGCAACACCGATATCCATAACTGCGAATAAAACAGTTAATGCTTTAAATAATTAGTGGTGATTAGTTTAGTTAGTAGTTTTAGTTGATCAGGCCCGGGACATGTTCCCGGGTTTTTAATGCAACGGATGAGTGATTCTCCGTTACCTGGATTTTATTATCTTTGCCCCTCAAACCAATGCAGTACCTTGACAGGTATGAAAAAATACAAACATCAAATCAATCATAATAAAAAAATAATTTACCGGTATTTTTCTGATCGGGTTTCGCTTGAAAGCATTCGCAAATCGTGGCTCAAAATCCTTAACTTGCAGGAGTTCGCCGAAAAGAATTATCATTTGATACCGGATTACCGGAAAGCAAAGCTTGATATAAATCCACGGCAAATGGAAGAGGTCTTCAGGTTTTACCGTATAAACAAAGAAAGAATCAGAGATAGCCGCCTTGCCGCTGTTTCCGATACACCGAAGCCAACAGCTTTTAGTGTATTGTTTGAAAGAAATCTTGATGACCTCTCACCAATCGTTTACGGTACTTTTTCTACAATCGATAAAGCCATACAACGGCTTGAACAAAAATAAATTTAATGACTAATAAAACACTGGCTGAAAACATTATCGCATTCAATGCCTCGCTTAATCTGGATGTTGATCTCCCTGAAAGTGTGGAGGTAATGAATCCTTTCAACAACTGGGATACCAGAATTTTATCGGAGACTTTTTACCGAAAGTTTTATAATGATACTCACCCAAGAGTTATGATCCTGGGCATCAATCCGGGTCGCTTTGGCGCGGGAGTTACCGGTGTCCCTTTTACCGACCCCATAAAACTTAAAGAAAAATGCGGTATTCCCAACAGGCTGGAACAAAAGCCCGAACTTTCCTCCCGGTTTTTTTACCAGTTGATAGACGCTTATGGCGGAGTGGAAAAGTTTTATTCGAAGTTTTTTATTAGCGCTGTTTCCCCTCTTGGCTTTGTGAAAGATGGGAAGAATCTCAATTATTACGATAGCAAAGCGCTTCAAAATGCCCGTGATCCGTTCATTCTTGATACGCTTCAACAGCAAATTAATTTCGGTATAAAAACAGATACGGCCATATGCCTGGGAGAGGGTAAAAACTTTAAGTATCTGGAAGACTTAAATCAACATCATCACTTTTTTAACGAAATCATCCCCCTGTCGCATCCGCGTTATATTATGCAATACAAGAGAAAATCTGTGGAAAGTTATATTTCTCAATACCTGGAGGTGCTCCATAAGACTTTAAAGTAGGTTTTTGTTACTTATTCCTGCAAGTGTCTGTGGCGGTATTAGCTACAGCGCCAATCCTTCCTTAATTTTCCTGCTTAAAAATTTCTTATTTCCGTACTCATCCATTTTTTCAGAAGCTTGTAAACGAAATTCTTTTGCTTTTCCGGAAGATTAAGTATGCGTGTCCGGTGACTTCCCCCGGGCTTGACTACCTTGTAAATATCAGGATTGGCCGAGGTTTCGACGGCTGTGGCAGACCAGGGATCGTTTTCGCCATATATGAAGAGCATCTTATCAGCATCATCCTGCAGCCAATTATTAATAAGTTGCATCTTGGTAAAATCATAGGTTATATTGAGCGAGTCAGCCATAGTGAACATAAAAGTGTTGTCTTTAGTAGCGGAAACCAAGTCGCCATAGGGTTCCAGATCATATCCGTAATATCCTATTTCTGTCATGGCCTGGTAAAAGAAAGGCCTCATCCGGTTCATCCCCTGATCAGAAAAATAGTCCAGCGGCGATACGTTTACAAGATGGGTGAATTTTGCACTATCCTTTGCCTTGCTGTCCGGAATATCTTCGCAGCCGCTATGGCCCCACTGCCAGAAGGCAAACGGGTATTCCAGGATGACCATCTCATAAGCTGTTTCTATGTCAAATGAAAAGGAGTATCCCCTGGCTTTTGCTCTATCAGAAAACATAGGGAGGAACTTGTCTTTATTTTTAAGCATGGTTTTTTGGAAACGTATTAGCTTCTTGCGGCATGAGTCGGTACTGACATTTTCCAGAAAAGAATAGACGCGCTTATCCTCAAAACTAAAGTTAAGCGGACACACATAGCCCACGCTTGCATCCACATCTTCCGGGTAGTAGTAACGGTGAAAAATGGTGGTTTGTCCTCCTTTGCTTATACCGGTACTTAGCCATTTTGAATCGGTATATATTTTTTTCATGATGGAAATAACTTTGTGGTGGTCCGCTGCTGCCTGCGCTGTTGTGAGGTGCTTCCAGGAAGCATTATCAGGCTTTGAGCGGCCGAAGTAGCGATGCTCCACGGTTACCTGGTTTGCTCCCAGCATAGCGCTTAGCTCATTTACATACATCGATGAAATGGCATAGAAAGCAGAATACCCTTCGGTGATAAAAACAACGGGCTTGTCGAACCCAAGATGAGAAAGGAACACTCTTTGAGTAAATGTGGCGCCGTTGGGATCATCATGGTCCACAGGTTGCTCCACCATGATCATGTATTTTGCTTTGAACAGCGTATCTGAATTGAGCTTGGAAATATTTTTAATCTCAGGGATTGCTCTAAGTCTTTCGAGTAATGAGTTATTTTGAGAAAATCCTGACAGAAGAGCAATGGATAATGTAAAGGTTAAAACAAACGGTATATAATTTTTTTTCATGATGATTTTGTTGGTTATTTAAAAGTTACCGTGGTTTCAAAAATCCACAATAGTTCCTGCATCCTGTTTTTGTGCTAATTCGAATAATTCATGGGCTATATGTAAATCATGTATCGCTAACCCTACGGTCTTAAGCAGGCGTGTTTTACCGTGGTTTACCTGTTTGCTTCGGTTGACGTATTGCCCCAGCGTTAAAATATTATCAATGTGGAGGTTATTATTGATAACAGGCTCTATCAGGTCGCCTGACTCTTTCAGCGCCGTTTTGGTATCGACTATGCATTCATTCAAATGGAAAAAGAGGGCTTTAGGCAGCTCGGTCATATTGGGCTTGAAAGAACCTGTAGCAATGTATGTTTTTCCGTGAAGTAAGGCTTTATCATCAGGCAATACAGGCTCCCCCGAATTGGTGGCCGTCACGATGACATCGCTCTCTGCCACAAGACTTTCCGTATCATCAGCAACTGTTATATCCGCTACCTTCGTTTCCTGCTTAAGCTTCTCTGCCATTTGTTCGGCTTTCCACAGGTCGCTGTCAAAAAGCAACACTTTGTCAAATTTATGTTCGTTTAGAATAGAAATTCCCTGGTAATACCCCTGGATGCCTGAGCCGACAATCCCGAGGACGCTGCTTTCTTCTGGCGCAAGATGAGCTATTCCGAAAGCAGTCACCGCTCCTGAGCGAATCCCATTTAGTGCGCGACCATTCAACAGGCATATAGGCTCTCCGGTCTCCCCGTCATTGAGGCTAACCATTCCCTGGATAGATTCTATTTTGTTTCTGCTGTTGCCGGGAAATACAGATAGCAAGCTGGTAGAAAAGTATGCCAGGGCATAAGCCGGCATGATTAGGTGCGTTCGGTCTTCATGAGCTAACTGGAGTCGTTCGGGAAGTTCCTTTTCTTCAGCTTTTTGAACAGCGCCGGCAATAGCTTTATGAAGTATAGTTTTTTTAGCAAGATGAATAATGTCTTTTGAACTTAAGATCCTCATGGATTTTATTTTTTTATAAAAGTAAGAAAAACATTAATACTTGTTTGTACGGATATCCGTAAATGCTTCATTCGGGAATTCTGATCTTTTATGACTTTTTGTCCTCCTTAACCCGCTGAACCTGTGCCGCAAGCATCCCTCCCAGCATCAGACCGCAGCCCACCAGGATGCGGATGGTGACATCCTCCGAAAGCAGCATCCAGCCTCCCAGGACGGCAAATACCGATTCAAGGCTCAGGATGATGGCCGCATGGGCGCTGGGCGCATCTTTTTGCGCCACCACCTGAAGGGTATAAGCGACTCCGGCTGAAAATACACCTCCGTAAATGATGGGCACGGCTGCATCCAAAATGTCCTGCCAAAGGATTTCTTCGTAAATCAGGGCCACGATAAAACTAAGCAGGGAGGTGGTGAAAAACTGGATGATGGACAGTCGCACGGCATTGAATTTCGGCGAAAGCCATCCGACGATAAGCACATGAGTGGCAAAAAAGAAGGCACAAACCAGTACCAGCAAATCCCCGATATTGATGGAAAAATCCCCTTTTACACTCAGAAAATACATCCCGGTAACGGCGAGTAATGCCCCCATCCAAACCCCTTTCCCAACTTTTTGACGCCATATCAAACCCAGGATTGGAACGATAATCACATAGAGGCCGGTGATAAAACCGGCATTTCCGGCCGTTGTGTAAAGCAACCCAACCTGCTGGAAGGAAGATCCCAAAAACAAAGCCAGCCCGGCCAATGCTCCAAAGTAAAGAATATTCCAACCTTTCCAGCTTGGGATTTGGCGTTTGTTGGTTCTTAAGGAAAGCAAAGGCATCAGCGATAAGCCCCCCAGCGCAAAACGGACTCCATTGTAAGTGAAGGGACCTACGAATTCCATCCCCGCCCGCTGGGCCACAAAGGCAAATCCCCAGATAGCGGCAGTCAGCAGCAAAAGAGAATCGGCTTTGAAGGTTCGCAGTTTCATGAATGTGATTTACTTAATCAGCTAGACTAATTCTCAACTAAGAGTGATATTTAGTGCCGAGTAATTATTAATAGGACTTCAAACTTCTAATGCCAGGCAAATTAAGCAATTATCAGAGAAGAATCGCAAAATTTAAACTCTTAAATGACAAGAATTTGTTTTGTTATATTTGATTTTATACATTTGCAGTAGCCCAAAATAGCAACACCATGATGTCAATAAAAAACTATTACCCCCTACCTGTGATTGGCTTTATTTTTATCAGTATTTTATTTAATTCATGCGAAAAGGATGAAAATCATCCACCTTATTGTGAAATC
>CAYFQK010000210.1:0-5974 GCA_964345255.1 uncultured Bacteroidales bacterium | reverse complement strand
ATTGAATATCATGGAGGAGGGGTGAAATCCTTGTCCATTGCCGACAGAATGACCGTCGCTAACCTCGCCTCGGAAATGGGGGCTAAAAACGCCGTCTTCCCTTCGGATGAAAAACTGGAAGAATATTACGGTCGAAAAATTGATGGCCTGTGGGCCGATGAGGATGCCGAATACATCCGCGAGATCCATATCAATCTTAACGAGCTATTCCCGGTGGTGGCCGTGCCTCACAACGTCGACAACGTCAAATCGCTCTCGGACGTAAAGGGCACCAAAATTCACCAGGCATTGGTGGGTACTTGCACCAACGGTCGAATTGAAGATATGCACGAGGCTGCGGAGGTATTGAAAGGCAAACAGCTTCCGCCCGATATGCAGATGCTGGTGATTCCGGCTTCGAAGAAAGTTTCTAAACAAATGCTACATGAGGGATTGACGGAAATTTTTATGGATGCCGGAGCCAACGTGCTGGCTACATCCTGCGGCCCCTGCCTCGGAACAGGACAAGGCATCCCGGCGGATGGCTATAACGTGATTTCCACGGCCAACCGGAATTTCAAAGGGCGAATGGGCAACAAAGAATCCAGCATTTACCTGGCTTCACCGGCAGCGGTGGCGATGTCGGCATTGAACGGGCAAATCACCGATCCGCGACCTAATCCGACGAAAGATACGTTCCCCTACAAAATCGAACAGAGTCAGACGGTGACCATTGAGAAAGGCGATGATCGCTATGCCAATGGCGTTTGGAACTACAGCGATGCGGATAACCTTAATACCGACCAGATGTTTGCCGGAAACCTCACCTACAAAGTGCCGAGCGCTGAGCCGGGGAAAATCCTGCCCCACCTTTTCGAAGGTTTTGATGAGTCCTTTGCCGACAGGGTGAGCAAAGGCGACATTATCATGGCGGGTTCCAATTTCGGATGCGGGAGTTCGCGCGAGCATCCGGCCGTAGGATTGAGTTATGCCGGAGTTAAAGCCGTGATTTGTAAATCAGTTAACCGTATTTTCTATCGTAGCTCAGTCAACCAGGGACTGCCCATCATCATTCTGCCTGAAGCAGTGGAGGCCTACCAGCAGGGAGACGCTGTGGCGGTGGACATGGAGAAAGGAAAAGTACAGGTAGGAGACAAGGAGTTTCATTTTGAACCGTTGCCCGAAAAGCTGATGCAGATTTTCGAAGCCAAAGGGCTTGTAAATTTCATAAAAGCTTAATGAAATATTAAAATTGTTAAAAAGATTGACAAAAGCGCTTTTCGCGTGAGTAAGACTTCACGGGAAAGCGCTTTCTTCTTGGTATTGTTGATCGTATTGCAAAAAGTATTTTTTTTGCACTCGAATTGACATTGAACAATTTAAGTTGTGTAGTATTTATTAATTATAATGAAAAAATACGGATTAGGCGCATCGATTGCGATTATAGTTACAATTATACTTTACCTGTTTTTGAAGGATGCTTTACCCAAGGATGTTGAAAGACTTCCTTTTTTTGTTGGTATCCTCGTTCTGGATCTCTATCTGTGGTCAAGTATAAAAAAATTCATCTTTCTCTACCATAAAGTCGTTAAGTATTCCATAATGGTGCTCTATTGGCTTCCGGCGGTGGCTCTGGTCGGGTCAGCAGCTTCTACCTTTTTTATTGACTTTTTCCAATGGAACGATACCTTGAGAGCTTATCTTTTCGGGACGATTTTCGTTTTCTATGCCGCTAAGCTGGTGCCTTTGTTTTTCCTGTTCCTCAATGATATCATTAGGTTGATCCGATGGTTTATCAACCTTTTCAAACCCAAAAAGAAGGAATACAGCGAAGAATTTCGAAATAGCAGAAGCAAGTTTCTCCGGCAATTCGGGCTTATTACCGGTGGCATCTTTTTGAGCTCTCTTTTGGTAGGGATGTTCAAATGGGCTTATGAATACAAAATCTGGCGACACCGGGTGCGCTTACCCAATCTGCCCAAAAGCTTTGAAGGTCTGAAGATTGTCCAGATTTCCGACATGCACCTTGGCTCAATGGCTACCGAAACAGCTTTGAAAGATGCCGTTAAAAAAGTCAATGAACTGAAACCGGATCTTATTTTTTTCACCGGTGATTTGGTCAACTACTGGACCGCAGAGGCTTTTCCTTTCCAGCATGTGCTGGCCGATTTAGAGGCCCCTTACGGGATTTACGCCACACTCGGAAATCACGATTACGGCGATTACAAACAATGGGAGACTGAGGAAGCCAAAGAGGAAAACATGCAGGATATTTATGATTATTTTGATGATTTGGGCTGGTACCTCCTGAATAATAAAAATCAAGTGTTGAATAAGAATGGGGAGGAACTTGCTGTGGTAGGAGTTGAAAACTGGAGCGCGTATGCTCGTTTTCAGAAAAGAGGTGATATGAGTAAGGCACTGCAGGGCGCTGAAAATGTGCCGGTAAAGTTATTGCTGTCGCACGACCCCACCCACTGGAGCGCTGAAGTGGTTAATGAATACCCCGATATCGATGTCACATTCTCCGGCCATACCCACGGAATGCAGTTCGGTATCGAGATTCCCGGCGTTAAATGGTCGCCCGCTAAATACATGTACAAGCACTGGGCCGGATTATACAAAGACCGGCGCAACGGCAAACCCCAATACCTCTACGTCAACCGCGGCCTCGGCGTCATCGGGTATCCCGGTAGGATAGGTATTCTCCCGGAAATTACACTAATGGAGCTGGTTTCATAGAAAAAACCGGCTTTTTCCGGAAAATGAGATTTTTCAAAGAGTTTAGGTAATACATTCTATTGCACGGGTGTCCGGTAAACATCTGGGAGATTCCTCGCTATGCTACTAATGACAATCGGTATGAAGCGAGAAATCTCCATGCTAATTTTCGTTTTCCCGGACAACAGTGATTCTATTGCCTGATTTATTAGCAAGTTGGGTGATGGTGTGATTGGATTTTATTACTTTTACCTCGTTTTTTTGAAATCAAAAGATATTACCGCGATGAAAGTAACTATCGGAGTCGATATTGGAGGAACCAACACTGCTCTTGGCATTGTTGACAGAGACGGATCTTGTATAAGGAAGAATTCCATACCCTCAAACACGCAGCCCGACTGCGAGAAGTATGGTGAAGAGCTTAGTGAAGCCATAAAAGCGCTTCTCAGGCAGCAGGAAGATGCCGAATTGGTGGGGGTAGGCATAGGGGCGCCCAATGGAAATTTCCACCGGGGAACAATAGAGCATGCGCCCAATTTAAAGTTTGATGGCATCGTTCCGCTCGTGGATATTATGAAGAAATACTTTGATGTTCCGGTATTTCTTACCAATGATGCAAACGCTGCCGCTATTGGGGAGAAGATATACGGAGGAGCCAAAAATATTAATGATTTTATCATGATTACCCTGGGTACCGGGGTGGGCAGTGGTATATTCGTTAACGGACAGGTGCTCTATGGTCATGATGGTTTTGCAGGTGAGCTGGGGCACATGACTGCTATCCCGGGAGGGCGCCAATGCAATTGCGGAAAAAGAGGGTGCCTGGAAACATACTGCTCTGCAAACGGGCTCAGAAGAACAGCTTTTGAGATGCTTGCCAGCAACAATGCCGAATCGACCCTCAGAGACTATTCATACAATGAACTAACATCCAAGAAGATATCGGAAGAAGCGCTGGCAGGTGATAAGATAGCGAAAAAGGCCTTTGCTTATACCGGAAAAATACTCGGAAAGCAATTAGCTGATTTTGTTGCTTTCTCCAGTCCCGAAGCCATCTTTCTCTTTGGGGGGCTTGTTAAAGCGGGCGATATATTGCTCGAGCCCGTAAAGAACCATTTTCACGATAGCCTGATGACGGTTTTTAAAGGAAAGGTTCGTATTTTGCAGTCGGAGCTCAAAGAAGGAGATGCCGCCATTATTGGGGCAAGCGCATTGGTATGGAATGAGTTGTGAGAGTCTCTATGCCTGTCCTAAACAAATATTCTGTAACATAATTTAATAATTTCGCATATATGGGAAAGAAATGGGGTTTACTGTTTTTTATAATTTTATTGATGCCTGCTGTTCAGGCACAAGATGAGATGTTGAGAGTAATGAGTTTTAATATTCGTTTTGCTAATCCCGGCGACGGGGAGCATGCCTGGAAACATCGTAAAAATTTTGTAGCTGATGTGATACAGTACAACCAGGCCGGCATCATCGGTATGCAGGAGGCTCTTGTAAGTCAGGTTCACGAATTGGATTCCATGCTGGCCGACCACGCATGGGTCGGGGTAGGGCGTGATGATGGGAAAGAAAAAGGTGAATTCAACCCCGTTTTTTATGATAAAAATCGGTTCGAGCTACTTGAAAGCAACACCTTCTGGTTATCAAAAACCCCTTCGAAGCCCGGAGCAATGGGGTGGGACGCCGCGTGCGCCCGGATAGTCACATGGGCCAGGCTTAAGGTCAAGACAACAGGTAAAAAATTTTATTTCTTTAACACCCATTTCGACCACCAGGGCACCATCGCCAGGCTTAAATCCGCAGAGCTCGTCATAGATTCGGTTAGTTCGAAGGTGGCCGATGAACCGGTATTCCTAACAGGGGATCTTAATTCACTTAAGCGTTCAGGACCTTATCAGCATCTTACGCATTGGAATAATGCAGCCGGACTCAGGGATGCCCGGGAAGTTTCGGACGAAGGCCCTTACGGTCCCAATACTACTTACATAGGATTTGAAGCCGATTTCAGTAAGCAAATGATTATAGATTATATCCTGGCAAACAAGCGAGTGGGGGTCCACCGCCATGTGATCGTTGATGACAGGAAAGGAGATATTTATCCTTCGGATCATTTACCAGTCGTAGCAGAAGTTTATTTTAAGAAATAAAAGCCTTTATTTAGCGTTTTATCGGAAATTAAAAAGTATGAAGAGAATTGTTTTTCTTAGTGCAGTTATTATCAGCTCCCTGTTATTCAGTGCATGCGAATCAGAGAATGAGGAAGTTAAAGGATCGTGGATTGATGTAGAATCTCCCACAGATCAGTGGCTATCAGATATACATTTCACCGATGACGTCTCAGGATGGGCTGTAGGCTGGTTCGGAACGATATTGAGAACTACAGATGGACAGAAGTGGGAGAGCAAATCAGTTACAGGAATTACTGATGAATATTTGTATGGTATTGCCTTCAGCGATAAGAACCACGGTGTTTTTACAGGTTATAATTCCGATAATGAAGCCATAGCTTACTCCACCCGCAACGGTGGTGCAAGCTGGAGTAAAGTAATGTTGCCTGTTACCACGTTTATACCAAGAACTGTGGTTTTCGCTGACGAGTCGGTGGGATATATTGCCGGGAGTGAAGGAGTGGTTTTGAAAACCACCGATGGCGGCCAAAGCTGGAATGAGATTGAAACCCCCGTGAGCACTACGCTCTATGGCATTGAAGCCTTTAATACCAAAATATATGCATGTGGATCGTCCACTTTACTCTTCTCGGCAGATGGTGGAAGCAGCTGGCAACAAAAAATAGACGCAGAAGATGGCTATGGCTGGCTTAAAGATATTGTCTTTACGGATGATAATAACGGCTATTTTATTACAGCCGGAGGAGATGCTAAAATTTACAAAACATCTGATGGTGGCGATGAATGGGAGCAACAGGCAAGCATTGGTGAAGCAGAATTTTTAAATGATATCCATTTTGTTGGTAAATCATACGGATGGGCTGTAGGCGATAAAGGGATCATTTACCACACAAAAAATGGGAATGATTGGACGCAGGTAGATAGTCCGCTGAATTATGAGCTTAATGCCGTTTTCTTTTCCTCAGAAAAAAACGGCTGGACAGCCGGATACAATGGAACGCTCATGCATTTCAACTAAGCGGTGGCTTTCAGATATTGGATATTCGAAGGTGTTGATCTGCAACCGTCTGCACCTGAAATGCAAGCTTCCTGCAAAAGTGATTCTAGCTAAAAGGTGACTAAAAAGTTATTAAATCTGT
>CAYFQK010000209.1:0-5996 GCA_964345255.1 uncultured Bacteroidales bacterium | reverse complement strand
ATGTTGTCGTGGATATCATAAAAAGCCATCTCCGGTTCAATCATCCAGAACTCGGCCAGATGGCGTTTGGTGTTGGAATTTTCGGCGCGAAAAGTGGGGCCGAAAGTGTATACCTCCGACAATGCAAGTGCAGCCAGCTCTGCTTCCAGCTGTCCGGAGACCGTGAGGTTGGTGGGCTTGCCAAAAAAGTCCTTCTTAAAATCAATCTCGCCGCTTTCATCCTTTGGCGGATTTTTTAAATCCAGCGTGGTGACCCGGAACATCTCCCCGGCCCCTTCGGCATCCGAACCTGTGATGATGGGTGTGTGAATGTTGAAAAAGCCTTTTTCATGAAAAAACTGATGAATAGCAAAGATCATGTTGTGGCGAATACGGTTTACCGCCCCGAAGGTGTTCGTACGGAAACGCAGATGCGCTATCTCTCTCAAAAACTCCAGCGAATGTTTTTTAGGCTGCAGCGGATATTTTTCCGGGTCGGATTCACCCAGGAGATCAATGGCATCAGCTTCCAGCTCATAGTTCTGCCCGCTGCCCTGCGACTCCACAAGCCTGCCATTCACCGACAGTGAAGCACCCGTAGTAATTTTTTGCAGCATCTCCGCATCAAAATTCTGATTATCGGCCACGATCTGAAGGTTATGAATAACTGATCCATCGTTAATATTGATGAACGATACATTCTTACTCGACCGCCTGGTTCTCACCCAGCCTTTCACATTAATTTCTTTTCCCAGCAGGCTGTCGCCTTCCTTTAAAACTGCTTTTATCTTTGTTCGCTTCATTGTGTGAATGGTTTATTCCGATTGAATTGCTGCAAAAATAGTAATTATTGACAGCTCTCTGAAATCTCGTTCCAATTAAAGCAGGAATGCGAAACAGATATTTTTAATGAAAAAAAACGATAGCCTGATATGCAAGAAAAGTTATCGAAAAGGGCTCTTAAAATGAAGAAATTATTATCTTCGTCTATGCGTGTTACCTGGTTCAATCTGTTAATTCTCATTGCCTTATAAAAATTAGCTAAGATGTTCAAATATTTACTAAACGTGTAAATTGAAGTAAATGACGAGATTTCTCCTTCCCATGTTTTGCATCTGGCGAATTAGAGAGGACTAATTTATAATGGAACAAAACATGGGTTATCGAAATAAAGAATTTAGTGGGAGTTATAAGGAAAAAGGTTGATTATCCTATGCTTTGGCAGTTCTCAGTCCGGAAGTCAATGGATCGGGGCGGTCCAAAAAGAAAATAAATGTTGCTGAAGGAATTTAATACGGACAAATATAAATTAGAACGTAATGATATTCAGCAACTTCCTTTCAGGAAATTTAAGGGTAAAAGTTGCTGAATATCCTCCGGGATGGTTTTTGGACGGCCCCAATAGACTGAGCTTTCTAACCGCAGGACAGGAAATAATGATAAAAAGCAACTCGTTTTTATAGCAAAACTATCCGAGACTCACCGTAAGATATAAAAACACTGAAATTACAACACATAATATAAAGTTGTCATTGATACCAAGATGTTGATCGCCAGCGAAGTATCGGAGGGAGAAATATCATATTATTTTGTATTTAAGTAAACACCTCAAAAATCAACAAAAAATCTTCCGGAATCACTCCCGAATTTTGGCGGTATGAACGACATTCATAATGAGAATCTTTGAAGGATAGACCTTGTAAACCACGATGTAGTGTTTTTCAAAAACGGCACAGCGCAACCCCCGCCTGGCATAAGCTTTTTGACGGCATATGGGATATTTAGCAGGGAAGTCGGCAATTTGATATATGAAAGACCGGAGACGTGTAATAAATTTTACAGCTGTTTCAGGATAACCTTGCATGGAAATATATTGAGCAATGGAGTCAATATTTCTTTCAGCTCTCCTGCCAATGAATACTTGCATTTAATCAGGGCTTATATCTTTTTAACAATCGATCAAACACTTTCTCCAAAGGTTCTCCGGTCTCATATTTAGCCTCCTCTTCCATGGCTTTAGCGAGTTCTTCGTGCTCTTCGTCCGTAGCGGGGCGCCCGGGTAGAACCCAATCTTCATCCTTCAGCTTCTCACTTTCATTAATTCGTATGTCGTACCCGTGGTGTCGAAGGAAATAAATCAGCGCATCGGCCCTCTCCTGATTTTCTATTTCTATGGTGATTTTCATTGCTACAGTTATTTAACACAAAAATATCTTCTTTCAGGCGAAAAAGCAAGGTAGTCTGGCATACCCCAGCCGGAATGATCTGTTTTTTCAAAAAAACGGTTTCCAAATTTCCATTAAGGCTTTTTAGAATCCCGAAGGGATTCAACGGCATTAACCCTTTAGGAAGTGCTGGGCAGGCGGCTTGCTACAGATAAACCAACCCGGAACGGGTTGAACTAACCGGTGTATAATACATGCTTGCTGTATTCTGTTTCAATACCCATCTGCCCAAAAACTTATCTCTCCTTCCATCCCACCCAAACTTTTGGATATCGATTGTTGTTAAATACCTGTCGAAGAGAAGAAGTTAATACCTTTGCACGGTGAAAATGGAAGAACATTTATTAGACATAGAGTCGTTCCCGGTGAAGCGCACCGACAACCTGCCCGCGGTCATTGCCGGACCATGCAGTGCTGAAACGGAGCAACAAGTTATGGAAGCGGCGCAGCAGATTGCTTCCATCCCGCAGGTTTCGATGTTCAGGGCCGGGGTGTGGAAACCACGTACGCGACCGGGAGATTTTGAAGGCGTCGGCGAAAAAGGACTACAATGGCTTCAAAAGGTGAAACATGCCACCGGACTCAGCGTTATGACGGAGGTGGCACAGCCCTGGCACGTGGAAAAAGCACTGAGCTACAACATCGACATGTTGTGGATTGGCGCCCGCACGGTAGTGAATCCATTTTCGGTGCAGGAACTTGCCGATGCCCTGAAAGGGGTGGACATCCCGGTGATGGTTAAAAATCCGGTAACCCCCGACCTGGGCTTATGGATTGGCGCCCTTGAGCGTATCAACAAGGCAGGTGTCCGGAGGCTGGCAGCCATTCATCGCGGGTTCTACCTTTTTGAACGATCACCTTACCGCAATGCTCCAATGTGGGAAATCCCCATCGAACTCAAACGGCAATACCCGGAGCTTCCACTCATCTGCGACCCAAGCCACATCACCGGCGATAAAGAATATCTCGCCGAAATATCGCAAAAGGCGCTGGATTTGGCCATGGACGGCCTAATGATTGAAAGCCATTGCCATCCCGATAAGGCACTTACCGATATCAAGCAGCAAATTACCCCGCAGCGACTTGAAGAACTGCTGCATTCGCTGAAACAAAGAAGCGAATCAGGCAGTGTCGATTTTCAAAACAAGCTGCAATCGTTGCGTTCAGAGATAGATAAACTCGACACCGAACTGCTGGATGTGATGGCTAAGCGTATGCACCTGGTGAATGAAATCGGGGAGTATAAGAAAGACAACAACATCACCATCTTTCAGCTCAAAAGATGGAATGAAATTGTATCACACCGACTTCAGTTTGGCAAGGGACGAGGATTGAATGAGGATTTTCTGCTGAATCTGCTAAAAATGATTCACAAGGAATCCATCCGTCTTCAAAACCGGATTCTTAATAACGGGAAAAGCGAGTAACTCACATCCCCCTAAGAAACCTAAAAGGCGGATACAAATCCCACGCTAAACCGGCCATATTCGCTTTGCTCATAGCCTTCTAGCTGATAAGTATATTCCCCTGCAAATCGGACATTCCGGCGTAGCATGTACCCGGCGTGAAACGTCATTGATTCATAATTGGCGGGATCAAAATCAGAATCCACTTTGTTGTACATGGTCAGCAGGTACCAGTCACTGTTTTCAGCCTTAGGACTGTAAATCAATTCTGCCATCGTGCCATCGGTATCCAAATCTTGCATAGGATTCTGGGAATCAATGGAAGAATAAACTTTTGAATCATTGCGTATGGTGTACTGGAAATTGAGTATCCACCATTCGTCTACATTCATGGTAAAGTCAGGTCCGTAAATAAATACAAATCTAATTAGTGTTACGAATTTATTAAATACCTCCTCAGGAAAATATTAAACACGCCTGTATCCTTGCTTAGTTTTTCTACCGGCATTTTCAACAACCTTCTCAGACAAATCCTGATGTTGTTTAATCAGTGCTTTTTCATCCACATGCGGCACTTTCCCTTCCCGTACAACGACTTCACCGTTGACGATCACATAATCGAATGGCTGCATGGATACAGAGAATATTAGCGCTGCCAGCGGATCGTGTAATGCCCCGGAGTATTCCACCTTATCCATCGACATCAGGTTCAGGTCGGCTTGTTTGCCTTCGCTGATTTGCCCGATATCTGTACGGTTAAGCACATCGCTACCTCCGCGCGTTCCCATGTAGAACACATCTTCGGCCGTCAGCCATTTGTCCTGCTCGCGGAGGCGCGAAAGCAGCATCGCATTGCGCAGCTCCATCAGCATGTTGGAAGAGTCGTTTGACGCTGAGCCATCCACACCTAAACTTACTCTTGCTCCGGAACGCAGCAGCTCTTTAATCCGGGCGATGCCCGAGCCCAGCCTCATGTTGGAGGTGGGGCAATGTGTTACTCCCATTCTTTCCTTTCCGGCCAAAGCCACCTCCTCATCATTCAGATGAATGGAGTGGGCAAACCAGGCATTGTCTCTTATCCATCCCAACGATTGAAGGTAAGCAAACGGGCGCATGCCGAAAGTATCGATGCAGAATTGCTGCTCATCCAGTGTTTCGGCCAGGTGGGTATGAATCTGGAGGTTGTATTCTTTGCCCATTTCCACGGTTTGTTTCATCAGCTCAGGGGTTACGGAAAATGGCGAACAGGGCCCCAGCGCAATCCGCGTCATAGCTCCGGGAGAATCGTCATGGTATTTTTTAATCAGTCGAAGTGTGTCCTCCTGAATGGCTTTTTCGGATTGGATGACATCGTCGGGCGGCAGTCCGCCGTCGGATTTTCCCAGCGACATCGACCCGCGGGTGGGTTGAAAACGCATCCCAAGCTCCTGAGCCGCCCTGAACTCGGCATCTATCAGTTGGCCGGAAGTAGAGGCAGGAAAGAGGTAGTGATGATCGGAGGTAGTGGTGCAGCCTGACTTTAAAAGCTCCACCATTGCCAGTTTGGCAGCGGTGTAGACAGCCTCCTCCGAAATCTCCCGCCAGATTTCATAGTGGGTAATGAGCCAATTAAAAAGTCCTTCATTCTGAACATTGAAAATATTTCGTGTCAGGGTTTGATAAAAATGGTGGTGGGTGTTGACCAGTCCCGGCGTGACAACCATCCGGCTGGCATCGATTTCTTCCTCGGCCTGACCCTTAAAAGGCCTGGGACCGACCGATTGTATGACCCCATTTTCAATAAAAATATGCCCCCCGCGGAAGGCATTGACCATGTCATTGCTGCCGTAGTTTCCATCCATACGGGCACAAAGCAAAGGGTTTTTTATGAGTAGTGAGTGGTTCATAGTTGTTTAATGCTTTGTTATTTATCTGTTTTTCTTGTCGGCTTTTATCACTCCGTCTCCTTGTATGAGGAGAAAGATTGTTTTCCTGTTTCTTTTAAAACTAAGAATACTAACCTTTTATAAAAATACTAATTTTGCAAATATTTCTATATCAACCTTTAATATTCTCCAATCATCTTACTTGAAATTCTTAGTGAACCTTAGTGCCCTTGTGTCTTTGTGGCCTTCTGGACGTATTGCCACAAAGGCACTAAGACTCAAAGAAACACAAAGTTATAACTCATTTGATGTTAAAAACTAATACGAAATTCGGAACCCGAAATTCGGAATATCATCTTCCCAGGTCATTAAACTCCTTAATCAATTCGTCAATCTTCGGTACCAGGCTGTGAATCTCACCCCAGTAATCCCGGTAATTGTACCATTGGTCATTGAGTTCCTTCAGTTCCCGGCCCTGCTGTTCTATCCAGGTGTAGTACTTCAGATTGTGGATACGCTTG
>CAYFQK010000208.1:0-6331 GCA_964345255.1 uncultured Bacteroidales bacterium | reverse complement strand
CTGCTGGATGAAGACTTTCTGCCGTCGTTCTGTACAGCCTGCTACAGGCTGGGAAGAACCGGAGAGCACTTTATGGAGTTTTCAGTTCCTGGTTTCATCAAGCGCTACTGCGCTCCGAATGCAATTCTTACATTAAGCGAATACCTTGTGGATTACGCCACACCTGATGTGAAAGAAAAAGGCTGGCGCGTTATTGATGAAAACCTGGAGGAACTCGCAGCTAAGCACAAGGCGGTACGTGTTGACGAGATTAAAGAACGGATAGAGCGCATAAAAAGCGGTGAAAGAGATCTTTACTTTTGATTTATCAACCGCCGGTGACTGTTCATTATGTTTTGATAATCATGTATACCAGACAGATCAATAAAAAATTAAAAATAAAACTATGTCACAATTCAAAATACTTGGAATTCTGATAAAAGACCGGATTAAAGAAGCCGGAAAAACACAAGACGTGCTAACCCGCCATGGAAACATTATAAACTCAAGAATGGGGCTGCATGAAGTAAGCACTGAGCAATGCAGTCGCGTCGGGATGATTATTCTTCAGCTTGCCGGCGACTCAAATCAATGGGGAGAGCTGGAAGAAGAGCTTGGAGAAATTCAGGGAATTGAAGTGCAAAACATGAACTTTTTTGCTTAAAACCACAAAACCATGGAAACAAATATTATAGGAATAAAACTTGAAAACCGAAAGAATACGGCTGTTGAACTGCAGGATATCCTGACAAAATATGGCTGCTCCATTCGTTCCAGAATCGGATTGCATGACAACGAAGCAGGAGAAATCGATGACCAGGGGATTATCTTACTTGAGCTCACCGGGGATTTGAGTGAACAGCAAAACCTTGAAAATGCGCTAAAAGGCCTCAATGGCATTCAGGTGAAAAAAATGGGGTTTCAATAGGGATTGATGTGTCCTTTGTTGTGGTTATATGACTACTGAATCTGGAATTTGGAATTAAAAAATCACCTAATTCCCAATTAACCAATTAACAAATTAACTGATCAACCAATTAACTGATCAACCAATTTTACTCCCCTATTGCTTTTTCCTGGGGCTCGAATGCTTAATTCCCGCTGCCGATAATCGTTAGCGCTCCCTGGTAATCGTCATTTCTGAAATACCCATACGTCCTGATGACGTAGTAATACGTACCATCCGACAGCCCGTCGGCATTCCAGTCGCTTTGGTAGTTGTCGTTTTCATAAACCACTTTGCCATATCGGTTGTACACGATGAGCTCAACCCGCTTATATTCGTAAGTGATGTTATTGCCGGTTTTCTCATCCTGGATGAGGAACACATCATTGAACCCGTCGCCGTTTGGAGTGATCACGTTGGGGATTTTCAGTTCGGCCTCCTCAATGGGCATTTCTCTGGTGATGATAGTATCGCATCCATACTCATTGATCACCTCCAGCGTTACAACATAATTATCGGGTGGCGCAGCATCATCGGTTCCTTTCACTCCTTCAAAGGTATGCTCAACTTCACGCATAACAGATGTATCGCCATCTCCAAATTCCCAGAACCATTGATTTACCTGCTCGTCGGATGTGTTTTCAAATGAAAAGGTAATGGTCGGATTATCAATATAAATGGTGTCCGAAGGCATCGTATTTATTTCTACTTCAGCCGCGGGCAGCGCCTCAACAGTAAATGTTGTGTCTTTTTCACATCCGTTATCATCCAATATAGTTAATGAATTTTCACCGGGACACAGCTGGGTGGCGATGGAGTCCCAGGCAACTGAAAAGCCATTCCACAGGTACTCGTAGGGCCTCGCTCCGCCGCTTACCGATGCAATAGCCTGCCCGTCGCAGGTTCCGTAACATATTTCATTCACCTGCTCTATCCCGATTGAAATGCGCTCATGCAGAGAAATATCAAAAGATTCCGTACATGTGGCCGTATCACCTGTAATAAAAACCTCATAGCTTTTTTCTTCCTCGGGTGATATGGTTAACGTATCATTCATCACGCCGTCAGGCTGCCACTCCACATCATAAATTTCAGGGACTACATTCATAACGAATTCCTGCCCATAGCAAACCGTTGTATCCTGGTCGGGATAAATCATATAATCCAAAAACTCCACGTAAGTGGAGTCGGTTTGCATGCTGCCATCGGCCAGCACCGTTAAATAAAAAAGCCCCCCTTCGTAAACCGTGATTGACTGTGTGGTGTCTCCGGTATTCCATGTATACGATTCGAAACCGGCTCCCGCATCAATAACTGCGCTGTCCTGGTTACACGAAGCGATGGTTTCGGGAAGGCTCAATTCCTGAGAAAAACCTGTCAGACCTAAGGCAACCATCAGAAAAACAGCGGAAATAAGTTGTTTCATTAAAATTCAGTTTTTACCTGTGGCGGTTAAATTAACCAAAATACTTTTTCAGATAACGAAAGCCATTAAGATTTCTTATGTAAATCAGAAAATGCCGGCCTCCAGCATTTCAAGCGTACAGTTTTCTATAACCTTAACCCCTTTATCCTCAGCAACTTTTTTGAATTCAGGATTTTCCGTACCCGGATTAAAAATAATTCGCTCAGGCTTGTACTTAAAGATGGAGTCGTAATACTCCTTTTGGTTTTCCGGATTGAGATAAACAGTAACAGTATTAACCTTTTCCCAGTCAGGTAGTTGCTTTTGTACTTCCTTTCCGGCTATTTCGCCGTTTTCGCGTCCCAATGGCCAAACTTCGTGGCCATGGCTCGTAAGCATTTTTACAGCAATGTTCGAATATCTGAATGGTTTCAGGCTTGCTCCTAAAAGCAATACGCTTTTTCCATGTTCTTCCATAATGTTTACTTCATTTGTGTTGATAAAATCGAATCCAGGTTTTCAAATCTGGTCCGGTAATCGGTTATTGACCGGCTAACCACTTCAATTGCATCTTCCAGTCCGTATGTATGGGTAATTTCCACATCACGCTCCTGGCCCGGCAAATCTTTATACGTTAAGAAATAGTGCTTCAACCGGTCGACGACCAAAAGCGGCATATCCGAGAGATCCTTGTATTCTCCGTAAACCGCGTCATCCTTCATCACGGCGATGATCTTATCATCCGACTCATTGCCGTCGAGCATTCTGAATCCACCTATCGGTATCGCTTCTACAAGGATATCCCCGTGAACGATTTCTTTTTCGGTCAATACACAAATATCAATCGGGTCGCCGTCGCCTTTAATATCATTCCGCTCCAGTTTCTGATTACAAAATTCTGCTACCTTGTCACCGCTAAAGGTTTGAGGGATGAATCCGTAAAGTGCGGGTACCACATTGGAATATTTTTGTGGACGGTCAATTTTCAAGTATCCACTGGCTTTGTCTACTTCGTATTTAACCGTATCAGTGGAAACCATTTCAATAAATGTGGTCAATTCTTTAGGGGCATTTTCCCCGATATCCACACCATGCCAGGGATGAGATTTGTATCTTAACCCCATCAGCCGGCCGATTGGATCCATTAAACTATTACTTCCCATGGCGTCTTTTGCTTCTTTCATATTTTTACAAAGATATACAATTAATTCTCCTTGCAAATGGTTTTATAAAACAGATGTCATTTTGTCTGATACACGTTAAAATCTGGTGTCATTTTGTCTTAAAATATGGCTGTACTTATGCATGGCAGGGATTTTGACATCTGAACTGCGAAACAAAAAAGGAGAAAAAAATGAATCTGAATAATTTCACTATAAAATCACAGGAGGCCATTCAACGGGCTCAGCAGATAGCAGACAGTAATGAGCATCAGGCTATTGAAAACGCTCATTTACTGAAAGGCATTCTGGAGGTAGACGAGAATGTGACTCCCTTTTTGCTGAAAAAGATGGAAGTGGATTTCAATGTGGTTAAGCAGGCCCTTGACCGCATCCTGGAATCCCTCCCGAAAGTTAGCGGAGGAGAAGTTTACTTATCGCGCGATGCCAACAAGGCGCTGCAGAAAGCCCAGGCATTCCTGAAAGAATACGGAGATGAGTTTATCTCCATCGAACATCTTTTGCTGGGTATCTTAAGTGCCAACGACAATACCACTAAATTACTTAAAGACAGCGGTGTTACTGAAAAAGGGATCAAGCAGGCCATCGAGGACTTGCGAAAAGGCTCGAAGGTAAACAGCCAAAGCGCGGAAGATACGTTTAATGCGTTGAATCAGTATGCCCGCAACCTCAACCAGGAAGCCTATTCAGGCAAACTGGACCCGGTAATCGGACGCGAGGAAGAAATACGGCGTGTACTGCAAATTCTGGCCCGCCGCACCAAAAACAATCCCGTTTTGATTGGTGAGGCCGGAGTAGGTAAAACAGCCATTGCCGAAGGCATCGCCCACCGCATCGTCGACGGCGATGTTCCGGAAAACCTGAAAACACGTCAGATATTCTCTCTGGACATGGGCGCACTCATCGCCGGAGCTAAGTACAAGGGCGAATTCGAGGAACGTCTGAAGAGCGTGGTAAAAGAGGTAACCAACTCCGAAGGAGAGGTTATTTTGTTTATCGACGAAATCCACACCCTTGTTGGGGCCGGTGGTGGCGAAGGCGCTATGGACGCCGCCAACATCCTCAAGCCCGCATTGGCCAGGGGTGACCTGCGAGCCATCGGCGCCACTACGATGAAAGAATACCAAAAGCACTTTGAACAGGATAAAGCCCTCGAACGTCGTTTCCAGACGGTCATCATCGATGAGCCGACGGTGCCCGACGCCATCTCCATCCTGCGTGGTTTGAGAGAAAGGTATGAGACGCACCACCAGGTGAGGATAAAAGATGAAGCCATCATCTCGGCCGTGGAGCTATCAGACCGTTACATCAGCGAGCGCCATCTGCCGGATAAAGCCATCGACCTGATAGACGAAGCCGCTTCGAAGCTCCGGCTTGAGATCAACTCGGTGCCGGAGCAGATCGATAACCTGGATCGAAAAATCAAGCAACTCGAGATTGAAAAAGAAGCCATCAAACGCGAGAATGATAAAGCCAAGCTGAAGAACCTCAACGAGCAGCTGTCGAATCTCAACGACCAGCGCAATGATTATATGGCCAAATGGAAGGCTGAGAAGGAGATTGTTGATAACATCCAGCATTACAAAAAAGAGATAGAAAACCTGAAGACGGAAGCCGACCGTGCCGAGCGTGACGGCGATTACGAAAAAGTGGCTAAAATCCGCTATGGTTCTTTGAAAGAGATGAACGACAAGCTCGAGGAGGCCAAGAAAAAACTGTCGGAGCTTCAGACCGACCAGCGCATGATAAACGAGGAAGTGGGATCGGAAGAGGTAGCCGAGGTTGTTGCCCGCTGGACCGGTATACCGGTAAGCCGAATGCTGCAGAGCGAGCGCGAGAAACTCCTGAAGCTGGAAGATGAGCTGCACAAGCGCGTCATCGGTCAGGATGAAGCCATCCATTCCGTATCCGACGCTATCCGCCGCAGCCGCGCCGGACTCCAGGACGCCAACCGACCGATAGGTTCGTTTATTTTCCTGGGATCGACGGGCGTAGGTAAAACAGAGCTGGCCAAAGCGCTGGCCGAATTCCTGTTTGATGACGAAAACTCGATGGTTCGTCTCGATATGTCGGAGTACCAGGAGCGCCACACCGTCTCAAGACTGGTAGGAGCCCCTCCGGGATATGTTGGTTACGACGAAAGCGGCCAGTTGACGGAGAAAGTCAGAAGAAGACCTTACTCCGTGGTGTTGCTCGACGAAATTGAAAAGGCACACCCGGATGTGTTCAACATCCTGCTCCAGATCCTGGATGACGGGCGCCTGACCGACAATAAAGGGCGCACGGTGAATTTCAAGAACACCATAATCATCATGACTTCGAATATCGGTTCGCAACATATTCAGAATAAGCTGAGTGCCATTAATGCCGAAAACAGCCGGCCGATACTTGAGGAAACCCGTAAGGAAGTGCTCGACCAGCTGAAGCAATCGGTAAGACCCGAATTCCTGAACAGGGTGGATGAAACCATTGTATTCCAACCGCTGTCGCAGGATGAAATCAAAGAGATTGTTAAGCTGCAGTTTGACCTGGTTAAACAAATGCTTACGAAGAACGGCGTGGAAATAGATATTACAGATAACGCTGCAGAGCTGCTGGCGAAGCAGGGATACGATCCGCAGTACGGCGCACGGCCAATCAGACGGGTTCTTCAGAAGCAAGTGCTTAACGAACTGTCAAAGATGATCCTGGCCGATAACATCGACCGTGAAAAACCCATCAGCGTGGATGTGCAAGACGATGCGTTCGTTTTTAAAAACAGCTGAGAGAAGATGATGTGTTGATTTTTTGATGTGGTGATGTGGTGATTAACATGAAGAC
>CAYFQK010000207.1:0-6333 GCA_964345255.1 uncultured Bacteroidales bacterium | reverse complement strand
GGCCTTGGGTTTCCGATAGCCGCTGCTGTTGTTGCCGCCATGCTGTATTTTGCCCCGCTCTATATTGAAGGGCTGGCAGCAAACTGGGAAATTTTGATATTTATTGCCGGCGTGCTGCTGGTTATGGTTGAATTATTTTTAATTCCCGGATTCGGGGTGGCTGGTATCAGCGGATTGCTTCTCATAATTACCGGATTAACTTTGAGCATGGTAGATAATTTTAGATTCAATTTCACTGTGGCCCAGCTTGACACCATAGCCAAAGCCTTTTTCACTGTGGTAACAGCAATGCTTCTCTCGTTGATAGGGTCTTTCTATCTTGGGAAGAAAATGTTCACCTCCACAGCATTTGGTCATCTTGCGCTTGACAGCGTCCAGGATAAAGCAGAGGGATACACTTCAGAGGAGGCGAATTATACCGAGGTTATCGGACAGGAAGGGGTGGCCAATACCGTACTCCGACCCGCCGGAAAAGTGGAGATAGGCGATGATATCTACGATGCCTATGCCGAAGCGGGATTTATAGATAAAGGGTCAAGAGTGAAAGTGACGGGTTATATCAATACTCAGCTTAAAGTCAGGAAGATCGACTGAGAAACGCAGGTGGAGTTGCTGGTCATTGCAATTAAGCCGGTATTTTGATTTACCATTCTCTGCTAACTTTATTCGGAATTTTGGGTTTTCTCTGTCACAATTGATAATTTTGACGTACAAATCAAATGCTATTACTATGCGATTAACTATTGCTTTAGCTTTCCTCCTGTTAGGAAGCATCACTTATAGCCAGGAAGTTCCTGATGTATATAAAAATCTGGGAAAGAACAAAAAAGGAGTATACCTCAAAAAAGGCAGGAAAAAAATTTATGCCCGGAAGGCGGATAACAAGTTTAAGTTCCGGGATCTATCAGGCAATCCCAAAGGAAATGAAAAAGGATTTCAGCTCGATTTCAAATATGAGGAATTAAACGGAACGTTGTACTTCGGATTTATCAACTACAATGACGGACATTATCCCCAGCCGGTATATTATAAGCGCTACGCAAAAATTAATAAAGGAAAAGCTTTTATAGATATAGCGGGCAATTTTAGCGGGAAGTATGATATGATAGGCTGGCAGGATACAGGCAAAGGAACATTGGGTTACCGGATTGTAGATGAAAACGGAAATTTTATATACGATGGGAAGCTTTCTTTCAGACACGAAAATGGCCTTTTCAGTTATGTGCCAACAATGATAGAAGGACCTTTTGTTGATAAGGTTACCCCTCACAGTGCCGTAATATCTTTTGAGGTGACCCGGCCCGTAAAGGCAATGGTGGAAATTGATGGGAAAACTTTCGCTGCTGAAGAAAAATCCCGGCATCACGAAATAAAAGTAGATGGATTGAGTACCAACTCAAAGTATGAATATTCGGTTCAGTATCTGGATAGAACGTATTCTTTCTCTCTCAGAACAGCGCCGCGACCCGGCAGTAAAGAACCCTTCACTTTTGCCTACACCAGCGATTCCAGAGCCGGTCAGGGTGGCGGTGAACGCGATATTTCAGGAAGTAATGCTTATATCGTGAAAAAAATAGGAGCGTTAGCGCGGGAAGAAAATGCAGCGTTTATGCAATTTTCCGGTGATTTGATTAACGGGTATGAAAACAGCCGCGAACGCATGAACCTACAATACGCCAACTGGAAACATGCCATTGAGCCTTTTGCTCATCATTTTCCTGTTTACGAAGCTTTTGGGAACCATGAAGCCTATGGATATGAATTCTTTGATGAAAGGGATGACAGCTACTACATGCTGGATCACTTTCCTTTTGAGTCTAATTCCGGTGAATCGGTTTTTCAGGATAATTTTGTCAACCCTGAAAATGGCCCGAAATCAGAGGATGGTTCGAAGTATGATCCTAACCCCGATAAACAGGATTTTCCTTCCTATGAGGAGACGGTATATTGGTATCAGTATGCCAATGTGGCTATGGTGGTACTAAACAGTGATTACTGGTATGCCCCGAATAATCATGAATATACAGGTGGAAATATCCATGCCTATATCATGGACCAACAAATGGAATGGCTGGATAAAACGCTCACCAAACTGGAAAAGGATAAGACCGTCGATCACGTATTCATCACCCTGCACACTCCTTTTTTCCCCAATGGCGGGCATGTTGGCGATGATATGTGGTATAATGGCAACAATAAACCCCGGCCGGTTGTGGGGAATCAAACCTACGAAAAAGGAATTATCGAGCGCAGAGACCAGTTAATGGACATTATCATTAACCGGTCGGAAAAAACGGTAGCTTTCCTGACCGGCGATGAGCATAACTACAACCTCTTAACTATCAAACCGGAAATGGAAAGGTATCCGGAAAATTATCCGCATGAAAAACTCTCCCTGGAGCGTGAATTTTACCAAATTAACAACGGAGCAGCCGGCGCACCCTATTACGCCCAGGAAAAAACGCCCTGGATGGACAACGTAACAGGCTTTTCCACTCAGAATGCATTAGTTCTGATCGATGTGGAGGGTGATACAATAAAAGTCAGAGTTAAAAATCCGGATACGCTGGAGAAGTTTGCGGAGTATGTGTTACGGGAGTAGGGCAAAGAGTTTGTTCTTTGTTCGGTGTTCCTTGTTTTGGTCCGTTTTAGAGTCTCGGATTTCGCCCCGGTGGACTGGGAAGAAGTCCACGGGGTAAAGGTTTCGGGACTCGGTTTAAAACACACCCCGCCAACCGCAAAGCGGATTACTTAAACGCTTAAGCACAAACAACTTACAAACTTACAAACCTATAAACTTACAAACGTAGTAACTCACAAACCTTTCACCGAAAGAAAGGCTTCAGTTGCTCCACCCTTTTCTTCATCTCCTCATCCGAAAGCCTCGGGCGCTTATCGCTATCAATAACCTCATTTTCCCGCAGCCTCGGATACCAGTCGCCGGGTTCGGGGAGATCTTCCGGTTTACGGGGAATAAGGTGAAAATGCAGATGTTCGATGGTTTGCCCGGCATCCCCTCCCTCCTGCAGCGTCCAGTTGATTCCTGATGCTCCGGATGCTTCGATAAGGCCATTGGAAACCGCTCGCATAAAATGCATCATATCTGAATAAATCTCCTCTGGCAATTCAAGCACGCTGCTGTAATGGACTTTAGGAATCACCATGGAATGACCGGGAAGGATCGGGGACCGGTTATACACCGCCAGGCAATGTTCACTTTCGGAAAATACAGCCAAGTGTATCGATTCGTCACAAAACGGACAGTCTGCCATAGGTATTTCTTTTATATCAAATGTAACAAATAAAACAGGTTATGTTATTGCAATACCTTTTCAAAATGATGATTGGTACTTTTGAACCCCATCTTTTTCAGATACCTGTTATGCCTTTCACTTCCGGGATGGGCTATCAGGCGCTTGTACGACTTTTTCAAAAATATATCCTTATGGGTCTCATACAGAAATTTGCCCGGTTTCAAATCCCTGTAATCGGGCAGGATATAATCCAGATGAATTTCCAGGGTATTTTCATCTTTGCGGCCACCCATAAAAATTCCGGCTACCTTCATGTCTCTGAGCAATATCCAGCATTCATCTTTAGTTACATTTTCAGCACAAAACCCCGGCAGAAACTTCCGGATATCCTCGATGTAAAAGTTTAAGAATTGCTGAATATAGCGACTTGAAGAGGAGACTTCCATCACAGAAAAGTAGTCATCCCTTTGCAGGGTCATCCGGCGCAGATAATAAATATTCACCATAGCAATAGCCGCATTCATAAAAGCTACGGGGTAAGCGTCAATTAGCAGCCCGTAAACAACAAAAAGCAGAGCCCCTCCCAGATTTATCAACCGCAGCTTAAAGACCGAAGTCATAATCAGCGAAATCAGAATCGCAAACGAGGCGGCATACCCAATCCATTCAATCCAGTTCATATCCTAAAATTTTGAGGAGTGCAAATATCGGAAAAAACTAGTAGAAATGCGTTTTTACCTCAGGTTGCCAAAGCTCCCGGTAATCATTATTCTTGGCTCCTTTACAGATGTCTTCAAATACGCAGCGGGAATGGTCATCGATCGACACCACCTTTTCGAAAGTGCATGGGTTTTTGGCGCAAACCCGGTCATAGCAAAGCGTAGTCTCTGCGCAACAACTTCGACCCAGGGGCCAGAAAAAGTCATTCATCTTTAAAATGCTATGCCCGGTTTGCATCGCTATTTTCCGCATGGCTTTGGCACAAGTACTTCGGATTTCCCGATCGGATTCTAATGGTTGTTTATTAATAAGTTTACTGCGCAATTGACGGTCTTTTATTTCTACAGCCCCGGTGCGCAGCAATACCCGCATCATGTGGTAGTCCATCACCGGGATGACATTTTCAGAGTCTTTAAGTTGCAGCATTCCGGCATCCTGCAACAGTTTCAGTAAAAAAGAACTCTTCTTTTGCAACGGATCGCTGAAAGCCTCCATAGCAGGCAAAACCTCATAAAACCCCCGGCCTTCATTACAAAGCCTCTCCCCTGCCCTGTCAAAAAAAGCTTCGAACGAGCCCTCATAATTTTCCCAAACGAACTTGCCCACATCCTTCATCAGGTGACTGCGTTCCTCCAGCCGATCCAAAGTGGAATGCCCGCGATCGTCGTCATCCGAAAACCAGGGGGCCAGTCGATCGGCAATTTCGTGAATCTTTAATTGACTGAGCTGCTCAGGGCGCAACCAGTCCGGGTTTTCCTGCATCATTCTTACAAAACCATCCTCCAGGTAATCCCAGCCGTAAAGTTGTTTCTTTTCACTTTTAAGATTGTGGGTTTGGTGACAGATGGCCACGGCATAAAAGTATGCGCTGAGTTTAGTCTCGCGATCAATTTCTATTGTCAGGAAAGGTCTTTGGTAAAAAAATGACCGGATATTTAGTTTTGCAATTTTTTCACTTATCCTTTTTACAATATCCTCCCTCAATTGTACACTTTTTTCCTTTCCCATGTTACTGAAGGTGAAGTAATATGATGATCGAATTCCTTCTTTTTCCAGACGATTATATTGACAAAGTGCCAGTTCAGCAATAGATCACCAACCATATTTTGGCTCAACAATTCGAAAACCATCTTTTATATCTCCAAATCCCATATAGACATGCGTTCTATAGCCATTTGTGCATTTTTCTTTCCGGCTATTATAGCTTCCGCCTCTTTTAACACGTCTTTCTCCTATTACTGGACCTTTAGGGTGTTTTTCAGGACTTACCGAATAATAATTCTCATCGTACCAATCATAGCAATACTCCCATACATTCCCTGTCATGTCATATATACCCAATTCGTTAGGTTGTTTTAATCCTACTTCCCGGGTATCATAGGTATTGTAAGCACACCAAGCCACATTCTGAAGCGTATCACTACCGCTATAAATATAATCATGGCTTTGATTGCCACCGCGAGCTGCAAACTCCCACTCTGCTTCAGTAGGCAACCGACCACCAGTAGCCTGTGCGAAGGCGCTTGCGCCTAACCAGGTAACCCCAACTACAGGATGATCAGCTTTTCCTTCCATTGATGTAAATTCATTACCATCATGCTCTATTTGACATATATAAGAACCAATCTTAATTAGTGATTTTCCGTAGTATTCCCCATTCGGTTCGCACTCAATATAGTTTAAAAAATCTGCATATTGTGCATTTGTAATTTCATATTTACTCATTTCAAAACTGCTAACCCTAACACTGTGTATTGGTATTGCATCTTCATACATCAAGCCAAATGATTTTGCACCCATCATAAAAGTCCCCCCGGTAACATCAACCATCTCTATTCCATAAGAAAAAGCTGAATACTCAATAACTACCACATAATCTTTTTTAACACTAGTGTGCGACCCAAGCGAATTTGAAACACTAAGAGAAATATCGTAGGTGCCAGGTATTGAGTACATATGAACTGGGTTTTTCTCCCTGCTAGTTTCTCCATCTCCAAAATCCCAAATCCAATGATTGGCTATTCCTTCTACTTGGCTTACAAAAGTTACTTCGCGTCCCTGAGCGATTATAGATTGGTTAACCTGAAAATCTGCAATGGGAGGCTCTCCTATTACATTTATCTGCACCTCATCAGCAGATGTGTAATTATGTTTGTCAAAGGCTTCAACTCTTATTTTATGTTGACCCAATGCCAATATATTAGCATCCATATACACATAAGGATTTTGGTTTTCTGTACGAACTAATTCATTATCCACAAAAAATTTGACTCCTTGCATATTTAAATCTTTATCGAATGCATTAGCTTTAATATACAATCCATCCGTGCGTTTTAAATTAGCTTCCTGCAATGGATAA
>CAYFQK010000206.1:0-6360 GCA_964345255.1 uncultured Bacteroidales bacterium | reverse complement strand
ACATTCACTGCAAAAAAGCAGATTGTGAGTGTAAGTACTGGATAGATATAAAAAATTATTTACAAGAGTGGCATGGGAAGTTGCTGTAGGACTAATAGTTTTGCTGTTCGGCATAAATATCCAAAGATTTTTTTGTTTTTTTCTCTCCCAGCAAGAAAAGAGCGTACACGCTTAAGGCAATGCAGATTCCGGGCGGTATAAACCAATTCCAAAGCCCCATGGCAAAACCGCCCCGGTGAAAAGAATAATGTAACATTATCCCCCAGCTTAAGAAACGGGGATCACCAAGCCCCAGAAAGCTTAAAGAAGCTTCTGCGAGCATGGCCCCGGCCACTGAGAGGACAAACTTGGATTTAAATATTTCCCAGAGATTGGGAATGATATGAATAAAAATAATTCTCCTGTCAGAGCATCCTATAGCCTGAGCTCCTTCAATATAATGCATCTCTTTTATCTGGGCAGCCCGGGCCCAGATAACCCTGGCAACGGAGCCCCAGGTTAAAAAGCCGATGATCAGTATTATATTCCAGATGCTGGTGCCAAGATATGCTCCAAGCACTATTAGCAGGGGTATCCTTGGGATAAGCAGAAAAACATCGATTAAGCCGCCGAGAAACTCAGCAAAGACATTACGGTAATAACCGGCCAAGATTCCGATTAATGTTCCTATACCGCTGCTTAAAAGGCCTCCAAGCAATCCGACTGTCAGAGAAACACGACCTGCATAAATCAGTTCACTTAATATATCTTTTCCCACGTCATTGGTTCCCAGAAAATGATCCGAAGAAGGCCTGGTGAAGATATTAAAAGATTCTTCCGGTTGGTAAGGAGCTAAAAAAGGAGCAAAAATTGACGCAGCCACAAATATAAAAATAATAACGGCGCCGGCCAGAACAGTTTTGTTTCTTAAAAAATGCTTTTCCGGTAATAAAAATTTTTTTTCATTGAAAGTTTTCTCAGTGACCGGCAGGATAGGACTTTTTCCCGTTTTCATTTTCCGCCCCCCTTCCCAGCCGGGGATCAACCAAACGGCATATTATGTCGGCTATGAGATTAGCTCCCACAACACTTAAAGTGAGTATCAAAAGACATCCCCTTAAAACCGGATAATCACGGGCAATTGCAGCATTTAAAATTAATTCTCCCATTCCGTTAAGGGAAAAAACGATCTCCACGAGCAAAGCTCCGGAGACTATAAAGCCGAAGTTTAATGCAGCAAAATTGATTGCCGGCGGCAGAGCGTTTTTTAAAACATGCAAGAAAAGAATTCGTTTGCCGCTCAAACCACGAGCTTTGCTGTATAGAATGAAGTGTTCGGAAGATACCTGGATTACGGAATTGCGGACTACCAGGTAAAAAGATGATGCCGTGGAAAGAACCAAGATTATCCCCGGTAAAAGCAAGTGATGAATAATCTCTTTAAAAATGGCAAAATTTCCCACCGCTTTGCCCGTCCAGAAACCTCCAAGGGGGAATAAGCCCATCCGATAACTGAAAAAATAGATGGCCAGCATGGCCAATAAATACTGGGGGATAGCATAAATGAAAATAAAAAATCCAGTTGCCGTTTTTTCACCGAAAGATCCGGCACGCCAACCACCATATGCTCCCATTAAAACAGAGAGGATAAAACCTAAAATAAGAGAAGGTATCAGTAAAAGCATTGTCAGCTGCAGCTTATCAGTGATGATAGGCAAGACAGGCCGCCGATAACGGATTGAACTTCCCATATCCAGGCGGGCTAAATTTTTCAAATATAAGATATACCTTTCACCGGCGGGGAGGTGAAGCCCGAATTCTTCCCTAAGTTTTGCTTCATCTTCTTCTTTCAGAAAACGGGCTTCCTCACCAAGAAGGTTTACCAGCGGGTCTCCCGGCATGGCAATAGGTATAAAAAAATTCAGCGTTATTATCACAAAAAGAGCTGCTGCGTAACGTATAATTTTAACGGGGTAAAAAAGTTTTCTCACCCTTAAGAAACATCCCACCGCATTGTCGTAATGGTATTTTTAACGTTTTCCGAATAACGCCCTTCTGTAGATAAACTATCTACAGTTTCTTCTATAACTTTTTCCACATCATTACCTACACAGCCGAATATGCGGAAGTACGCTTTGAAATTATTTTTTATTACAGCGGCATCTTCTTTAAAGACGTATGCTTCCGGGAAAAACCTTATCTCCGGATTATATCCTTCGTTATAAAGAATATTAAAGGGATATACTATATCAAAGGCCGAACTTTTCAGTTTTTCCTGCTTAAGCTTTTGCCAGAGCATTTCCCTCATGGGTGTCTGAAATTTTCTGTAGCTCAGCAAAAGGCAATAGCGGCGCGAGACTTTGTTCATCTTCTGTAATGTCTCGAAATTATAAACAGCGGGAGACTTGGAAGCAATTACAAAATCAAATTCCCTCTCATAATCTACTTCTTCCCAGTGCCGGTTTACAGTTTCCAGATTGTATAAACCGTTTTCAGAAGCCGCTTCCTCCAAAGCTTCCAGCATTACCGGAGCAGTATCAAGACATACAATTTCTTTGGACACCCGGGCCAAGGGAATAGCATAAGTCCCCGGCCCGCAACCGATATCAAGCACACGTGATTCTCCGGAAAGCAAACCTTCATCTACCCAGCGCCACACCGTCTTCTGATTTTTTTCCATAAGTAAACGATTTAGTTTTAAATATGTCCCCGCGTATTGATTCCAGAAATCCTGCCAGCGGCTTTCATCATAGCCCTGATTATAGAGAGATGAACTCTTGCGGGCTTTTTCCCAGCAGTCAGACCAGAATTCAGTATCCAGATCTTTCAATAACTACCGCCTCCTTCGTAACGAAGGTTTAACCAGGTTTTAGCATTTAAAATGCCATACATAGGGTCAACCACCCAGCCATCCCACTTTTGGTTGTAAGGCTGGATTAAAACGTTCCAGTAAAGGGGAATTGCAGGCAGCTCGTCTTCGTAATATTTCTGCAGTTCTGCCGCCAGTGATGTAAGTTGGTTTTCATCTGTGGTAGCCAAAATTCCGTCTACGATATCATAAAAATGCGAATCGTTAACCTGACTCCAGCCGATATTGCGTCCATCAAAATAGCCGCTTCCCCAACCGCCCCACATCATCATACCCCAGGCCGTAGTACGGGAAATAAAAGAAACATGATTTTTTTCCTGATCGGAGATGGTGCGGAACTGGGTGTTGTCCACAATTTTGAGCTCAAGCTTGATACCTGCTTCTTTAAGCTGGGCAGCCAGCATCTCGCCGAGGCGAACTGATTCAGACATATCGGAACGCAGCAGTAACTCCACTTCCAGAGGACTGCCGTCAGGAAGCTGGCGCATACCGTCACCGTTTAAATCTTTATAATTTAAATCGTCCAGCATACTGTCGGCTTTTTCCAGGTCGAGCTCTAACTTCCTTGTTTCTATGTAGCCCCAGGAACCCTTAGGAACAAAACCGGCATTCGGTATCTCGCCGTATCCGGCGGTAAATACTTTTTGGATTTCATCATAATTTATAGCGTAGCTGATTGCTTCCCTGAATTCTTTTTGGTTAACAACGGGTTTTTCTGTATTGAAGAAAATATTGTTGGGAACTCCCGTGTTTGGCGGAAAAAGAAACTTAATCTCATCGGACTGCATTAACTGTGGCACATAAAAATGTTCTGTTCCGGCTGCATAAAAATAAACGGTATCCACCTCACCCTTTTTCAGGGCCATATACATGGTGTCGGGATTTTTAAAGAGACGAACATGTACTTCCGGAACCACCGGAGTCCCTTCATGATAATCTTCAAATGCTTTATACACTAAGAGTCCGGCAGCTTCATTATAGGATTCAAATCGATAAGGGCCGCAACCCATGGCTGCTTCTTTTGCAACAAAGTTCAGCGGATCGTCAATGTCGGCAAAAATATGGGCGGGTATAGTACGCAGCACCATCAAATTAACCAGGAAACGGCTGTTTGGCTCTTTTAAAGTAATAATTACCTTTTCAGGTTCCGGGTCCTCCACGGATTCAATCATTCCCCAGTGGAAAGTCATTACCGGTAAATGCTCCAGGAGGTATTCGATTGTAAAAACAATATCCTCGGCTGTTACTGGCTCTCCATCATGCCAAGTTAAATTTTCCTTCAAATAAAATGTCCAAACCCTGTTGTCGTTTGTCTCCCAGCGTGAAGCCAGCGCATCGATAAAGCCGCCTTCTTCATCCAGGGATATCAGTCCAGGATTACTGAAGACACCTCGGAGAATGTTGAAGTAATAATCATCAATATTAGTGTTTTCCACCGTCATGGTGGTTCCTATGGTTAATATCGGGATATCAGAACTTACAGAAGCGGCAGGTTCACCGTTATCTGCCGCCGATTCCTCAGAATCGCAACCTATTACATTAAAAAAAATCACTGCTGATAAAAATATTAACGCAAGCAATTTTACCAACAAATTACCTTTAAAGTTTTTTTTCATTTTAACACCTTCCTTTTCTATAATTATGTTTTTGGCGCAAGCCATTTTTTGTTTTACATGGAGATGTAACGATTACAAAATGCCTTTACCAGAACCTCGTCATGAGAAATAAACAGTATTGAAAGATTCTTTTTCTGCTGTAACCCCTTTAACAGTTTTATTATCTGTGCCTGAATGGAAATATCCAGCATTGAAGTTGGTTCGTCGGCAACAATAAGCTCCGGTTCAAGCGATAATACCCGGGCAAGTGTAACCCGCTGCAGCTGACCTCCGGAAAGCTGTTCGGGGTAACGGCTCAATAACTCATCCGGCAGGTTGACCATATCAAGAAGCTCCGCTATCTTCTCTTTTTCTTCTTTTTGATTATCCACAAGCCCGAAAAGCTTCAATGGCTCTTTCAGGGTATCGTAAATTCTTATTTTAGGATTCAAAGAACTCTGGGGGTGTTGAAAGATTATCTGAATTCTTTTCCTGTAGTGACGGAAAGATTTGCGGGAAAGAGCGCTAATCTCTATATCATTGAAAAATACCGCTCCTCCGCTGGGCTCAAGTAAACGGAGTATTAACCTTGCCACTGTTGATTTACCGCATCCGCTTGGTCCTACCAATCCTACTATCTCACCTTTTTGAAGCTTAAATGAAAATTTATTCACTGCATAATTTGCATTCTTCTTCAACAACCCGGAATAAAAAACTTTCGAAAGATCTTTAACTTCAAGCATGATGACACCTCACAAACCGGTTATCATCAGTTTCACGCAAAGCGGGTATTTCTCTTTCGCAAGTGATTTCAGCCATTTCACACCGGGGGTGGAAACAACATCCGGTCGGCAGGTTTGTAAGGCTGGGAGTATTCCCCGGTATGGGGATTAAGCCCCTTTCGGGATGGGCGTTAAGAAGACCCTTAGTATAAGGATGTAACGGTTTAAAGAAAACATCTTCTCTGTAACCTGTCTCAACAATATTGCCGGCATACATGATGGCTACTTTTTCACATATTTCTGCCGTTTCAATGTCATGGGTTATCAAAAGCATGGTTTTATCTTTGGTAAAGCTGTCTATGAGAGAAAGATTCTGACAACATGTTTTTCTGTCCAGGCCCTTGGTGGGCTCATCTGCTAAAAGCAAAGCTGATGAGGCTATTGAGCTAAGGGCAATAATGGCTCTTTGGTTCATTCCGCCGGAGAGCGTGAAAGGATATGAAAAAGTAATGTTATCGGGGTTTACAAAACCGACACTGCTTAAAAGTGAATGAAGGTAATCCTTCAGAGATTTCTTATGGTTCTTTTTCCTGATATTGTTTTTATTTAAGGTTTCCCTCATTTGATATCCTATGGATAAAACAGGGTTTAAGGCATTGGCCGGATCCTGGGGCAAAAACACTATATCCCGCCCCCGCAGTTCTTCCCACTGACGCACTGAAAAATCAAATAGACGGGAACCGCCATAATATATCTCTCCTTCAGACAGGGCATTGTCAGGAAGAAGCCCTATTATGGATAAGGCAAAAACTGTTTTGCCGCACCCGGACTCTCCCAGCAAAGCAACCCGATCCCCTTTTTGAAGGGCAAAATTGATATTGTTAAGCGCCTTCACGTTACCGGTTTCGGTATAAAAAGAGACCGACAGGCCCTTCGCTTCAATTACTGAAACACTCTTTAAATGTGAACGAACCAAACGCATTCACTCCTTTAAGCACAAAATTAATAAAAAAGTTGACAGGATACATCCAGATGACGCGGACGCATCCGCCGAAATAAATAATGAGTGTAAAAAATACATTTGCAACAACCTTGTTACCATTGATTTTACTTATGATGCGCCTCCAGCGTAACATTAATCTCAAATAAGTGCTACCGGAAAACAAAAAAATATTACGAACTATTAATTCGTAAC
>CAYFQK010000205.1:0-6362 GCA_964345255.1 uncultured Bacteroidales bacterium | reverse complement strand
ACATTTGCTCCTTCAATAGCCAGAATCAAACCTAAGTTTGTCCATTTAAAATAAGCGACAAACTGAGCCGCAAAAAACACCAGAACGATGTAAGTCCCCAGCGTTTCCATAGACTTACCCATTCCTCTCATCACATCACTATCATTTTTAAACGTCTTAGCAGCTATTCCATAAGCAATTCCCATCAAGGCAGCAGCAATGAATATGAACGCCACAATCCCTTCCATAAATGGCGAGTGAAGGACATCTCCCCCTTCACCTCTCAGATAACCATCCTCGGGTACCAGGCCCCAAAGTACCAGTCCTATAAGTATGAGGCCTGTAATCAGGGCATAAACCAGTCCCTTTTTCTCATGCGGCTGAAGTTTCTCCAGCTTTTCGCCCGAATATTCTCCGGTGTAGCTTCCTAAGCGGGGGACTACTATTTTCTCGGTAACCCAGGTACCGGCAGCCGCAATAAAAAATGTCGAAACAAACATAAAGTAATAGTTGGCGGCAGGGTTTACCAGGTAATCATTATCGATGATTTGTGCAGCTTCTTGCGAAAGACCGGCTAACAATGGATCGATTGTCCCCAACAACAAATTGGCACTATAACCACCTGAAACTCCTGCAAAAGCCGCAGCCATACCTGCTATCGGATGTCGTCCTACACCCATAAAAATAATAGCTGCCAGGGGAACCAATAGCACATATCCAACCTCGCTGGCCATGTTGGAGAGAATACCGGCAAAAACCACAACGAAAGTAAGTATACGTTTGGGTGAAGAAAGAACCAGTAAACGCAATCCTGCCCCAATCAATCCACTTCCTTCGGCAATGCCGATACCGAGCATAGCAACAAGCACAACGCCCAATGGAGCGAAACCCGTAAAGTTGGTCACCATCTCGGTGAGTATACGATGAAGCCCGTCTACCGAAAGCAGATTAACTGGTTCTATAACCTTTTCTGTTCCCGGATGAATGACTGATAAATCCATCTGACTTGCCAACCACGAAAGTATGAGCACCAGTAAGGCAAAACCTGCGAATAAAGTAGCCGGATGGGGTAAAGCATTACCAATACGTTCAACTATATTTAAAAATCGAGCTACGTAATTTTTATTAGCTTTGTTTTGGTTATCCATGTAATCAGGATTTTATATTTTTATATTAATATATGTTTATTAGCTGCCTATGTTAAAAGCATCAAAAATAAGGACATTTAAGTAATCTCAATCTTAACAGAATGTTAAATAGAAAACTGCACATACTGTTCATTCTGATCATTTTGCCTCTAATATTATCAGGCCAGCACATCGAAATGAAACATTACACTACCAGTGACGGCCTGCCTAGCAATGAGGTATTCCATGTTATGCAGGATTCAACGGGATATATCTGGTTTTGTACGGATAATGGTGTAAGTCGTTTTGACGGCTATGAATTTGAAAACTTTGATAGCAGTGATGGTTTAGCCGGAAGCGCCATTTTATTCTCATACCAGGATTACAAAGGCAGAATCTGGTTTGTTTCATTAAGTGCGGAGTTATCTTATTATCAAAATGATTCAATACATAAATTTAAATGGAACAACAAGCTTCAGAAAAAATTCTATACCGATCCTGTGCCCTTAAAAAGGGGAATACACATTGATTCCACAGATTGCGTTTACCTGTCATTCAGGCCCTCAGGAGTTTACAAAATTTTTCCCGATGGACGCATTATCAACTGGTCTACATTATCTCCACGAAGAAATTTAATTTTTGATATCCCCAATGGAAAGACTTTTATCGGCAAAATATATTTGGGCATAGATTCCATATCTTTTATAAAAGAAAAAAAATATAGATATTCAGCTAAGATACCATATATCCCCCAAAAGAAGGCATTAACGCAAATCACGAAACTCCAGAAAGGCCATTATATATTTTCAACGGGTTTCGATGTTTTTGAATTAAAAAATGAGAAGTTAAAGTATATTGATGGAACAAAAAATAAATTAATTTCAGAATTTACTCAAGATAAAGAAGGAAGGTTCTGGATAGGTTACAGAAATCATGGCATAGAATGTTATGCGAGTCGTAAGCTTGATAAACCGGAGAAGGAATATTTATCGGGCAAATCTATTTCCACTTTTCTCATAGACAAGCAGAAGGGTTGCTGGTTCACCACCCTGAAAAATGGTGTTTTTTATAAACCCAGGCAAAATATCTTATCAATTAGTAACACCTCTATTATTACCTCCCCAAGAATTAATTATGCCAGAGTGGACCGAAACAACGACATCATTCTGGGGACCGCTGATAATTACCTTAACATTGTACAAAATGCGTTTTCAAATGATGCAATAAGTTCTAATCCTTTGAAAATGATTGATTCATATCCAGATGAGAATACTGCAATATTGTTAGGACCTAAATACCAGTATTTTGGCACAGAAAGGTCCCTGTTTTCGTCAAAAAATAATAATTATAGCAACTTACACAGGTTAAAAACCATACGTAATAACCGCACAACTAATTTAATAAGGGCTAAAAATTTAAGCAAAACCGGAAAGAAATCAATAAGTATCGGCACAGCAGTAAAATACTATCATGTTAATAATGCTATCCCTGATAAAAATAATTTAATAGACACCAAGGAGTTCGCTAAAAAACGAGTAAGCAGTCTGGAATACGACTCTTCAAATAACTGTGTATGGATTGGCAGTATTGATGGACTATACCAGCACAATCTCAAATCGGATAGTATAATCCGTTTCTCCGATAAAAATAAAGCGCTTTCATACCGGATAACATCTCTTCAGAAAATCTCAAACCAGCTGCTGGCAATAGGCACCAAATCTGCCGGAATAATAATTTACAATTTTGTTAACGACACCGACAGGATTTTCAATTTAAACGATGGCCTCTCCTCCAATTCCATTACCAGCCTGACCAAATACAGCGACAGATTATTTGCCGGAACCATAAAAGGGATTAATGTTTTAAATATTAACAGCCTGAATAAGCCCATTTTCCAGTTAAGAAAATCAGACGGGTTAATCTCTGATGATATTAATGAATTGCATGTGCATGACTCCATTCTGCTGGTTTCAACCAGTAAGGGCTTAAGCTATTTTACTATACCCTCCTTAAAATATAATGCCCTTCCCTTAAAAGTGCACATAAAAAAAATAGAAGCCCCTCATCAAAGTATCCTGAGCGGCAGTAAAAAAAGATTTACCGTTTCATATCCACAAAGCTCAATAAGGTTCAAATATACTCCGTTAACCTATAATCACAATGAGGACCTGACCTACAGGTATCGAATAAGCGGAATAAGCAAGGAATGGACTACCACGGCAGATAATGAAATTTTCTTTCCTTTTCTTCCACCAGGCGATTACACTTTTGAGATTATGGCAAAAAACAAAAGCGGATTATGGTCTAAAAATCCCACGACTATTGCATTCTCGGTTGAGTCACCCCTTTGGCAGAAAACCTGGTTTATTCTCCTCATCAGTGTCATAATTTTCCTTATAGCAGGTGGCATAATTTTTTTAGTAATAAGAAATCGCAGAATTAAAACAAAAGCAAAGCAGGATATCACTTACTATCAGCAGCAAGCATTAATCAATCAAATGAATCCTCATTTTATGTTTAACTCGCTAAATTCTATTCACAGATACCTCCTGGAAAAAAAATCCGCGCATGCCAGCAAATTTCTCAGTAAATTCGCCCGCCTGATGAGGCTTTTCCTGAAAAACTCTCAATCACAATTAATTCCGATATCAAAGGAATTGGAAAGCATACGACTATATCTCCAATTAGAAAATCTCAGAATGAATGACAAATTGGAATACCATATTGATATTGATGACAAGATTGATGCTGATGTCATCTGTATTCCCTCTATGTTAATCCAGCCTTTAGTTGAAAATTCCATTATTCATGGAATAAGATATCTTGAGGACCGGAAAGGATATGTAGGCATCTCTATTAGTAAAACAAATGGCTACTTAAAAATCACTGTAGAGGATAATGGGGTTGGCAGACAAAAGGCAGCCGAAATTGAGCAAAAAAATCCACAAGATTCATTTGGTAATTCCATCGTTTTAAAACGTATCGACCTTTTAAATCAATTATATAACAGTACCATTTCCATAAAATATTTAGATTTGTATGAAGAAAATATAGGCGCAGGGACTAAAGTAGTATTTGAAAACTTTCCAATAACACAATGCAATGCTGAAGACACTGATAGTTGATGATGAACCAGATGCAATAAAGTCATTAAATTTGATATGCACTGAATATTGCAAAGATAAAGTTAAGATTGTTGGTACGGCTCAAATGATTGACGCTGCGCATAAACTAATTGAAAATCAGAGTCCTGACTTAATACTACTCGATATTGATCTGCCATGTGGTAATGGTTTCGATTTACTTGATAGATTTCCAAATCGCGATTTTCAGGTGATTTTAGTTTCTGCCTATTTCGACAAGTACAAAAAAAGAATGAGAAAGCATGATATTTATGCATGCGTGGACAAGCCTGTCGACATAGACGAAATAAGCGATCTTATGCGTATGCTTTATCAGCAAAAGACAACCTCGTAATCATTTTTCTTCATGCATTGAACGGTTCTTTTCGAAATCAGCCGCATCCACCGGCAAATTCTCTCCCTCAGAGCTGGCAATAGTTACAGCCCCGCAGCTATCGCTCCATACATTGGTGGCTGTTCTGAACATATCCAGAATTCTGTCCACAGCCAGTATCAATCCTACGCCCTCTAGCGGAAGCCCGACAGCTGTTAGTATTACCGTTATCATAACCAGTCCTGCCATAGGAATAGCCGCAGCGCCAATCGATGCTAACAATGCAGTAACTACTACGGTAAACTGTTGAATAATTGTTAAATCCACGCCATAAGCCTGCGCTATAAACAAAGCAGCCACACACTCATAAAGTGCCGTTCCGTCCATGTTAATTGTTGCTCCCAGCGGCAGAGTAAAGCTGGTAATTTTTTTGGAGACCCCGGAATTCTCCTCAACAGCATTCATCGTTAACGGAAGCGTTGCTCCCGACGATGAGGTAGAGAAAGCAGTTATCAACGGTGTTGACATGTTTCGGAAATGCCTGAGGGGTCTCAATTTCCCAACAAATCTTAAGATTAACGGCAGCGTAACAAAAGCGTGGATTGCCAGGGCCAGCACCACCGTTCCCATGTATATCCCCATCCGGCTCATCAGGTTCAGTAAGTCGTCCTGGTCGGCAACAACTTTTGCTACAATCCCAAAAATCCCAACAGGAGTAAACCTGATGACGAACATGGTGATTTTCATCATCACATCAAAAAGCGCGTTAAAGGCATCAGTAAGAAACTTCCGGGGTTTTTCATCAATACGGGTAACAAAAAACCCGAAAAGCATGGCGAAGAAAATAATCGAAAGCATGTCAGAGGCCTCAAAAGCCTTGAAAATATTGGTAGGAATAATCTCAACAATAATATCTCTGAGGCTTTTTTGTTTTTCCACCAGGCCCTCTACTTCCCTGCTAAAATTTAAATCAGCTCCTGCTCCGGGTTGAAAAATATTTACTAAAATAAGTCCGGTAAGTATCGCAAATGCACTTGTTAGCACGTAGTAACCCACTGTTTTTAAGCCAAGTCTTCCCAGGTTTTTTCCGGTTCCTATATTCGTAACACCCGATATCAGGCTGCTTAAAATCAGTGGAATAATAAGCATCTTTAAAGCCCTGAGAAACATATCACCCATCCAGCTTATATACGACACAGGGGGATTTTTGTACGATGCTTTTTCAATGGTGCGATAATGATTTTTAAAAGCTGAAGACGATATTTCCTGCGATACAGCATCCTCGAATGATAGCTGTGATTGAAACTCTGCCCCTTTGAGTGATTTCAGATTATTCTGAACCTTTTCAGGTACGCCTTTTTTAAGAAGCGTATCAAAAGAAGATTCTCTTAGCTCATACCTTGTCGGAAAAATGATTCCATAAACAATAGCGATTATCAGCGCAAAAAGAATTTGCCAGTGTAAAGCAGGTGTCTTCATAATTTGCCGGATTTAAGGGGGTAAAAATAGCAAATAATTTGCGGATCAAAATCAGTGCCGCTTCAATTTGATACCTAAATAATTTCTGTCCATAAAGTTAAGAGAAAATGAAAACCTAAAATAACAAATATCATTCCGATAACTATCGGAACCAAATTACAAATAATCTATAATTTACAAATGTCAAAATTCAAAACATTTAGAGTCAACAATATACTATATTGTTTTGAATTTCTGATATTGGATTTTGGTCCCGAGGCTTCGGGATGTAATTTGAAATTTATCATTTGGTGCTTTATTTGCAAAAATTTTTAATTTATA
>CAYFQK010000204.1:0-6442 GCA_964345255.1 uncultured Bacteroidales bacterium | reverse complement strand
GACTGCTTCGTCCAGGTCTCCCCCCGGTTAATGGTTTTATAAACTGCTCCTTCGCGCCTGTTCAGCTCAATAACCGCATAAAGCACGTCGGGTTTTTGTGGAGAAATTGCAAGTCCAATCTTGCCTTTCGGTCCTTTCGGAAGACCATTTTTCATTTCTGTCCAGCTTTCTCCTCCGTCTTCAGAGCGATATAGTCCGGTCTTCGGACCTCCTCCCATGTAGGCTGCAATGGTCCGATGTCTCTGCCAAGTCGCCGCGTATACTCGTTCAGGATCTCCGGAATCGATGACGATTTCGGTTACTCCCATCCACTTATCGTCGCCGAGGGTTCTTTTCCATGTTTTGCCACCGTCGGTGGATTTATAAAACCCTCGCTGGCCTCCTTTTGACCATAAAGGGCCCTGGGAGGCCACGTAAATTATATCAGAATTTTCCGGATGGACAATGATTTTAGAAATATGCTCCGAAGTTTTCAACCCCATATTCTGCCAGGTCTTTCCATCGTCGGTGCTTTTGTAAATACCATCGCCAAAACCGACATGGCGTCCTCCTACATTCTCACCTGTTCCCACCCAGACCGTGTGCGGATTATTGGGGTCGATAGTAACACAACCTATAGAGTATACCGGCTGGCCGTCGAAAATGGATTCCCAGGTTACGCCTGCATTGGTGGTTTTCCATACGCCGCCCGAGCCCACACCAACATACCACACATTTGGGTCCTCAGGATGAATAGCAATATCGGCAATGCGTCCCGACATAAAAGCCGGACCGATATTGCGTAGTTTCAGTTCAGAAAAAGTTTTTTTATTCAGCAGCGAATCTTTGTCTGACGTCTCTTGTGCTTTCGCCGGGTATACAAACAGGATTGATAATCCAAACAAAATGATTGGTAATAGTCTTCTCATGATTCTGTGTTTTGAATGTAAACCCTCAAAGTTAAAGAATTTTGTGAAATGGAGGGGTATAAGGGATCTCGTATTCAGGATTACGTATTTCGAATTGGTGTGAATTTTTGTGGGTTGATAGCTGGGATGAATGGCTAGTGTGGATAGCTGGCGCTCGTCTGTGACGATCTGTGGCTAATCAATCACCTGCTTTGCAATCTCCTCCGGAATATTGATTCCGGCCTTGTCTTTGTCGATGGCGTCCGGGAGCGTGAGGGAGAGGTCATGTTTGGAAGCTTCAATAAGCCCTGTGACGACATTGACCGGATCGCCACCCGTTTTCCAGTGTTCGATCAGGGGATTGAAATCCTCCTGAAATCCCGATCGCTTAAACAAGATCAGCGCATTGATGATGGGCTGCGGATCACGGCCGGTTTCTTTCAGGGACTTCACCTCTTTGTAAGGTAGCTTTACTCCCGACATTCGAAGTGTGATGTATATCTGCCAGCTTTTCATGATGGTAATTAAATATATTACTTTCTATGCACTTCTGAGATTGCTTTTAAAGTTTTATGATTTTGGCGGTGAGTTGGCAGTGTGGCAGTTGGCAAAAAAGAAATAATTGCCAATTGCTTTTTGCTTACTGCCAACTTTCCTCTGCCAAATTCTTTTCACCTTTTTTCCATTTAAATACATGTCTTAACCCTCAAGGTCATTCTCCGTCATCAAACCACCGTTACCTCCGGTTGTAGTCTTATTCCAAAATGTTTTTCCACATCATCCCGTATGCGCCAGGCCAGGTCGGCGATTTCCTTTCCGGAAGCGCCGCCGTAATTGACCAGCACCAACGCCTGCCGGGGATAGACGCCATAATTTCCTTCGCGGTATCCTTTCCAGCCGCATTGGTCAATCAACCAACCGGCCGGGATTTTATAGCCCTCTTCCGTTTTAAAAAAGGGCATATCCGTATTCTCTGCTTTCAGAAACTCAAACTGCTCCCCATCCAACACCGGATTTTTAAAAAAGCTCCCGGCTGAACCTGTTTCTTCCACATCCGGCAGCTTTTGCCTGCGGATTTTCTTCACCGCTTCGGCCACGGTTTTGTAGGTCACTTTTGCAGGGTTCATTTGTTTCAAAACGTCTCTGATTGAACCATAATCCAGGTGCAGGTCGGCATTTTTGTAAAAAACAAAATTCACCGCGGTGATCAGATACCGGTCTTTCAGTTCCTTTTTAAAAATGCTGTCGCGATAGCCAAACTCGCATTCTTTATTGCTAAAAATCCTTTTTTTGCCGGTTTTCAGATCAATGGCTTCTACGGTATCAATCACATCCTTCACTTCACACCCGTATGCTCCGATGTTTTGTACGGGAGCGGCCCCGACCTGGCCGGGAATAAGGGCGAGGTTTTCGATGCCTCCCCAATCCCGATCCACGCAATAATCTACAAAAGCGGGCCAATCCTCACCGGCTCCCACTTTGAGCAGGCACTTTTTTTTATCTTCTTCCACTATTTCCTTTCCTTTAATCTTCTGATGAATAACCAAGCCGGAAAAATCATCCGTGAAAAGCACATTGCTCCCTCCACCCAGGATCAGGTGTTTTGAATAATTTCTGATTTCATCCTGAGCCAGCGCTTTGGCTTCCCTCTCAGAGGTAATCTCAGTAAAATATTTTGCTTTGGCTTTGATGCCGAAAGTATTTAAGGCTTCTATAGCTATTTTTTCTTTAATCGGTGGCATTCGTTTTCGTTTTACACAAAGGTAGGAAAAACGCGGCTGAATGCTAAATGAAGCGAAGACGAAAAGATAAACTACAAACGAGCGCGAGCAGGGGGGAATATTTCGGATTTCGGATTTCGGATTCCGGATTAAGCTGAAGGCTGATACATGTGGGCGGATAGCTGGCACTCGTCTGTGACGAGGGCCTTCTTATCTTGTCGTTTGGAACGACTTGTCATGGCTTTTGCGAGATTAACTAACGCTTATTATCGCGTTACAAACGCGAAGAAAATTCCGCACTCGTTAAAAACGAGCGCGAGCGGGGAGAATATTGCGGATTTCGGATGCGGATTAAGCTGAAAGCTGATACATGTGGGCGGATAGCTGGCGCTCGTCTGTGACGAGTGCCTTCTTATCTTGTCGTTTGGAACGACTTTTTTATTACCTTCAATGGAAATTTATTACCAAATGTCTGATAGTTATAAAATTCAAGAACATGACAGGGCCTATTTTATCACAATGACTGTGGTTGGATGGATAGATTTATTTACGCGCAGAACCTACAAGTATACAATTATTGATTCCCTTCAATTTTGCCAACAAAACAAAGGATTAGAAATTTATGGGTGGTGCCTGATGACAAATCATATGCATATGATTTGCCGGACGACTACTGAGATAACACTCTCAGAAATCATCAGAGATTTTAAAAAGTATACTTCAAAAAAGCTCATTGAACAAATTCAGATAGGAGATGAACCAGAAAGCCGAAAGAAGTGGTTGCTCTCATTTTTCGCGCATGCCGGAAAATCCATGAGCAGGATACAAAATTATAAAGTCTGGCAAGACGGGAATCAGGCTAAAGTAATTTATTCGACTTCTTTCTTCTATGAGAAACTTAAATATATCCATCAAAATCCGGTAAAAGAACTAATAGTAGCGAATCCTGAAGATTATTTATTTAGCTCGGCCAGGAATTATGCTAACCTTGATCATGTTTTGGATATCGTTGTGGAGTCATCGCCGACAAAATAATCCAGAAGAACTCGTTAAAAACAAGCGCGAGCGGGGGGAACGCGAGCCGGGGATTGATTGGATGGATGCATGAGTGGATGAACGGATGGTGGTTGGCTGGCACTCGTCTGTGACGAGGGCCTTCTTATCTTGTCGTTTGGAACGACTTGTCATGGCCTTTGCTAAATTAGTTAACGCCTATTATCGCGTTACAAACGCGAAGAAATATCCGCACTCGTTAAAAACGAGCGCGAGCGGGGCATTTGTAGCTAAAATTGCGGAACTTAAGTACAAACAACCACGAGCCGGGGGTTATAGCATACCGCTCTTCAAGTCTCCCCTTCTGGAAGGGGAGATTTAGAGGGGTATACAAAACACGAGCCGGGGAGTTTTACGATTGCATCACTTTCTGAATCATCGGCATCAGCTCCGACTTCTTCATTGGCTTGGAAATATAATCGACACATCCGGAATCCAGGGCTTTTTGGCGGTCATCCGACATGGCGTGAGCGGTTTGGGCTATGACCGGAATGTCAGGATTAAGCTCTTTTATTTTACGGGTAGCTTCATATCCGTCTATTCCGGGTAGTTTGATGTCCATAAGAATCAGATCGAGGTCGGTTTCTTTCCGGGCCATTTCCACGGCTTTTTCTCCTGTTTCCGCAGTTAATAGTGTAATGCCTGTGTTTCTGAAGACCGCTTTTAGGTATTCCATGTTATCCGCATCATCTTCGACCAATAAAATCTTTCTATCCCCAAGATTGGTTTGGGTTTGGGCCGGGGCTCTCTTCTCTGTTTTTTGCTTTGCTTGTTTGTCCGCTTTATCCCATGGAAAAGAAACATAAAAAACCGATCCTTTACCGGGGGTTGAATCTAAAGAAACTTCTCCGTTCATTAATCGGGTAAATTGATACACGATGTTCAGGCCAAGTCCTGTTCCCCTGTATAGTTTGTTAGTCTCCGGGTCTTTGAGCACACTTCCTCGACTAAATCGCTTAAAAACTTCATTTTTGTCTTTTTCAGGAATACCTACCCCGGTATCCTTTACATATAAAGTGACTTGATTAACTTTTGTCTTGTAACCAATTTCAATATAGCCTTCATGGGTGTATTTTATTGCATTCCCTACCAGATTGTTGAGGATTTGACTCAATCTGTCTACATCAGCCTTAATATTTATCTCTTCCTCCGGCCGGTCTTTATGGGTTTTTAATTCAATGTTGTTTTCTTTTTTGGCGTTTTCCAGCATCACCTGGCTTACTGACCGAATCTCATTTACAAACTTATTCAGCTCCACCGGCTCCGGATTTATCTTAACTTTTCCCGACTCTATTTTTGCCACATCCACAATATCATCGATAAGCTGTAATAGCATATTTGATTGACTATGAATAACCTGTACGTAATTATTCTTCTCCTCTTCCTCTATTTCCGGATCATTCAATAAATCGCTAAACCCCACAATCGAATTCATCGGGGTGCGTATCTCATGACTCATGTTGGCCAGGAAGGCAGACTTTAAGCGGTCGCTTTCTTCGGCTTTCTGCCTGGCCTGCTCGAGTTCTTCATTCATCTTTCGGATTTGCATCAAATGCTGATTAAGCTCCTCATTCTGAGCCTGGTACTCTTCGTTTTGGGTTAGGTATTCTTCATTAAGCGCCTGATAGTCTTCAATTTTTTGGCGAAGTTTTTCTTCGGCTTTCCTACGCTGATCGATATCAACAACATTACCCAGGAAGTACGAGGGCTTTCCCTTATCATCTTTTATTAAAAATACATTAACAGCACCCCAGACCACCTGCCCGTCTTTACGAATAAACCTTTTCTCCATCTCAAGGCCATTGATTTGGCCTTTAATTAACTGATTCATTTTTTGTACATACTGTTCCTTATCATCCTGATAAGTAATCTCTGTTGTTGTTTTGCCTGTAAGCTCTTCCTCTGGATACCCCAAAAATTTGCAATACGCTTCATTGGCGCGTTGAATTTTATAATCGAGTGATATTGTTTTGATTCCTACAGCTGAAGATTCATAAATGGTGCGGAATCGCTGCTCGCTTTCCTCCATTTTTTTATAGGCTTCCACCCGGTCTGAGACATCTCTTATGAGTCCAACAAACGCATAAATTTCCTGATTTTCATCCCGCAAATAATAAACATTGGTTTCCCCCGGGAATACTTCTCCGCTTTTTTTCCGGTAATGAATGGTATAATAAAAGTTTTTCGTGGGATCATGGCTGCGGATTGCCTCTCCCATCCGCTTAAACTCTTCCATGTCATTGTACACGCTCTCTGTTTTCCTGCCTTTTATTTCATCCATCGTATACCCAAACAAATCCACAAAAGCCTCATTGCAATCAATGATATTGCGGTTGGTATCGCTTACCAATATTGCATCACGAATCGACTCAAAAAGCTCGCGGTATCTTTTTTCGCTGGCCTGCAATTCCTCATGGGCCTTCTTTTCAGTGGTGATATCGGTGGCAAAACCGTCGATCAGAAAACTACCGTTATTGAAGTATTTTGACACGGTAGCATTCATTTCTACCCATATATTTTGATTATCATGAGTATAGAACTCAGATTCAAATGCATTCACTCTTCCGCGCTCTTTCAGCAACCTGATAAATTCATTCCTTCTTTCCGGATGAGCATACAATTGTTTTTTAAGGTCATTATAATGTGAAACAGCCTCTTCCGTTTGGTCAAAGCCGAGCATGTGCGCCATTTCCTTATTAACATTCACCACATCCCCCTCGCTGGTGGTTTGAAAAATACCCACCGGCGATTTCTCAAAAAGCTCCCTGTAGCTTTTTTCAC
>CAYFQK010000203.1:0-6449 GCA_964345255.1 uncultured Bacteroidales bacterium | reverse complement strand
CTTGTATGTTATCTTGTATGGTATCTTGTATGGTATCTTGTATGGTATCTTGGGTGCTATCTTGGGGGGTATCTTGAGGGGTAAATACTTCATGAAAAGGGAACCGTACCACTAAGGCTCCTGCAACTTCTTCAAATTCAGGGATAGGAGCATTATTGTCCTGGCAAAATTCAATTATTTTTTGGGTTCCTCGTCCCCATTGTTCTATCAAACCCCGTCTGAAAAACACATCGGTAATAATCGGGTTACGTGGTTTGGATGTATGTTCCCGGCTCAGGTCTTCGGTTTTCAGTCCAAAGGGCAAAGTCCCGTCGCTCCATATTTCTGCCCGGTCATCGTAAATCGCCACACTTACTGCCCCTCCGGGCAATGCATAATCACGGTGACATATAGCGTTTACCAGCGCTTCCCGTAATGCCTGCGTTGGCAGACCGGGTTTATCAATCCGTTCCAGACGATTCTCTTTAAACTTCCCGCTTATGGATATGTGTCGTTGGAAAAAGGTCATGGCTTCATCCAGCAAATGAAAAGCATGTCCCCGTATTTGTTTATGGTCCAGGAATTCGGATTTGTCTTTGCCTTTAAACCGTGCTAAACGAAGTTGGCATTGAGGATAATAGGGCATAAATTTTTGTCCGAAAAGCACGAAAGCCGCATTGAGCAGGTTCTCTTTATCCCGGAGTCCGAGTCTTTCGAGAATGTCATCGATATCTTTCCCGGTGGATTCCGGCAAACGACCGGCTTGTGTTCCAAGTCTTATGGTTCGCAGTATCTCTTCATTATCCAGCAGTTGAGTATCATTCCATTCCGCATAGGTGTTTTCCCACCTTTTACGGCTATGATTCCTTTGCAATAAAAGCGTTTCATAACGGGATTGTTTCATAACAGAGGTTGTGCTTCCAATCCGTTCATAAGCTCTTCCTTTAAAGGTGAATGGTCCGGTTTCAGGCAAAGCCGGAGCACTCAGGAGAATTAGCTTTTTATCGTTCTTTAAAGGTATGATATCCTGTGCAATGGGAGCTTTTGGATCGAATTTATCCAAAATATCTGCAATATCTCTGAGCGTGGAATCGCCCATTTCTTGTCCAATCATTTGACCATTTGGGCTTATCCCGATATAAACATATCCTCCTTTGCCATTAAGAAAAGCGCAGAGCGTTTCTGCTGCCCTGGAAAGTTGCCCGGTAGATTTCTTGAACTCTACGGTTTCGCTTTCCCCTTCGGCAATAACCTTTTTTATGGTCTCGAGCTCTTTCATCCTTGATTCTTATTCGTTGATAACCGAGGTAGGATCATATTGCTGCTTTTCATCTGATAGGCCTTTACCTTCATCGAAAGCAATACGGGTTTGTTGCTTTGAATCCTTTCTTCGTCTGGGTTTGGGAATGGGTGTGATAAATTCAGCACGGCGTCTTTGTTCTATGATACGTTGGGTAGGCTGGCCATTTTCATTCAGCTCCCAATGCATGGAAGGATAATCGTAAGGTGAATTTAATATGGGTTGTTCGAAAAATTGATTAGCCATTGAGCGTGATGTTTTTGTTGCTTGTTTGGTTCAATTTAATGATTGATGAAGTCAAATTTAAGAAAAAAGTAAAGATACACTACAACTTATATAATTAAACCCCAGACATTAAAATATTTTCTCAATAATTCCTATCTTGCATAACCAACAACAAAACATCACAGTAGCCTATGCGCAACCTTACATTACAACTCATCGAAAAAGAAAAAATTGGAGAAATACGGCAGTAATCATTCTCGGTGGATCAACCTTCAAAAGAGTCTGCCATAATTATCGACAAAAATTAGTAACGGTGTTTAGATTTATCAAAATCGAAAGGGCTGCCAAACTGAATAAACCGGTTCAAGTTGTGCCAGTCTCTTATATCAAATTGTCGGGCTTTGGGGAAGCTTACATACCATATTACTCATGAATATTTACAGTTGTTATTCGGGGCAAAATTTAAAATGTAAGATTAGTTTTTTTATTATCTTGATATTGAGGTAAACAGGAAATCAAATCATTAAAGTCCAGTTTATCAAACACTTAGCAAAAAATATTCTGTAGCCCATAATAATCCAGAGCGAGAGTAATCAGGCTAATCATACGTTAATTTGATAAAAAATAGCCATGCAATAATCGTTATATAATTGCCCATATACTGTAAACAGAGGATTTCTAACACTTCTTATAATCCATTTTTGCCTTATCATTTTTATTAGAAGCCAATGGAATTTCGATTAAGTGTAGCCGTTTAATTATTACTGAAAGTTGATGAGAGTATTTGTCAGAAAATAAAACGTCCCCTTTGGCGTCCCCCAAGGAAAAATAAAAAACCGCAACCAATTATATATTAATCACTTGCGGTTTCTTTGCTGAGGTCCCGGGCGGACTCGAACCGCCGTAAATGGTTTTGCAGACCACCGCCTAGCCACTCGGCCACGGGACCCTTTGTTTGCAGGGTGCAAAATTAATAATTATTTGCAGAAACATATAATCCTGGATTAAAATCTTAAAACAAGAATGAGTGCTTTTTAAAATGGGAACTTTTGTTAACCACTAACTTCCTTACTCTTTAAAGTCACACTCACATTGTTTACCACACCGCCACCCAATGGCGGGTTCATTTTACTAATTTTGACGGTGGCATTTTTAGTTTCGGGGAAGTTGGCTGACAGAGATTTAAGAATTCGCTGTGCCACATTTTCAAGGAGGTTACTACGAATTTTCATTTCATCTTTTACCAGGTGATAGATCGCCTGGTAATCGGAAGTGTCCTCCAGCTTATCACTATTTTGAGCTTTTGCGGTATCCACGTCAAAATATAAACTCACAATAAAATGCGTTCCGGTCATGGCTTCTTCCTTAAAGCAGCCGTGATGGGCAAAAAATTTCATTTCTTCTATTGATATGCGGGCCATTGTATTCTCCTTTTTAGTGTAACTTAAATCCGTAAGTTGTCTTTATCTTGCCACGAATTCACGAATTTAAAACGAATTGTTTTCACCTGAACAGATGAAAAATGTTTTAGTTAGTTCGTTACTCATTCGTGCCTGCCCTTTCCGATCAGGCGGGCATTAGGGGCTAAACTTGCGGATTTAGGAGTGTATCATAATTTATAAGTTTCAAAAGAGTTCTAAATTTAAAGTGACTTCAAAGATAGCGCGCACTTCCATAAGCACAAAATGATTAATCAATGATGTTTTGGTAGTGCTGGTATCTTTCGTAAATCTGGTTAACATACTTAAAGGGTTCTTCCCCTCGCGCATAGCCGTAATGTACCACCGAGTCCTGGTAAAATTCAGGCATGGATTTTCGTCTTAAGTAATAGGCTACATTCCCATTCCATTGGGTAGGATCTTTGCCGTATTTCTCTGCCAGTCGCATGGCATCCTTAACATGAGCGTGCCCCACATTGTAGGACGCAAGAATAAATTTCTTTCTTTCTTCCGGGTCTTTAATTTCATCTTTAAACTGCTTATCAAGCCATTTAATATACTCAATACCGGCATTGATTTGCTCTTTGATAGAGGAGGAACTATCAATACCGAAACGTCGCATGGTTTGCGGCATCATCTGCATAATCCCATAAGCTCCTGCCCATGAATGGGCATTTTCGGAAAACTGCGATTCCTGGTAAATCATCGAAGCAAGCAAGCGCCAGTCCCATCCCAGTTCTTTGGCTTCTTCCTTAATGATTTCATCGTATTGAGAAAGACGGAGATCGTTTAAGGAGTAATAAGCGCTATGAAATATATGTTTAGAGCGGGGATTCTTAAAATACTTATTATGCAACACGTTGGCATAATACGATCCCTTAAAAGATTTTTGCCAGTTGTTTATGGTCTTTTTTAACGTATCGTTTTCCGGTTTTACTGCCCAGGCCACGTTTTGCGGAAAGCTGAGCGCCGTGCGTGTATCAATGTCGGGGTAATACCTCTGGTTGACTTTCGCGACATGTTCGTCGGCTACCGTATATTTTATTTCACCATTTGCGACCCTTTCAATAAGTTCCTCCGTGTCCTGCTTTATTTTAACAATATGTATACTGTCTCCCATTTCTTCCATAAGATTTTTAAGGCGCGATACATATACTGAGTTTTTCTGAACATGGACCGTTTTGCCAATAAGTTGGATAGGCGAGCGAATCATGTGCTCTTCCACCTCATCATAGGTTCTCATATTTCGCCATCCGTTGGGTTTTCGCTGCACGAGCATTTGCCGGGTTTGATAATGGGGATCAACGAAATCCACACGCTTCCGGCGCGAAAAGCTTATGGTCAAATCCATGGCAATTAAATCTCCTTTGCCCTGGTTAAGCATTGTAAAGGCCGAATCAATATTGTTTTCAGTAATGACCTTAAGCTCAACTCCAAGATGATCGGCCAGCTCTTTGGCGCGCTCATACTGATATCCCATTGGCGTTCCGCGATAGATAAAGTAGCTGGTGGAGTTATAATCTGTAATGGCAATCAGGGTATCCCGTTTAATAATTTTTTCCAGGCGGGATAAGGTATCCAATCCGGAATCACTACCATACCGGCCGGCCCGATCACATAAATTACATGCCGGAATGACTAATGCAATGATTAAGAAGTAAATAAAATATTTTATTCCCTTTTTCAGTAACATATAAATTCTAAAATAGACAAAAAGAAATTAAGTTCCAAATTTTTCTTTTAACATGCTTAACCTAACCTGGACAAGCCAGAAAAAACAAAAATCAAATTCTTTGGAATTTATTTGTAATTTGGGTTTTGATATTTGTTATTTATGCGTTTCCGTAATGGATAACCACTTTTAAATCTTCTCCGTTTTTGAGAAGCTTCATCATTTCACTGAAGCTTTTTACCTGTTCGCCGGCCATGGTCATGGAGACGAGTCCAAGGTAAAACAAAAGAGTAACCGAATATTTTTTCATAGTTTTTTAGTTTTTCAGAACAATTTTCCTGTCTCCCCGGCCAACGGTTGTATAACTTCCGGAGTATCATTTCGCGGGGAATTCACCAGGGTCGATATCGGGTAAAGGTCCATTTTTTCAGAATCAAAGGGCTGCAATAGCTTTTTGAGTTCTTCCGGGTCTTCTCCATTCAGCCATAACTGCTCATGTTCTTTAGACAAAATAACAGGCATCCGGTTGTGTAAATCACTCATTAATTTGTTTGGCGCTGTGGTGATAATCGTAAATGTGTTCAATAATTCCCCTTCCGGATTCTTCCAGCTTTCCCATAAGCCTGCAAAAGCAAACAGTTCATGATTCTTCAAAAAAATATAATGGGGTATTTTTCCCGCTCCTGTTTTTTTCCACTCGAAAAATCCGTCACTAATGACCAGACATCTTTTTCTTTTAAAAGGATTTTTGAAAGATGCTTTTTGATCCACGGTTTCCGCTTTAGCATTAATCATTTTATTGCCGATAGCCGGATCTTTCGCCCAAAAAGGGACCAGTCCCCATTTCAGGTAACTGATTTTATCAGATTTTTGATTGGTGATGACGGCCTGGTTCTGTCCCGGAGCCCCGTTGAAACGGGGAACGTAGGGCGCCTCGCTACCCGATGTTTCAAAACGTTCATTAATAGCTCTCTCATCTTTGGTTAACGAAAATCTTCCACACATAAGTTTCAAATTAATAAATTTTAAAATTAATACATTTTACCTGAAGTTGTAAAACCTGTATTTTTGTATAAAACCAAAAGGAGATAGACTATGAAAAAATATGCAATAATTCTTTCCGGAAGCGGCGTTTTCGATGGCGCCGAAATCCATGAAACAACCATGACCATGCTGGCCATCATGAAGCATGGCGGGCAATACCAGATTTTCGCCCCGGACATTGAGCAGTATCACGTGGTGAATCACATGACCGGCGAAGAGATGAATGAGAAGCGGAATGTGCTGATAGAGTCCTCCAGGATAGCCCGCGGCGACATCAAGCCGATGAGCGAATACAATGAGGCCGATTTCGATGCCCTGATTATGCCGGGAGGTTTTGGTGCCGCTAAAAACCTGTCGGATTTTGCCATTAAAGGACCGGATTGTACGGTTAATCCTGATGTGGAAAAAGCCATTAAAGATACGGTGGCCGCGAAAAAGCCCTTGGGCGCGATTTGTATATCGCCTGCCATTGTGGCTAAAGTGCTTGACGGAGTGGAACTTACCATAGGACAGGATGAAGACACCATCAAAGGCCTGGAGGCCATGGGAGCCCGCCACAAAAAGACCGACCACGGCGAAGTGGTGGTAGATGAAAAATACAATGTCTTTACCACACCTTGTTATATGCTGGATGCCAACATCCTGCAGATATGGGAAGGCGCTGAAAATGTGGTGAAAGCGATGAGCGAAAAAATGCAATAAAACCTAACCTGGACAAGCCAGAAAAAACAAAAATGATTTGTTTTTTGTCATTTGTAATTTATGCCAAAAAAAGCAACAATTTAAAAAT
>CAYFQK010000202.1:0-6463 GCA_964345255.1 uncultured Bacteroidales bacterium | reverse complement strand
AAGATCAAGGCGTGCGAAAATTTTAAACCGCAGCATCCGCCAGCCGGTGGATTCGAGGATTTAAAATTTGAGCAACAATGCAGAGATTGGAGATTATGGACAAACACTAATTATATACAATCGCAATGGAAAAAGGGGTTGTAAAACAAAACAAAGAGTAGATAAGATAAAATGAAGGTTGCACTATTCGGCAAATCGATGACCGGCGAAAAAGCTTCTTTTTTGCAGCGGCTTTTAAACAAAATGACAGAGGATGGCATAGAATTTACATTTTATGCCGGGTTTTGGGAAGAAATCCGTATGTTCCTGAACGATATGCCGGAATATCAAACGTTTCGTTCTTATGATATGCTGATGCAGCAACAAGTAGATTATTTCTTATCGCTGGGTGGCGACGGCACTATGCTCGATAGCATTACTCTGGTCAGAGACTCAGGCATTCCATTGCTGGGAATCAATATCGGCCGGTTAGGATTTCTCTCAAGTGTTCCGCAAGAAAAAGCCTTGACAGCGCTCGAAAAATTAACGCAGGGGAAGTTCTCTAAAGAAAAGCGCACGTTGTTAAAAGTTGACACCGGCGAACGTGTTTTCGGTGATATGAATTATGCCCTCAATGAATTGACTATCCACAAAAGTGAAGCCCATTCAATGTTAAAAGTAAATGTGGATGTGGATGGGAGCTACCTGAATACCTACTGGGCCGATGGTTTGTTAATAGCAACACCCACGGGTTCCACCGCATATTCAATGAGCTGTGGTGGCCCTATTCTTACGCCCGATGCAAGCAACTTTATTATCACGCCCATCGCCTCGCACAATTTGACAGTAAGACCTGTCGTTATTCCTGATGATAGTGAAATCACATTGGAAGTGCTTGGGCGGAGTCATCAATATTATCTGGGATTAGACTCCCGGTATAAGGCTATGGATAAGCCTGAAAAAATTACGGTTCGCAAAGAAAAGTTTCAGGTGAATTTCATAAAGCTGCAAAATGAAGGCTTTTTTGACACCATTCGGAAAAAATTGAACTGGGGGCTCGATAATCGCAATTAACAGTACTGAAGAATGAAAGCACTATCAGATGCAAAAAAATTAATAATTTAGCGCGCTGAAAAATGATAAGAAAAGTTCTGATTATAACATTGTTGCTGATAGCTGCTGCCGGAGTAAATGCTCAGAGGCCTGAAGCCGGTGTTTTTGCCGGTGCAAGTTTTTATAATGGCGATATCAATCCCGGCCAGCCTTTCGGCCCATCGAAAGCAGGATACGGTTTTGTGTATCGTCATAATCTGGATACGCGACTGGCAGTGAAAGCCAATGTGTTCAGGGGAAATATAGAAAGCAATGAAGAGCTTTATGCTGTAAGACCTTCACGGGATGCCCGTTTTAACGCTACCATTACTGACGTAGCTTTAACGGCAGAGTTTAACTTTTTGGATTTCTTTATCGGGAGTTCAAAAAATAAATTTTCACCGTTTATTTTTGGAGGAGCCGGATATTACTTCTATACCGGAGACTACAGCATTACAGGTTCGCAAAACAGCTATTCAAACAGCGGATTTGCGGTGCCATTTGGAATTGGAGCAAAATACAGCCTTACAAAAACATTAGGGCTGGCTTTTGAGTGGGGCTACCGAAAAACGTTTGATGATACTATTGACGGGCTTGAAGAGTATTATCCCGTTGAGGAAAACAATGCTTTGCATGGCGTACAATTGAGTAATGCAGCCACAAACGATTGGTACTCGTTTGCCGGAATTAGTCTGACGCTCGATTTGAGTATTTTTAAACGCGAAGTATGCAGAGATCAACAAAGAAATTAAAAGAGTAATGAGCCTTAAGGAGCAAGTAGATAAAGAGCGTTTGCCGCAGCATGTTGCCATCATCATGGATGGCAATGGGCGTTGGGCAAAAAAGAGAGGGAAAATCAGAGTGTTTGGCCATGAGAACGGCGTGCGTGCTGTGAGGGAAGCATCTGAAAGCGCCGCCGAATTGGGTGTACAATACCTGACACTGTATGCGTTTTCTTCTGAAAACTGGAGAAGACCGCAGAATGAGATCAATGCTTTGATGAATTTACTCGTCAAAACTATCCGTAAGGAAATGAAAACGCTCCATGAGAATGATATCAGGCTCAACACCATTGGTAATATCGAGAAATTAGGAAACGATTGTTACGGAAGCCTTCAAAAAGCCATGGCAGAAACCCGCGACCATAAGCGGATGGTGCTTACACTGGCATTAAATTACAGCGGGCGGTGGGACATAGAACAAGCTGCGAAAACGATGGCGCACGAAGCGGCTAACGGTGTTTTAAAACCTGAGGATATTGATAGCTCTTCAATCAGTCAGTATCTGGCTACAGCGCCCATGCCTGATCCGGAGCTGCTTATCCGTACAAGCGGCGAAAACCGGTTAAGTAATTTTTTATTGTGGCAACTGGCATACAGTGAGCTGTATTTCTGTAACACCTTGTGGCCCGATTTCAGAAAGGAAAATCTTTATAAAGCGATTGTAGATTACCAATCGCGCGAAAGGCGATTTGGACAAACAAGCGAACAACTCAAAAATCATTAAGACCGAGCGAATGAGATTAAGGAAAGAATTTGTGATGACAGCACGGAAAATAATAATGATATCGTTGGTGATACTGGGCGTTTCCGTCCGGGTTGCTTATGGTCAGATATCGCTTGGGGGCGATATGGAAGAAATTGATTATGCCGAACCGAAAGAATATGAAGTAGGCGGCATCACGGTTTCCGGAGTGCAATATCTCGACAAGAATGTATTGGTGATGCTCTCAGGTATTTCTGTTGGCGAAACCATTATGGTGCCGGGAGATAAAATCAGCAAAGCAATTGAAAAGCTCTGGGAACAGGGCCTTTTTGAGAATGTGCGTATTGTGGCCTCTAAAATTGAAGCCGGAAAAATCTTCCTGGATATCCAGCTTCAGGAGAGACCCCGCCTGTCGAAATTTTCCTTCGAGGGGGTGAAAAAGGGCGAAGCAGATAAGCTGCGTGATAAACTAAACCTGGTAAGAGGCGATGTTGTAACCGATAATTTGAGAGTAAGCGCTAAAACCACTATCAAAGACTACTTTAAGGATAAAGGCTATCTTAATGCCGAAGTGGATATTCAGCAAAATATTGATACTACCCGTGCGAATAACGTTGCCCTTAGATTTAAAATAGATAAGAATAAACGTATCAAAATCAATAACATAAGGGTCATAGGCAATGATAACTTAACGGATAACCAGGTGAAAAGCGCTTTCAAAAACATCAAGGAAAAAGCAAGGTTCAGACCTTTAAACAGCATGGATAAGCTCATTGCTTCCGCTGTGAAAGGACTGGTAAAGCTCGATCTTCTTTCTGTAGTGGATAGCGCCAGAAATATCCTGGCCGACGATTACCGGCTTAGCGTATTCAAACGGTCAAAGTATTTACCTGATGAATTTGAAGAGGACAAACAGGCGTTGATAGAAAAATATAACACAAAAGGATTCCGGGATTTTATAATCCAGGATCAGGAAATTGTCTATAATGATGACAACACCATCGATTTGAAATTATACGTCACTGAAGGAGATAAATACTACTTCCGCAAGATAGACTGGGTAGGCAATACGGTTTATAAATCCGAACAACTGGACCGGGTGTTGGGTATACAAAGAGGTGATGTATTTAATAAAGAAATCCTGGATACAAAGCTGAATTATGATCCAAATGGTATGGATGTCAGCTCTTTGTATTTAGATAACGGATACTTGTTTTTTAATGTAACACCTGTAGAAACCAAAGTAGAACAAGACTCGATTGATTTGGAGTTGCGAATTTTTGAAGGAGAACAAGCCCGCATCAGCGAAGTTTCTGTAGCAGGTAATACCCGAACAAACGACCATGTTGTATTGCGTGAATTACGGACTAAACCCGGAGAATTGTTTAGCCGTAATGATATTATCCGTTCTACGCGAGAGCTGTCGCAACTTCAGTATTTTAATGCTGAATCTATTAATCCTGTGCCTAAGCCTGATCCACAAAACAATGAAGTAGATATCGAATACCAGGTAGAAGAAACTTCCTCTGACCAGATTGAACTCTCCGGCGGATGGGGCTACGGTCGTTTGATCGGAACCTTAGGTTTGTCGTTTAACAACTTTTCTACCCGTAACATCTTTAATAAGGAAGCCTGGAGGCCTGTACCCACCGGCGATGGACAGAAGCTCAGCCTGCGGCTGCAGTCATACGGAAAAGGGTACCTGAGCTATAGCGCTTCGTTTACTGAACCATGGCTTGGTGGCAGCAAACCAAATTCGCTGACGCTTTCATATTATCATTCTATTTATGGTAATGCCTTTACAGCCTCTGCAAGCGATTATTCCTTTACCATTAATGGATTTACACTTGCTTTAGGTAAGCGACTGAAATGGCCGGATGATTTCTTTACACTCAGGCAAAGTATTAATCTTCAGCGTTATAAACTCGATAATTATAATCGGATTTTCTCTTTTGGTGATGGTGATGGTAATTACAACACCATTAGCTACAAAATAGATTTCGGAAGAAACTCCATAGATGCGCCCATCTATCCCCGCCAGGGTTCCAATGTTTCGCTTTCGCTCGAGGTAACACCACCTTATTCGCTTTTTGATGATAAAGACTACTCCACCATGTCTGAGAAGGAAAAATTCAAAATGATGGAGTTCCATAAATGGAAATTTAAAGGAGCGTGGTATAAAAAACTGGCAGGTGACCTGGTGATTAGTTTCCGCAGTCAGTATGGCTTTTTAGGGGCTTATAACCAGGATATCGGGGCCATCCCGTTCGACAGGTATTTCCTTGGCGGTGATGGACTTACCGGATACAGCAACTTCGACGGTCGTGAAATTATATCCATGAGAGGGTATAGCAATTACTCGCTTACACCCGAATATTACAAAGACCAAAATTTGGGTGGTACCATCTATAACAAAAACACAATTGAATTGCGTTATCCGCTGTCGCTAAATCCCAGCGCTACCATTTATGCTTTAGGATTTTTGGAGGCAGGGAATTCGTGGTTAAACTTTAAGCAATTTCAGCCTTATAATCTGTACCGCTCTGCCGGTGTAGGTCTCAGGGTTTTTCTCCCGATGTTTGGCCTGCTGGGTATCGATTATGGTTATGGATTTGATGATGTGCCTGGTATGGAAGATGCCAACAAAGGACAGTTCCACTTCTCCATTGGGCAGTCGCTGGATTAGGGCTGTAGTGATTACAAGTACATAAGGTTAATAGAGACATTTTTTGGTATGCTATTTGATATTAAAGGGAAATTAAAAAAGATTGAATTATGAAAAAGTTAATAATTACGGCCCTGACCTTGATGCTGTTTGCAAGTACAAGTATGGCACAGCGATATGCTTTTGTAGATACGGAGTATATTTTAGGAAACATTCCTGAGTATGCCGATGCCCAGCAACAGTTAGATGACTTGTCAGAACAATGGCAACGTGAAATTGAAAAACGCTACCAACAAATCGATCAGCTTTATAAAGAGTTTCAGGCTGATGCAGCCCTTATGCCTGAAGAGATGAAAAAGCAACGCGAAGAAGAAATCGTGCAGCAGGAGCGTGAGGTAAAAGAACTGCAGCGCCAACGCTTCGGACAAGAAGGAGATTTGTATAAAAAGCGGCAGGAGCTGATAAAACCTATCCAGGAAAAAATCTACAATGCCATTGAAAAAATTGCCACGGATAAAAATTATGCTTTTGTTTTTGACAAAGCCAGCAACCCTAAAATGTTGTTTGCTGACCCGCGTTACGACATAAGTGACCAGGTGTTGGAGGAAATGGGATATGCATATTAATGAACAATTCAAAATATTTGTTGGAGTCTGTTATTTTTTCATTAATAAAATTTGATAAATTTGCAGGCATTATTAAAGTGAATACGAATAAAATACAATAAAATAATCATGAAACATCTGACGAAAATCCTTATTGTGCTGGCCTTTTTTATGGCAGCAGGAACAACCAATGCACAAGAAAATGCTAAACTGGGATATGTAAATTCAGGAAAATTATTAGAAAAAATCCCCGGAAGGGATACCCTGGAACAAAAACTTAAAGATTACCGCAAAGGTCTGGAAGATCAGGTACAGTCTATGATTGTGGAGTATCGCAGCAAGCTCCAGAACTATCAGGAGAATATGGATTCAATGTCTGATCTGATACGTCAGTCAAAAGAAAGCGAACTACAGGAGCTGGAGCAGCGCATCCAGAATTTCAGACAAACCGCTGATGCAGATCTGCAAAACAAGCAGTCTGAGCTTTTTAACCCGTTGCTGGAAAAAGCCCAGAAAGCCATAGAAAAAGTGGCAGAAGAAAACGGATATACCTATGTGTTTGATGTTTCGATGGGCACACTCCTCTACTACGAAAAAGGAGACAACCTGCAGAAACTGGTAGAAAAGGAATTAGGTA
>CAYFQK010000201.1:0-6471 GCA_964345255.1 uncultured Bacteroidales bacterium | reverse complement strand
GGGTGAATTTGATTTTTGTTTTTTCTGGCTTGTCCAGATTAGGATAGGAAAGTTTATTTTACCTACGACAAAAAAATATTAATTTTGTGGGCGTTTTAAAAAAGGAAAAAACATGTTTGAAGGATTAAGTGAAAAGCTGGAGCAATCGTTTAAGATGCTGAAAGGGCAGGGCCAAATCACGGAAGTGAACGTGGCTGAGACCCTCAAAGAAGTACGCAAAGCCCTTTTGGATGCCGACGTGAGTTTTAAAGTGGCTAAGAACTTCACCAAAGAGGTTCAACAAAAAGCGCTGGGGCAGAAAATTCTTTCTTCGGTAAAGCCCGGACAAGTTATGGTGAAAATTGTCCATGACGAACTGACTAACCTCATGGGCGGTGAGCATGTCGACATAAACCTCGAAGGCAATCCATCGGTCATACTGATTGCCGGATTGCAGGGTTCGGGAAAAACCACCTTTTCGGCTAAGCTGGCCCATCAGCTCAAAACCAAGCGCAGCAAGAAACCTTTGCTGGTTGCCGGCGACGTTTACCGTCCTGCCGCTATCGACCAGCTCAAGGTGCTCGGCGAACAAATTGGCGTGGAAGTCTACGATGAAGAAGGCCAGAAAGATCCGGTAAAAATTTCTAAAAATGCCATCAAACATGCCAAAAATAATGGGCATGACTCCGTTATCATTGATACCGCCGGACGTTTAGCTATCGATCAGACCATGATGGAAGAAATTTCCGCTATCAAAAAAGCGGTTACACCACATGAATCGCTTTTTGTTGTGGATTCCATGACCGGTCAGGATGCCGTAAACACCGCCAAAGCCTTTAATGAGCAAATCGACTATGACGGCGTAGTACTTACCAAGCTCGACGGAGATACCCGTGGAGGAGCTGCGCTGACGATTCGCCGTGTAGTAGATAAGCCCATCAAATACGTAGGTATCGGCGAAAAAGTCGATGCCCTGGATATCTTCTACCCTAAGCGTATGGCCGACCGTATCCTCGGTATGGGCGATATCGTATCGCTGGTGGAAAAAGCGCAGGAGCAGTTTGACGAGCAGGAGGCCCAAAAGCTGCAGAAGAAGATTGCCAAAAACCAGTTTAACTTCGAGGATTTTCTCCAGCAGATCAAACAGATCAAGAAAATGGGGAATGTCAAAGACCTTATGAGTATGGTTCCCGGCATGGGTAAGGCTATCAAAAACATGGATATTGATGACGATGCTTTCAAGGAAATAGAAGCCATCATTTATTCGATGACCCCCGAAGAAAGAAACGATCCGAAAATGCTTAATGGCAGCCGCCGTGCGCGTATTGCCATGGGTAGCGGCACATCCGTTCAGGAGGTCAACCGCCTGATCAAGCAGTTTAAAGAGACCTCAAAAATGATGCGTTCCATGCAGAAAGGCGGAGGCAAGAATCTGATGAATGCCATGCAAAACATGGGCGGAATACAACGATAGGAGCAAAAATTATGAAACTGATAGACGGAAAAGAGCTTGCGAACCAAATCAAGGAAGAAATTAAACAAGAAGTCGTTCGGATGATCGATAACGATCAGAAAGCCCCGCACCTGGCCGCTGTGCTGGTGGGGGAGGACCCGGCCAGCCAGACTTACGTCAAAAACAAGGAGAAGGCCTGCAAGCGTGTAGGGATGATGTCGTCGGTTTACAACATGCCTGCCTCCACCACCCAGAAGGAGCTACTGGATACGGTAGACTTTCTTAATAATGATCCGGATATCGACGGATTCATCGTCCAGCTTCCCCTCCCTGATCATATCGATGAAGATGCCGTTATACAGGCCATTAAGCCCGAAAAGGATGTGGATGGCTTCCACCCCGTTAACCTTGGTAAAATGATGCTGGGACAGCCCGCCTTTCTCTCGGCCACTCCCAACGGTATCATGGAAATGCTCGAGCGAAGCAATATCGACACCGAAGGAAAGCATTGCGTAGTGCTCGGACGCAGCAATATCGTCGGCCGCCCGATTAGTATCCTGATGTCACAAAAAGCCAAACCAGGTAATGCCACCGTTACCGTCTGCCACTCCCGCACACAGAACCTCGACAAATACATCAAGGAGGCCGATATCCTTATCGCCGCTATGGGCAAACAGGAGTTTGTTAAAGCCGATATGGTCAGGAATGATGTGGTGGTGATCGATGTGGGCATTCATCGCGTTAGTGACGATACCAAAGAGAAAGGTTACCGGCTGGTAGGAGATGTGGATTTTGAAGAGGTGAAAAAGAAAGCCTCAGCCATAACCCCTGTCCCTGGTGGCGTAGGCCCCATGACCATCGCCAGTCTGCTGAAAAATACCCTGAAGGCGGCGAAGAAGGAAGTTTAGAAAGAGATTCTAAATTCTCAATTTTGAATTTTGAATTTCATATTCTAAAAGCTTTTCAGAAAGTTATTTTTGGATTGATTAAGAGAAAGCCACGAATGCGCGAATATTTGCTCTTTAATCATGCATTTGTGGCATTATTTTTCCATATTCCTAAAAAAATACTATGTTAGCACAGGTTTAGCAAATACCAATGAAATTATTGATAAAAAATATATTGATCTCTTTTTTGGTGTTTTTGGCTGCCTGTGCCGGAACCCAAAAAAATTTGACGACGGAGAGCCGGAGAGCTGCAAATTTGTTTGAAAAGGCCAGAGATGCCTATCAAACAGGGTATTTTCAAAAAGCAATTCGCAGTGCGGATAAAGCTATTAAAAGCGATTCTTCATTTTCGGAAGCATATCTTTTGGCTGCAGAAATCAACCTGGCCCGTAACCGGCCAAAAAAATCATTGCCTTACCTTCAGCAGCTGACTACTATCGATTCTTTAGGTTACCCAATCGCTTATCGATGGTTGGGAGACATTCATTACAATATTCAGCATTACGAAAAAGCTGTTTCTTTTTATCAGAATTATCTTGAGTTTAAGCCGGATGCTGATATCCGGGAAAAATTGCAACTTTCAATGTACCGCCTGGAAGTAAGCCGTGAAACGGATTCGTTGAATATCCGGAACTTAGGGGCCGGGGTAAACTCGGTGAACTGTGAGTTTGTCAATGCCATTACCCTCGATAACAGCGAGATATACTACACGGTAAAGCCCGAACAAACCCCCAATGAACGTTTCCGGACACCAAAAAGAGACGAAGATTTTTACTATTCAGTAAAAAAAGAGGGAGAATGGGTTAATCCCCGCTCAGTGGGTGGCTCAATAAACACTGTTTATAACGAAGGCGCCATGCATCTGTCACCCGACGGAACTTTCCTGTATTTCACCTCATGCGGACGATCAACCGGCTATGGCAGCTGCGATTTGTTTTATGCCGAGCGCCTAAATGATACAACCTGGAAGCAAGCTCATAATCTTGGGCCTAATATCAACACCCGTTACTGGGAGTCGCAGCCTTGCTTTGCCGCCGACGGCAAAACATTGTATTTCGTAAGCAGTCGCCCCGGAGGGCAGGGAGGAGCAGATATCTGGAAAGCGACGAAAATTAAAGAAAACAGCTGGACGGCACCGGAAAACCTGGGGACGGTCATAAACACCGCGGGTGAAGAAATGGCGCCCTACCTTCATCCCGACGGGAAAACCCTTTATTTTTCCTCGGATGGCCATCGCGGGCTGGGAGGAACCGATCTTTTCATGACGAAAAAACAAACCGACAGCACCTGGACGGAGCCTCAAAACCTGGGGACCTCTGTTAACAATGCGGGCGACCAGATAAACATTATCGTTGACGCCAGGGGTAAAACAGCCTACATTTCCTCACAAGACTCATCCTCTATGGGCTGCTACGATATCTATTCTTTTGATCTTCCGCAAAAATACCAACCCGATAGGGTGGCTTACCTTAAAGGGCATGTTTTTGATGCGAAAACACAGGAACCCCTGAAAGCAGAATTTATCTTGCGCAACCTGGAAAGCGATGAGGTAGTCGTTTCTTCCACTTCAAGGGAAGACAATGGCAGCTTTATGGTGGCACTGCCTTCGGGAAATGAATATGCCCTGCATGTTAACAAAAAGGACTACCTTTTTTATTCGGAACATTTCACCTTTGAGAGCAGAAAAGCAGAATCCATGGAAAAGGATATCCCGCTCCAACCTATAAGACTGAACGCTAGCGAACAGTTAAATAACATTTTCTACGCTTTCGATTCTGATTCGCTGATGCCCAAATCGCGGGGTGAGTTGGAACGTTTACTGAGATTTATGAAGCAAAATCGCGGTCTTGAGATAGAAATCCAGGGACATACCGATAGCTTAGGGGATAGCAGCTATAACAAAAACCTTTCGAAACGGCGTGCACTGAGAGTTTTTGAATATCTTGCAGAGAATTCTGTTCCTGAGCATCGGATGTCGATTAAGGGATATGGGGAGGAGAAACCCATAGCCTCAAACGAGACGGAAAGAGGGCGCGCGAGGAATCGAAGAACGGAGATTAAAATTACAGGCATTTTAAAACTCAAGGATTAATATGAACTTATTCAGGTATTTGCTTATGGCTTCCTTTGTTTTTCAGCTGCTTCAGGCTTCGCCCCAGGAAGCACCAGAGGCTAAGGCGCCTGAAAAAAGCCTTTGGCTGGAAGTGGATAATCTGAATTTTTTCAGAAACAACGAGTACTTTACTGCATGGTCAAAGGGCTATACTTTGCTGGGATTTCATCTTACTCCTACGCTTAATTACAAGGTTGGAAACAAATTGACATTAAAAGGTGGTGTTCATGCGCTTCGTTTCTCAGGAAAGGATAGATTTAAAAAAGTGACCCCGTTTTTTTCTCTGAAGTATAATTTTACTCCGAACCTTTCCCTTACAATGGGTTCATACAAGATTAAAGACCATCACAGGCTGGTTAATCCGCTTTTTAATGAAGAACGGATTTTGGAACGCTATATCGAGAATGGATTACGTTTTAAATACTCGAATGCTACTATTTTTGCAACTATTTGGCTGGATTGGGATCAATTTATCTATCGAAATGATCCTTTCCGTGAACATTTTACAGCAGGGGGTTCATTTGATGTGCAATTTCTTCAATCTAACTCCGATTGGCAATTGAGTATGCCTGTTCAGTTTATGGCACGCCATAAAGGGGGGCAGATTGATAATTCCGGGCTACCTATAGTTACACTGGTTAATTATGCTACCGGAATAAAGCCTGCATATAGACTAAGGGAAAGTTTTATTGATAAAATTGGCATGGAGCTTCTTTATTTGGGATATCGCGATCTTTCCAATAAAAAGACCTGGTTTTTCAGCCAGGGGGGTGCGTTCTTCCCAAAAGCATTAATTAAATCCAGACAGGCTGGTTTGTCAGTGGGCTACTGGAATTCGGAAGGTTTTTACTCTCCACTTGGTCATCCGTTATTTTGGAATATACCGGGTGAGAATATTTCCGATAAAAGAAAGATGATAACAAACTCATTTAATTATCATCAAAAACTTATGGATGGGCTTGAAATAGAGGTGAAATGGGATAATTACCTTAATATTTCCAATGGAAATTGGAATTATACTTACGCACTCTCGCTTAGTTTTAATGAAAACTTCTTCCTTAAGAACTGGCAGTAAGTTAAGTGATATTAAGTGCCTGGAATAATTTTTAAGCAAGCCAACCAATGGTTATTAAATTCACATTGATATTCATAAAAATAGCCCTGGCAGATGTCTTCCACCAAGGCTAATTTATATACCCGAATCCATTTTAAATGGAAGGTATTTTATGGAATTATTTATTTATCCTGGAAAACAGCAGGGAATTAAATATCAACTTATAGTCTGCCTGGGTTGAGGCTCTGAATTGGGGATTGAAGGAGAACAGTACCATTTCACCTGAACCTTTTTTTACCCATACCCATGCAGGCTTTTCCGCTATTTGCTCCTCTTCTTCCGCATAACCGCTCAGTAAAATATTCTCTTCAGGGAAATGTCCCAGCACTCTTCTGTCCATGTCGAATATAGGCCCGCTGGTAGCGAAAACAGGATTGCCTCTGTAAAAAACACCGGTTTTATCAGGCATGCCCCTGCTAAATACTTTTTGATTATCAAGATTTATCTGAATAAAGGAGCCGGGACAATAAAAACCCTTTTCCCGGATGTCACTGGCAACGTTTTTCACCGGTAAACTGAATACTTCGGTCTCTTTTTCATTAAGCTGAATCGTCTGCTTGCCCATGAACAATTCGGTCGATTTTCCCCAGCTTACAATTTTGCCTCCTTTCTGCACAAACTCCATCACCTTCTGCAGTCCTTCTTTTTCCATACCCCTGGTGTATTCCGGGGGATAATTACTCATCCGGTATTGGCCGCCATCATTTTCGTATTGGCCTTTCAACAGTATCGATTTATGCTCATCAGGAAATACTATAACGTCGTAGTCACTCAATTTTTTTTCCTTAATCTCATGGGGATGGATCACATCAAACGGAATATGATAATTATCAAATATGTAGCGGGTCCAGCCTGCATCCATATC
>CAYFQK010000200.1:0-6525 GCA_964345255.1 uncultured Bacteroidales bacterium | reverse complement strand
AGTGTGGTTGTCAGCGATATTATTATGCCCGTGATGGATGGATTGCAACTTTGCAGGAACATAAAAGAAAACCCCATCTCAAGTCATATCCCCGTAATTTTATTGACTGCGAAAGGGGAATTGGAACACCGCATTGAAGGCATTGAATCCGGAGCAGACAGCTACATCCCAAAACCCTTCGACCCACGCCACCTTAAAGTAAGGGTAAAAAAATTGATTGAAAACCGGTTTAAACTCCAGCAAGCTTTCTGGAATCAGGGTTTTACCAAAAGCACTCATATCCCCGGACTTTCCAGCCGGGACGCAGAACTGATTAAAAAAATATATGAGTATATTGAAAAAAACATCGATAATGAAGAGTTAGATGCCGAGGACCTTGCCGCTTTAGTATTCATCAGTAAAACCCAGCTTTACAGAAAAATAAAAGCGCTGACCGGTTACACCCCTCACGGGCTCATAAAAAACATCAGGCTGAAAAAAGCAGCTGTATTGCTTAAAGAAGCAAACCTGACCGTCTCGGAAATTATCTATGAAACCGGTTTTAAAAACCGCACCTATTTCTATCGTTCATTTAAAGAATTATATAGAAAGTCTCCTTTAGAATATGTGAAAGAATCCAATAAGAATTAAAATAGGGTTGATTTTTAGTTTATTTTGTAAATGATTTAAGCGAAAAAAATCATTTATGAAAGGGCATAAAATTATCAAAGCATCGGCATCAAAATTCTAACGCTATATACCGGAAAACCATTATACATTATTGACTAGTATTTGATTTATGAACTCTTTAAGCAAGACAGAAGGTTTTGTTAACTTAAACAATTATTCCTACCACTACCAAATTGCCGGTGAGATTGAAACTAACAAGCCTTTTATTGTTTTTTTGCATGAGGGGTTGGGAAGCATTCCCCAGTGGAAAGATTTTCCTGAAAAGCTATGTAAGGCTACCCAAATGCCGGCGCTTTTATATGAGCGTCATGGGTATGGCTTATCATCTCCTCCAAACGATTACCGCTCGCAGGACTTTCTTCATTATGAAGCTTACACAGCCCTTCCTGAAATTTTACAGAAACTGAACATTGTTGGACCGCACTTTCTATTTGGTCATAGCGACGGAGCTACCATCGCGCTTCTATATGCTTCTCAAAACCCAACTCAGCTTCAGGCTCTGGTTGCAATGGCTCCTCACGTATTCCTCGAAAAGAAGTCTACACAAGGCATCGTACGTACTAAAAAAGCATATCTGAACGGAAGGTTAAAACCTCTTGAAAAATATCATGGAATCCATACGGATAACGTTGTGCTTTCATGGACTAACTACTGGCTGAATCCGGCCAACCGGGATTGGAATATGCGAAATGAACTGGAAAAGATTACAAAACCGGTACTTTTCATCCAGGGAACCAAAGATATGTTCGGGACCCTTCAGCAAGGCAAAGAAATCAGAAACCGGGTTAAAGGCCTTTACCGGGAGTTGATTTTGGAAAATTGCGGGCATACCCCACATTTCGAAAAACAACAAGAAGTGATAAAAACATCAGCCGACTTTTTTGATAGAAAATAGTGGTGCCGGCCTCTTTACGGCAAAAGCTATTTAAAGCAAAGAATCACCCTTCCACTATTAATTCAAGCATACTTTGCCCTCTTGATGTGAAACTTTCTAAATCACTCCACCTTCATCTAATCGCTGGCAAAACAAAAAACTTCCGCTAATTCATAAATTGAACAAACCTTTTTTTGTTAGGTTACAAATAAAAATATCTGTATATTTGAATACAATCATCTAAACTTAAAACTATGGATTACCAGGTGCTTCTTCTGGAAGTAAAAGACAACATTGCCACAATAAAGCTAAACAGACCTGATGCGCTTAATGCTTTAAACACCCGATTTTTTCATGAAATGAACCAAATGCTCGACGAAGTGAGCAAAAGAGATGATGTGCGCGCAGTTATCATTACCGGGGAAGGCAAAGCTTTTGCAGCCGGTGCCGACATTGCCGAAATGAAGGATATGAGTAAAGAACAGGGCCGGCAATTCTCTAGAACCGGCCATAACGTATTCAGCAAAATCGAAAACTTCCCGCTGCCGGTGATCGCTGCTATTAACGGATATGCTCTTGGTGGTGGATTTGAGCTGGCAGCCGCCTGCGATTTCAGGATTGCCAGCACGAAGGCCATGTTCGGCCAGCCTGAAGTAAATCTGGGGCTTATTCCCGGTTTTTCAGGAACACAACGTCTGCCAAGGCTTATTGGCGAAGCCAATGCACTTTATTTACTAATGACCGGCAGCAATGTTGATGCAGATGAAGCCTTGAACCTGGGACTGGTTCAGAAGCTGGTGGATACAGATTTATTGATGGAAGAAGCATATAAAATCACTGAAAAAATAGCGGCTAAAGGCCCTAAAGCGGTGAAGCTGGTTAAAGAAACCGTCCGCAGAGGGGGGCAATTGAATTTTCATGATGCCGAAGTGCTGGAATCCAAACATTTTGGCTCCCTCTTCAGAACTGAAGAAACCAATGAAGGAATCAACGCTTTTATGGAAAAGAGAAAACCAAACTGGTAAAAAACAACATTAAAACTATGAACTATACTGAAAAACTACAGAATGTGGCGGTTTTGGGTGCAGGAGGTAAAATGGGCAGTGGAATTCTTCTTCTTACGGCCCTCGAAATGGTGAACCTTAAACTTAAACCCGAAAATCGCGATAAAACTTTTACGCTTCATGCCGTGGATGTTTCCTACAAAAACCTGGATGACCTTATCAAATACATCCGCACCCAGGCCCTGAAGCGAGCGGAAAAAGGAGTGGTTGGCCTGCGTGAAGCTTACGCAGACCGTGAGGATTTAGTCGAAAACGAACAGGTTATTCGTCAGTACGTCCAGGATGTAGTGGATGTAATCAAGCCTACCACATACATGGAAGTGGCTTCAGAGGCATCGGTGGTGTTTGAGGCAGTTAACGAAGACCCCGGTCTGAAGGTCAAGCTACTCAAAAAAATTGATCAAAACAGCTCCGATAAACCCTGGTTCTTCACCAATACCTCTTCAATCCCTATTCACAGGTTGAATGAGGAGGCCGGCCTTGAAGGTAGAATCATCGGATTCCATTTCTACAATCCACCTGCCGTGCAAAAGTTGGTTGAAATGATTCAGGCTGAGGAGACTTTACCGGAGCTTAAAGAATTTGCCGATCAGTATGCCTCCGCCCTGAAAAAAGTGGTGGTTCATTCAAAAGATGTCGCTGGCTTTATTGGCAATGGGCATTTTATGAGAGATGCCCTTTTTGGCATTCAGGAAGCTGAACGTTTAAGTAAGGAAAAAGATTTTGCAAAGGCCGTTTATCAAATGGATAAAATCACCCGGGATTTCCTGATGCGACCTATGGGAATTTTTCAGCTTATCGATTATGTCGGAATTGATGTGGTAAGTTTTATCCTGCAAGTGATGAATCCTTATTTTAAAGATGAGCAATTACACAGCGATTTGCTGGATAAAGTTTACAACATGGGAGTAACCGGAGGCCAGCATCCGGGAGGCGCCCAGAAAGACGGTCTTTTGAAATACGAAAAAGGCAGACCGGTGGCGGCATTTGATCCTGAGAAAAAAGACTACGTGGCTTTCGATGAATTCTCGTCCAAAGAGGATGACGAACTTGGAGAATTACCCAAAGGTTGGGTTCCATGGAAAAATATGATCAAAAAGAAAAGCAAAGAAGACGAGCTGAAAGATTATTTTGGAGGGATGCGTCAATTAAATACCAAAGGAAAAGATTTAGCCTTCCGTTTTGGTAAGAATTCGAAAGAGATTGGAGAAAAGCTGGTAAACCAAGGGGTCGCCCAATCGGCAAGTGATGTGAATACCGTGCTGACAACCGGCTTTTTCCATGCCTACGGACCAATCAATTCATATTTTGATTAATCAAAAAAACCGGAAACGATTATGCGACGAAAAATATACATGACAGCAGGTTACAATACGGTTTCACTAGGAACCGGAAGAAAAGAGTTTAACCCGAAAAAGCCCCGGCCGGGGATTGAATATTACATCAAAGAAGCGGGGCAATCGACCCTGAAAATCATTGGAGGCCCCAAAAATGTCGACGAAGGGGTCGTAGGAAATTTTATGTCGGCACGCTACAACAAGCAGGGGCATCTCGGCGCTTTTATGCCGATGATTGACGAAGGTCTTCGCTACAAGCCCAGCTTAAGTGTGGAAGCGGCGTGTGCATCCGGGGGTATGTCATTAATGACAGGAATAAAATCAATTTTAGCCGAAACTGCCGATTCAGTGCTTTCAATCGGAGTAGAAGTACAAAATTCTGTCAAAGCCGTTTACGGAGCTGATATCCTGGCCGGAGCCGGTTGGTATCAGAAAAGAAAAAACGGCCACGCTCATTTCTTCCCCGGACAATTCAGCGACAGAGCCGGGGCATATTTTGAAAAATTCGGTCGCGAGCAAACCCGCCGCGCTTTTGCCCGATGGTACAAAAACGCCATCGATAATGCTAAGCTCTGTCCCACGGCTCAGGAATATGAGAATACCGATCCCAATCCGGAAGCTACCGCTTTCAATACCGAACCCAATCCAAAAATGTTTACTCCACACCTGACGCCTTTTGAATCTTCCAAGGTCTCCGACGGAGCCTCAGCAATAGCTATACTCTCGGAAGAAGGATTGAAAAAAACCGGTATCCCGAAAGACCAGGCTGTCGAAATTGCCGGTTATGGCCACGCTGTGGAAGATGTTACCAAAGATCCGCATGAACCTACGCGCCTGGACACCATGAAGGCAGCCATTGACAAGGCTTTTCAAAATGCCGGGATTTCTAAAGACGACCTGGCTACCGTTGAAATCCACGATTGCTTTACCATAGCAGCGGTGCTTGGTGTTGAAGCGCTGGGCCTGGCTTCTTACGGAAAAGGCGCTGACTATATTCTTGAGGGAAATACGGCCCGCGATGGCAAGGTTCCTTTCAACACAACCGGGGGTTTAATTGGTTGGGGACACCCCACCGGCGCCACAGGCGTGCACATGGCCGTTACCCTATGGGAACAGCTTACCGGAAATGCCGGAAAAGCACAAATCAACATCCCTTCCGATCGCCCCTATGGTATGTCGATTAACATGGGGGGCGATGATAAAACGGTCATGGCCATTGTGTACAAACGGGCAGAGTAACTCTTGTTAATCCGAATATAGTTGTGATCCGGGTGGTATTATGCTACCCGGTTTTTTTCTGGTTTAAGATGAATCTTATGCTTTCATCTCAAACATGATACCTAAATGGCTGTCGGAGACAGGAATTGTTTTGTCATAATACACAGACGGAAACAGGCAGCAGAAGCAAAAAGTTGAGGAAGCCGGAAGGAATTGATACCTTTGAGGTATGCAGATGTAAAATAAAAACTGGAATAGAATAGCAAGATGAAAAAACTTTCGGATATAGGAGAATTTGGTTTGATTGATAAAGTGATATCTCCGCGCTTTAAGGAGCTTATCGGACAGGATATCACGGGTATTGGCGACGATTGTGCCATTATGCCGCTGAATGACGGGGAGGTACAAGTTATAACGACCGATATGCTGATAGAAAAAGTTCATTTCCTGCGATCAGCTATATCAGCTCATCAGCTGGGCTTTAAATCACTGGCAGTTAACCTTAGCGATATAGCCGGGATGGGCGGAACCCCTACGGCAACGTTTTTATCGGTCGCTTTTCCAAAAACCCTCGGGGTGAACTGGATAGAAAACTTTATGGAGGGTTACAGAGATCTGTCGCAAAAGGAAAATGTTCCACTGCTCGGCGGCGATACCACGAACAGCCCCGATAATATTGTTATTAATGTTGCTGTAACCGGCCGGATGAAAAAAGCGCAGGTCAAAAAACGAGCTGATGCCCGGCCGGGAGATTTCATCGTGGTACCCGATAATCTGGGCGATTCAGGCGGAGGACTGCAGTACATCCTGGACGGACTGCCGCAAGATAAATTCTCCAAATCGCTTCTAGAGCAACACCTTACCCCCTACCCGAAGGTGAGCGAAGGGAAATGGTTTGCTCAAAAAGAAGCGGTTCATGCAATGATGGACGTTTCAGACGGGGTTGGTTCCGACCTCGGTCATATCGTCAAAGCCAGCCGGGTAGCCGCTGAAGTTTGGCTTGATAATGTTCCCCTTTCACAAAATCTCAAAGAAGCTTCAGACAAGTATGGCTGGAGTCCCGAAAAGCTGGCCCTGTCTGGCGGGGAGGACTACACTCTTTTACTGACAGTCGATCCAAACCATTTTGATCAACTTGCAGAAGGGTTTAAAAAAGAATTTAATCGCCCGTTGCATGTCATCGGGAAAATAGAAGAGGGGGAACAGGGCATTCGATACCTGCGAAGTAGGGAGAGATGGAGAGGGTAAAAGAAACGCCGGTTAAACTCACTAAGGTTGGAATTAGAGCTAATCTTTCTTTTACCCCAACCCCAGCCCTTCCCCTACAAGCAGGGGAAGGGAGCAGGTTCGGGGATGAAATGAT
>CAYFQK010000199.1:0-6534 GCA_964345255.1 uncultured Bacteroidales bacterium | reverse complement strand
AGAAAATGGCGGCTACAAAAAATTATCAGAGCTAAAGAATCTAAATTTGATGTACGATGATTTGTTTGAAAAATTAAAGCATTACCTTACACTATAATGACAAATAAAAAACTAACATATCGCCTCATAGTCACTCACCTGCTGGTGGTTCTTTTCTTAACGGCCTCCGGGCAAGAGCATATCAACGAACTGAAGAGCCGGTTAAAGCACAGCACCACCTCGCAGAAAATTGATATTTATAACAAGCTGTCAGCTGAACTGCGTTTTAATGAGCGGGAAAATGCACTCAAGTATGCAAAAAATGCATTGTACCTGGCTAAAAACATTAACGATACTGCAAAAATGGCTTTAGCCCAGAAGAATATCGGAATCATGCATTTCTTTACAGGAAAAATGGATAAAGCCAAAAAGTCATACCTCAATTCGCTGAGATACTACGAAAAGATAAATCACGCAGAAGGCATCGCCAACTTAAACCACAACCTGGGCTTATTGCTTAAAGAACAAGGCAAATACCAGGAGGCTATTGAATACTACCGCAACTCGCTCAGTATGGAGAAGCAGAGAAAGGATCACGAAGGAGCGGCGGCCACACTCAACAATCTGGCGAACCTCTACAACTTTATCGGCGAATTTGATTCCGCCCTCAGGCTTATGAAAAAATCGACCGAATACTATGAGCAAAAAAACGACGATAAAAACCTGGTGGATAGCTACATCAACCTCGGGGATATATACATGGGGCAGGATTTGATAGAAAAAGCCTTCCAGTATTTTACCCAGGCCCTCACCCTGGCAAAACAGGAAAACGACCTCTATGCCCAGGCTATATGCCTTAACGAAATCGGTATGGGGCACTACTCCATGAACAACTACCAGTTTGCCGAAAACCTACTGACCGAATCGCTGAATATTCGTTACAAAATCGATGACAAACGCGGGGAAATGGTTTGCCTGATTAATCTGGGACTCATACATAACAAACTGGGCGAATACGAAAAAGCCAACGAATATTACCGTAAAGCGCTCAAAATAGAGGAAAAACTCGACGACCGCCGTCATTTGGCCAATATATACACAGGCATTGGCGAAAATCTCATGAGGAAAGGCAACATCGAAAAAGCTATAAATTATTTCCGTCAGAGCATTGATATCGCCCGTGAAATAGGTGCAAAGCCTGAGCTGCGCGATAATTACGAGCGCCTGGTCATGGCCTACGCCAAAAAAGAAAACTACGAACGTTCCAAAAAATACATGGAGGCGTTTGCAGCCATAGATGACAGCCTTAGACTTAAAAACATCGAAGCTGAACTGCAAAAAATTGAAGAACAGGATAAGCGCAAAGCAGGCGTCCGATGGCACTATTACGCCATTGCAGTAGCAGCAGTCGCCATTGTGATGATTTTACTCATCTACCTGAAAAAAAGGAAAAACTCCCGGAAGCGCCCTTAATACTCGCAACTTTTGATACATTTGCTTCAAATTTTGAGAAATGTCAAAAGTCACCCGTGCTTTCAAAAGATTTCCCAAAACATTTTGGGCTGCCAATACCATGGAACTTTTTGAGCGATGGGCCTGGTATGGTTTATTTCTGGTTCTTGCGCTCTATCTCACCAAATCAAAAGAAGTAGGAGCTCTGGGCTTCTCACAGGAACAAAAAGGCAATCTCATGGGAATTGTCTCAGCAGTGCTTTACTTTTTGCCCGTCATAACAGGAAGTATTGCCGATAAACTAGGATATAAAAAGGTTCTGCTGCTTTCTTTCGGCATCCTTTCCTCCGGGTACCTCGTTATGGGTTGGCTCACGAGTTACTACAGCGTTTTCATGATATTTCTCTTCATCGCCGTGGGCGGGGCGCTCTTCAAACCTGTCATTTCTGCCACTATCGCCAAAACCACCGACGAAAGCAATTCGTCTATAGGGTTCGGCATTTTTTACATGATGGTCAACCTGGGTGCATTCATAGGTCCTATTATCGCCTCCAAGCTCCGTGAACTGGACTGGCAATACGTTTTTTACATGTCAGCGGGCATTATCCTGGTCAATGTCATTCTGGTATTGTTCTTTTACAAAGAACCTGAGCGAGGAGAACCGGAGAAAAACCTGGCGGCTTCCATCAAACGATCGCTTTACAACATTTATATCACACTCAAAGACTTCCGCTTCCTTATTTTTCTGATCCTTATCATCGGCTTCTGGTCTATGTATCTTCAGCTGTTTTTCACCCTCCCGGTGTTTATCGACCAATGGATGGATACTACTTCGGTCTACAATTTTCTTCACAATATTTCTCCCGGGCTAGCCAGAGCCATCGGCACCGAGCAACAAACGGTCAATCCGGAAATGATAACCAACATCGATGCCCTTTATATCGTTATTTTCCAAATCCTCATCTCTTCGCTAGTCATGCGTTTTAAACCTCTTTACGCGATGATCATAGGAATTTTCATTTCAGCTACCGGAATCGGGTTGATGTTTATGACTCAGAATGCCCTGTTTCTTATTCCCTCCATCTTTGTTTTTGCTGTGGGTGAAATGGCCACTTCACCAAAAATCACCGAATACATCGGGCGCATAGCCCCCAAAGACCGTGTGGGGTTATACATGGGCGCCTCCTTCCTGCCGATGTCGGGCGGCAACTACGTGGCCGGATTGCTCTCCGGACAGGTCTATGGCGGCATGTCGGATAAGATGACCCTGCTGCGGCAGGATTTAATTAGCAAGGGAATTAAACTCCCGGAAATCTCTGAGCAGTTCACCAAAACAGATTTCCTGAATGCCGCCGTGGAGAAGCTAAGTATGAGCCAGGCAGAAATCACCAGCTATTTGTGGAACACCTACCATCCTGAAAATATCTGGATGATATTCACCACTATAGGCGTCGTTACAGGCATAGGCCTGCTGCTGTACAATAAATTCATTCTGAAAGGTTGATATCGTTAAATTTAAGAAAATCCGCGTAAGCAAAGCCTGGCTAAGGACAGGAAGCTCAAATCACTTTTCACTGTCTTTGTCCTTTTCCTCTTTTATCTCATAATGGAATTCCAGTTCGTCCGGATAGTATCCATGCATCTGCCTGATGCGCTCCTCCCACTCCTCATCGTATTCCATAAATTCTTTCTTCTCCTTTTGGGGACCGACATCGCGATAAAAGTAGGCCAGTATAAGTCCCATCACCGCTCCCATAAGGTGCGACTCCCATGATATATTTTCCTTAGGGTAAAAATCAGGAACTACCCCCCAAACCATGCTTCCGTAAAGAAATGCAATAACCATTGCAAAAGCCATCAGCTGATGCTGCCGGCGGATTAAACCGCTGAAAAAATGATAAGAAGCCAACGCATAAACTACCCCGCTGGCCCCGATATGAGACGCGTTTCCGCGGGCAAAAAGCCACACCCAAATACCGGTAACAATATAGGACAAGAAAAAAATCTGAAAAGCAGACTTATCGTAGTAATAAAACAGCCCGGCAGTTAAAAGTAATAGCGGTACAGAATTGGATGATAAATGCCCAAAATCGGAATGAATGAGCGGCGAAGTGAGTATCCCTGGAAGCCCCTGTATTTCAAGGGGAATGATCCCGTAAGGGGAAAAATCCACATTAAACCAAATTTCTATTCCTTTTATAAGCCACAGGATAATAATCAGGATGGCCGGATAAATAAAACTGCCCAGAAGTCTTCTTTTCTCTCGTTTACTGCTCAAAACTGTTAAAGTTTATTAATATTGCATGATCAAAATCAAGCGTGTAATTTAAATTAATATATCTTTGAGATTAAAGTTAAAAAGCTCATATAACCACAACAAAAGATCTATGAAATTGATTAAAAAGGTACTTCTGCTGATATTTACCCTGGCTTTGCTGACACCTGCACAGTCGCAATTCCAGAATAAAGATGACGTCAGAAAACTTTTATCAGCATTAAAAATAATAAATTATGCCTACGTGGATAGCGTAGATAACACGAAATTAACGGAAGAAGCCATTGAGGCGATTTTAAAAGAACTCGATCCGCACTCGAATTATTTCACAAAAGAAGAAATTCAAAAAGCCAATGAGCCTTTGGAAGGAAATTTTGAAGGTGTAGGCATACAGTTTCAAATATACCAGGATACGATTCTTGTAGTTGCGCCTATCCCTGGCGGACCATCTGACGATGTAGGCATACGTGCCGGAGATAAGATCGTGAAAATCAACGGAGAAAATGCCACCGGAAAAGAGATTGACAACAAATACGTTAGAGACCACCTGAGGGGCAAAAAAGGCTCGGAGGTGGATGTGGCGATTAAACGCAACGGCCGTAAAACGCTCATCGATTTCACCATCACACGCGATGAAATCCCTCTCCACAGCGTAGATGCCTCCTACATGCTTTCCGACAAAATAGGAACCATAAAAGTATCACGCTTCTCCAAAACCACACTCGACGAGTTCAAAGAAGCCGTCGAAAAACTGCGTGATGAAGGCATGGAAGAGCTAATCCTCGACCTTCGCGGAAATCCGGGAGGCTACCTCCAGACCGCCCGCGATTTGGCCGACCAGTTTTTGGAGGGTCAGAGGCTCATCGTATTTACTGAGGGGCGTAAAGCGCCCAGAAGGGAACTTAAGGCTACCAGCCAGGGGGCCTTTGAAAACGGTAAGCTTGTCGTGCTCATTAATGAAGGCTCTGCATCAGCCAGCGAGATTGTTTCAGGCGCAGTGCAGGACTGGGACCGGGGACTGGTCGTAGGACGGCGCTCCTTTGGTAAAGGTTTGGTGCAACGTCCTTTTACACTTCCCGACAGCTCAGTTATACGCCTTACAACAGCGCGTTATCACACTCCATCGGGACGGTGCATTCAGCGCCCCTATGAAGAAGGAGAAAAAGAAGCCTATTACAAAGATATTAAAGAACGTATGGAGCGAGGGGAGTTTGTCAATGCCGACAGCATTATGTTCCCTGACTCATTGAAGTATTCCACGCAGAGCGGACGAACAGTTTATGGCGGCGGTGGAATTATGCCGGACATCTTCGTGCCATGGGACTCTACCCAGTACTCGGATTACTATACAAATATTGTCAAAAATCGTATCCCAAATTCTTTCACTCTTGATTATCTTGACGATGAGCGTAATGAACTTAATGAGAAGTATGAGACAATGCAATCATTCAAAAATAACTACACTGTCGACAAAGATTTTATGGATGATTTCATTAATTACGCCAAAGAAGAAGGGGTGGAATTTGATGAAGAAGGGTACCAGCAATCGAAAAAGCAAATCCAGTATATGCTTAAAGCGCTTATTGCCAGAAATCTATATGATATTAGCGCATATTATGAAATCATCAGCATGATCGACCAGACAATCCAAAAATCCGTTGAGCTGCTTAATGATGAAAATGCTTTCGCAGAGAAGGGTATTGAGTGGTAATCAGAAAAACCTCGGCGACTGGTAACGCTTTTCCGATTTGTTGATGCGTAATTGAAGCATCACCTCATGTGAGCCGTTGCGATAATTCTGTAAATCACCCGTGGTCATGTCGTAAGAATAGGCAGCCAAGATGTTTTCCGTGAGGCTTATTTTCGTGGAAAGAATCATCGCATCGTCCAACCGGTAGCCCAGACCAACCCAAAGCTTACCGGAGTAGTTGGCTGTGAGTGAAGCCTCGTAAACAGTGATCTCATCGATATTCGATAACGAAAACCGGGGGTTAACACTAAGCTCCGGCGAATATTCGAAACGGTATCCCACATAACCATATTGATGACGCGGAATGCGGGTGATGTCGTAATCGTCATACTGTTGGGTGATATGATTAACTGCTGCTCCCACAAAAAAGCCGCTCAGGTGTAACTCCATCCCGAAGTCAAAATCCAGCTTAGTCTCGCTGTAATCAGCATCCGTGGCGTGAGGATCGTCAGGGTCCTCAAAGGTCAGGTCGGACGAGGATAGCGATTTGATCATCACCCCTGCCCCCAGTCCGAAAGAGATGTACTGGTTCGCCCCCAGCCTTGCATGATAGGCGTACTTGGCTTTGATGTTTTGCATTCGCTCGGCGCCCAGCTGGTCGTTTATAAACGTTAGTCCGCCGGCCATGCGATACTTCCCGAAATAATTACTGATGCTGAACGACTGCGTGGAGGGCGCCTGCTCAAAACCCGCCCATTGTTCCCGTGCCATAAGATGTATATCCACATACTCGCTCTGGCCCGTGGCAGCAGGATTAAACAGCAAGCGGTTATATTCCCACAGGCTGAACTGGGGATCGTTTTGAGTCATCCCCGTCATTGCAGTTGCAAAAAATATGAGTAGTAGCAGGTATCTTTTCATACTCATCATTGTTTTTCCAATTTTCGGGCCTTTTTCACAGTAATGCGTTCCCCTTCGTGATAGGCCGTGATAAAGCAATCTTTCTGCCCCAGACTCACAATCCGGCGTCTCAGCTCAACAGCTTCATCATAACTCTCCCTCTGCCCGATTTCATATTTAAACACATTTCCTGTGCGTTGCACAAAAAGCTCGGTATCAGGGATATTCTTTAGTAGTT
>CAYFQK010000198.1:0-6546 GCA_964345255.1 uncultured Bacteroidales bacterium | reverse complement strand
TCTTCGTGCCTTTGTGGCAGACTTTCCAGAAGGCCACCAAGACACAAAGGCACCAGGATTCACTAAGATAGTCGTAAAGCAAAATTGGAAAATAGTAGAATTTGATGTAGAACTATTTATAAAAACAATTTAAAAAAAAAGATTAATAGCCTAAAATCCCTAAGTTTTGCCAAGAGTGTGCGAATGATTAACGAATTAACGAATGCTTGTTTCATCTGTTCAGGTAAAAACAATTCGTCTTAAATTCGTGAATTCGTGGCAATTTTAAATATGACCTGCGGATTTTAGGAATAGTTATAATTTTAACAGAAATGCGAAACTTGAAATGATAATTAGCTTTTTCAGACATAATTACCAGGTTGAAATAATTACTATTATTGTAGCCGGAGCAGCCTTATGGTTATGGGGATTTTCTATGGATTTTCCTCCCATTCCCCGTCTGGAAGCCGCTACGCTCTCCACCCCGCTTTTCAACCTGCAACATAACTGGATAACCTCCGCCTCAGCCTTGCTCATTTTGTTAATCGAAAGCTTTTTGCTTTCCACCATAACAGGCCGCTTCAAAATTCTCCGCCTCACAAATCTTTTACCTTCCCTAGTGTATATTTTGCTGATGAGTTTCCAACAAAATTTATTAACCCTCACGCCTTCATTGCTATCAAACTTTTTTATACTAATCCTTCTCTATTATCTGTTTGATCTTTATGCTACTAAAAATCACCTTTTACTCACTTTTAATGCTTCATTTATCCTGGGACTGGCCATCTTAATAATACCTGAAAATGCCTTGCTGCTACCTTTGATATGGATTAGCTTTATTATTTATAGAAGTTACGGCTTGCGCGAATGGATAATTTCTTTGTTAGGAATTATCATCGTTTTATTGTTTACTGTCTCCTTCCACTACCTGAATAATAGTCTGGAGAGCTTGGTGCAGTCTTACTCTCAATACTTTCAAACCCTTCAACCCGGTTATCCTGATCTATCGGCTGAATATATTCCATTCACTATTCTTATCGGACTTTTTACACTTGTCACGGTCCCGCGTATGATCTTTAAACTGGATGAAAACATCATTCGTACCCGGAAAAGACTAAACATTGTTATATTCCTGATTGTCATTGCACTGAGCACTCTTTTTATTAATCCATCGAATTGGCACTACAACATTTATATGCTTTTCGTGCCCTTATCAATAGCAATAAGCCGACTTATCATCAGCATGAAGAAAGAGAGAAATAAAGACTGGACAGTATTACTAATCGTTATATCCATCATACTAGAACGAATCCTTTGATATGTTGAAGTCCTATTTTATTAAAAATAAAATTGAAGCGGGATTGGATGAGGCGGGGCGAGGAAGCCTTGCCGGCCCTGTTTATGCTGCCGCTGTAATTCTTCCTGATGACTACAGCAATGAACTACTTAACGATTCAAAAAAACTTACCAAAAAAACAAGGGATCTTCTGCGCAAAGAGATCGAATCCACGGCAAAGGCATGGGCTGTTGCCTCGGTCGATCAGTCAACCATCGACAAAATTAACATCCGGAATGCCTCCTACCTTGCCATGCATTTGGCTGTTAACAAACTAGAAATAAAACCTGAATTACTGCTCGTAGATGGTAATGGATTTAATGCCATGAAAGACATCCCTCACACATGCATTATCAAAGGCGACAGGCTCTACTATAGCATAGCGGCGGCCTCCATTCTTGCCAAAACTCATCGCGATGAATACATGGAAAAAATTCACAACGATTACCCTGTTTATCAGTGGAGCCGAAACAAAGGCTATGGCACCCAAAGACATATTGAGGCCATATTCCGGCATGGTCGTTCGCCCCATCACAGGGAATCATTCAAAATAAACAGGCAATACAAGCTTAAGCTATAGAAAACTTTAAGGCCCAGGGTATTCAATTATTCCTGGCTGCCGTTTGAATTAACAATTCGCTGTTGATTTATTTATAAGATATTGAATGATGAGCAGGCGGTTTTAATTAACTTTGATTAAACTTTGAAAATACAATCATGAAAAAAAGGCTATTCATAATCATAGCACTGGTAAGCATTATGTTTGCTTCCTGCAAAAATTATATGCAGGATAAAGCGATTTCCCCTTTTCGCCTTATTCCGGAAAGCTCTTCCCTAATACTGGAAACCAATAACTTCCTTTCCCTGTGGGGCACCTACTCTAAATCAAACATCTGGGGACTTAAAAAAGAAAATCCCGGTTTAAATCATGTGCATGTCAACCTGACAGCGCTTAATGAATTAGCTTCTCAAAATGAAACCATAAGGCAATCATTGAGTGAAAAAAAGGTATTATTATCAGCTTTGGACATTGATGGAAAAACGCAGCTTTTAGGGGTTTTTCAGGCTGATATAACCTCCGGTGAGCTAAAAAAAATTATTCGACTTAATTTTAATGAGAGAGCCACTTTCTCAGAAATAGCCATAGCCGATTCTCCGGCTTTCAAATTAATCTTCTCCAATCAAAATGATATTCTTTTTGTCGCTTTCCGCGAAGGAAATGTTATCGCCTCATACAGCAAGGCGGCCTTAAGGAAATCCATCGGGCAATATCATCAAAGCAAAGACCTTACTGATGACCCATCATTCAGGAATATCCGCCAAACCTCAGGTGAATACACGGATGCCAGCCTCTATATCAACTTTAATAAGCTGCCTGCTTTACTGGCAGCCCCGGAAAAATTATCCGGTAATGATTTATTGCAAGGCTTATCAGGACTAGCACGATGGGGTGCCCTGGATATTACAGCTAAAAAGAATCGCTTGTTAATGAATGGGTTTATCAACACAGATACAAATAGTTACCTGAGCGTATTCAAGGAAAAACCTACTTTCAGTGACCTGAAAAATATACTTCCCCGGGAAAGTGCCGTTGTGATGACTCAAAAATTCAGCGCTCCGGAACATCTGCGGCGGGGGATTAGAAAAAAAATAACTGCGGCGGGAAACTCAGAAGATAAGTCCTACTTCAGTGAGCAGCTCTATCCCTATATTAAAAATAACATTATCCTGGCTATCAGTTCGGATGGAAACGGTACACCGGATAACAATACATTCATCTATCTGCAAGCCACAGACCCCAAAAAGGCGTTTGAAGGGTTAAAAGCAATAGCTAATAAAATGGATGGGGAATACTATAACAAAAAATACCAGGGATACGATCTTATTCAGGTGCCATCGCATGACTTGTTTTCAAAAATGCTTGGGTCATCTTTTCAAAATATCTCATCCCCTTACTTCGCAGTCTATAATGATTACTTAGTCGGCTGTTCTGATAAAAATCATCTTACCCGGCTCCTTCATCAGCTTGAAGATGGAAAATCCATTGCACAGAATGACATTTACCAGTCGACCTCTTCTGGTATAACCTCTGAGTCGAATTTAGCATTGTTTATCGATATAAATCGCGCACTGGACCTTTTACCCTCCGGGCATCCGTTGAAAAATTCCGCAGGTACAAACGATTCCTTTTTTAAGAGTTTGAATGGGTTATCCGTTGAATTCACGGCGGCGGATAAACTTTATTTTGCCAGTGTTTTCCTTAACACGGGGGAGAAATTGCGCATGTCAAGCGAAAACAACTGGGATTTAAACCTTGAAGCTAAAATGATTGGTAAACCGCACATCGTCAATGATCACCTGAGTTCCGAAAAAAGAATTATCGTTTTTGATGCACTAAACAACATGTATTTTATAAACCACAAAGGAGAAATTTTGTGGCAACACATGCTATCAGGCCGCCCATTAAGCGATGTATACGAAGTTGACGCTTATAAGAATAATAAAGTGCAATATTTATTCAACACGGAAAATCATATTTATCTTTTAGATGTTCTTGGCAGGGATGTTTCAAACTTCCCTGTAGAACTTAATTCACCAGCCACTAATGGGCTTGCTCTCTTTGATTATACGGGAAATAAATATTACCGGATAATGGTAGCGGGGTCCGATAAGAAAGTCTATAATTTTGATATTGAGGGAAAACAAGTGCAAGGCTGGAATAAACCTTCAATGAAGGGAAATATTACGAAACCTGTGCAAAGATTGGTATATGGAAACAGGGATTACATCATTATTGCGGATAACGGCGGCGGTGTTAAAATTACAAACCGCAGGGGCGAAGAGCGCATCGAGGTGACAGATGAGTTTACAAATGGAACGCAATCAAAGTTTTATCTTAACCGTACCAATGATAAGGCCCCTTTTATTACTACCGATAATCGCGGAACCCTGACCTACCTGAATGCAGATGGCTCAGCAAGCGAAACAAGTTTTGACACATTTTCTCCTCAGCACCATTTCTTTTATGAGCGATTTGACGACAACCCTCACTACGACTTTATCTATTTTGATAACAAGAAATTGACTGTTTTTGACAGGTTCAAGAAGGTTGTTTTTGAACATGATTTCGGGGACCAGGTGCTGACGAAACCAGAGGTGACTACGTTCAATGATAAAAGAGCCATCATTTTCACTTCACTTTCAGATGAGCGCCTTTACCTTGTTACAATCGAAGGCGTCAATCCGGAAATAAACCGCTTTGAAGGGACCACTCTTTTTGATATGGGTAAGCTCAAAAGGTTTGGCAAAACCAGCATTGTCACCGGTAATGAAGAAAAGCTCTTTAAATATATTATCGATTGATGCTAAAGCTCTTACCTGGATTTAATTATTTTCTTCGACCGGGTAGTATGTTCATCTGTTAAACTGATTATGTAAACCCCGGGGGGAAGCTTCCGGGTATTTATAGTTTCGGGGGCCTCGATCATTTGCTCAAAATATCTTCTTCCCTGCATATCAGTCATAATGAGTTTTACTTTGCGCCGCGCGGCGTTGCTCACATTAATTGTTACATGATCAAAAAATGGGTTCGGTCTTACGGAAAAAACCTCAGCATTGCCGGCTTTATCAATGCCGGTTGTATTTCCCAAGTATCTTTCTTTTGACGGTATAGACCATGTGTTGTATTCAAGGGGTACTCCAATGGAGGGCCATGGATCTGCAATATTCCAGAAATCAGGCTCTTGTATCAGATAGTAAGAACTGTCTGGCAGCGAGTCGGTAAAAAACGGTTCCATATTCCCTGTAACGTTATTTCCGTACTCGTAGTGGTCTTCGCCTTCCGTCTGGTACATTCCGTAAAGAAAATCCGTATTTGTAATCTCAAGACCCACAATATTTTGCTGGTCTGTGGGATTATCAGAACTGGTTATAATAAAACCATACAGTTCAGCTCTATTTCTGAAAAAAGTATTAAAAGGGCCTGTTTCTCCCCAATAATGGTCAACGATAATATTTTGGACTATATTTCCTTCAAAAAGGTTAGCAAAACCATAATGCCCATGCATGGAAATATCTCCGGAAAAATCATGTATCGTCTCGGAGCGGTAAGGTTCAATGGAGTAATTATAGCCGAAAACATTTCCGTTTGAACCGGTTTTAGCCATCATGGCATGACGCAGATGTTTAAAAATATTATTATCTACCAGGCATTCACCGGTATGCATATGCAAAGCAATGCCATATCCTCTCGTGCCACTTCCATCATAGGTAAATGCATGATGGATATAACTTCCTGTCAGCCATACTTGCGTACTGCGATGCACATTAATATGACTACCAACACTCTTGTTGCTTTCAATATCTTTAATCCTGACATTGGCGGCAAGATTGATGTCAATATTGGACCCCGCCCCCTCGTCCGGCTCGTCGAGTCTTTCAATGCCGAGGTTTTCAACGGCAACGTTTACTACCGGGGTGATTTTTCTGATGCGAGGGTCCAAACTCTCCTGGTAAGTTATTCGTAAAGGATTCCCGAAAGTAAGCGTATTACCTTCCACCTGTGAAATATGAATTATCTGGCCTACCGAGTTTTCAGCCCATGATGCCGGTTCGGTATACCAGTCTCCGTTGTTCTCGACTATCTCGGCATAATCGCCTTGCTCAAATTCAGTTGCATCACCCACTTCAATGGAGGTGCTGCCTTTGGTGTATCCGCTTTCTATAGCCTGAAAGTCACTGGCAACCGAGCCATTAACATTGATAGCATCCTGGGCCTCGCCGCCAAAATCAATTATGATGCGGCTCAACACAGAATCCACTCCCCGCACCACCACTCCTGTAGGTAGCGACAAGGATTCTTCGATAAGATAAGTTCCTTCAGGCATGAAAACAATTCCGGGCTCACCGCCTAAAGCTTCGATAGCCGATTGAATGGCCGGGGAATCATCCTGGGTACCATCACCGGCAGCGCCGTAATCCATTACATTCACCTCCTGCTCCGGGTCAGTAAAATCAGCCTCCTGGCCTGCGATGGACCAGTCAATTGTTCGGTCTTCAGGGATGATCTGAGAAAAAAGATTCCCGTAGATGCCGACTATACATGATAAGAGAATATACTTGAGCATAAATTTTATCCTTTTATATTACTATAAAGGTAACCAATTAAAATACGATGGGGAAAGAATCTATATTAATTTGAAAATTAAAACCGCTACGCGGTAAATTCACCA
>CAYFQK010000197.1:0-6570 GCA_964345255.1 uncultured Bacteroidales bacterium | reverse complement strand
CCTTTATGATGTACTGAGTTATGTAGCTTACCACAAAGATATGGTCCCGAGAATGGAAAGGGCAGAAAACGCCAAGGTTTATCTCAACAGCTACAACCACAAGCAACAGCAGTTTTTAGATTTTGTCCTGGAGCAATACGTAAGAGACGGCGTCAAAGAACTCGACGACGCCAAACTCCCCGACCTGCTGGAATTAAAATACCAGTCCATAGCCGACGCCAAAGCCGAACTCGGCGACATACAATCTATCCGTGAGACCTTCATCCGATTCCAGGAATATCTATATCAGGGCGAGGCGATTTGAAATTTTCTTAGATGCTTTAAAAGAAAATCAGGCTGAAAGCCTGAGAGAGCGAAGCCCAGGGCATCGCCCTGGGATCAAAAGTCCACACAAACGGCACCTCAAGGCTGAAAGCCTTGTACAGTTTACCGGATAATTAAAATTAATTTTATCCAGTCTCAGGCTTACAGCCTGAAGAAAGAAATGAGGGTTATGCCTTCTTAACCTGGGGCGTTGCCCCAGGCTTTGCTGTTAAAGCCTTTCAGGCTCAATATCATGAGAAAGTAAACGCCTGGTATAAAATAAATCCTGATGAATTCATTATTCGTTTGATTAATGTAAACCAGGCTGAAAGCTTTACCCTGTTTAATGCCTTATTTTTTTTATCACAACTTGAGTTTTTTGTTGAATTTTACAGGGCTGACAGAGCAAAGCCCGGGGCGAAGTCCCGGGAATTAAAACCATACCCGATCTTACCCCAAGGCTGAAAGCCTTGTACATATTCTCGATGAGAACGTAACCTAACGCCATTAAAATCAGGATAAACAACAAAAACCAAAACATAATTCCATGTCACAATCAATAGCCCAGGTATACATCCACCTCATTTTTGGCACGAAGGACGGTTACCCCTTTCTCAACAAAAGCATCAGGAAACGACTCAATCTCTATATGGCAGCCATAATGAAATCCTATGATGCTCCGGCTCTCGAAGTAAATTTAGTCTCCGATCATGTGCATATTTTATTTCGCATGTCGAAAAAATATTTGTTGCCGAAAGTCATCGAAGAAGTTAAGAAGCAATCTTCCAAATGGCTGAAGGAACCGGAGCAAGGTCTTCGTAAATTTTCCTGGCAGGCTGGGTATGCGGCGTTTTCTGTCAGTAGTTCAAAAGTTGAAGTAGTAAAAAACTATATCAAAAATCAGGAAGAACACCATCGAACTGTGACCTTTCAGTAGGAGGTTGAGGAATTCATGAAACATTATGGTGTGGATGAGTATGATTCTCGGTATTTCTGGGGTTCATAGTCTCAGGCAATAGCTAAACCCCCGATTCCCAGTCCGGCGGTCACCGATGTCAGAGGCTTATCGCTCAGCAACTGAAAGATAGGAAATACAATTTATACCAACCATAAAGAACCCTTAATTGGGTTTCATAATATTGTATTTTCGGGCAGCAGGATCATTTGAATTATTGGTATCAGGATATTATGGAAGAATGATGTAATAATTTAACTTAACTTTTATTTCTTTGTTGTTTTGTAGACAAAAAACAAAGCTATGTCTGAAAATATTCTCTTTGAACTGGGCGGCATTGTGATTCTGGGGATTCTTTCCCAGTGGATTGCCTGGCGGTTACGTTTTCCGTCTATCTTTTTGCTTTTGGTAGTGGGTTTTGTTGCGGGGCCTATTACCGGCTTGATAAACCCCGATTCTCTGATGGGTGATATGCTGTTGCCGTTTGTTTCTATTTCGGTAGCCGTCATTCTCTTCGAAGGGGGGCTCACACTGGATATCCGGGAGCTTCGGGAGATTGGCGGTGTTGTTTTGGGCCTCATCATAGTAGGGGTTATCGTCACATGGGTAATTGGTGCGGCTGCTGGTTTCTACATACTTGATCTTAACCTTGAAGTATCCATCCTTTTAGCAGCTATCCTGGTGGTGACGGGGCCTACAGTTATCGGGCCACTTTTGCGACATATTCAACCTTCCGGTAAAGTTTCCGATATCCTGAAATGGGAGGGGATTGTAATTGACCCTGTTGGGGCATTGCTGGCAGTTCTGGTTTTTGAGGGGATCATTGCCGGAGGGGTGCAGGGAGCTACGACTTCTGTGCTGCTGAGTCTGGGGAAAACCATTCTTTTCGGCGGTTTGAGTGGCATCGCTTTTGCTACCCTATTAGTTCTTTTTCTCAAAAAATTTTGGATCCCGGATTATTTGCAGGAGAGTATGACGCTTACCTTGGTGATCGCCTCCTACCTGGTGGCTGATTTTTTCCAGCATGAGTCGGGACTGTTCGCCACCACCCTGATGGGCATAGCTGTGGCCAATCAAAAATATGTCAGCGTCAAGCACATCCTTGAATTCAAAGAGAATCTGCGTGTACTTATTATCTCCATTCTTTTTATTGTTCTGGCCGGCCGCCTCCAGCTGGAGGTGTTTAATAATATCTCGCTGCAGAGCCTGGTTTTTCTGGGGGTATTGGTTCTTATTGCAAGGCCTGTTGCCGTATTCTTATCTACTATTGGCAGTAAGCTTTCAACAAAGGAGAAAGTCTTTCTTAGCTGGCTTGCTCCGCGTGGGATTGTTGCTGCTGCGGTATCTTCTCTCTTTGCTCTTCGCATGCAGGAGATGGAAATGGAGCAGGCCGGGCTGCTTGTACCCCTGACTTTTATTGTGATTGTCGGAACTGTTGCAATCTATGGTCTTACTGCAGCCCCCGTTGCGCGAGGGCTTAAACTTTCACAATCCAATCCGCAAGGAATTCTTTTTCTTGGAGCCCGCCCGGTGGTACGAAGCCTTGCCTTAGCGATTCAGGCTAATGGATTTAATACTGTTTTGGTAGATCGGAACCGGACGGATATTTCTCATGCCCACATGGATAACCTGCAGGCAGTATATGGAAACATGCTGTCGGAACACGTTATCGAGGAAATTCCTTTTCAGGGAATCGGAAAATTAATGGCTTTTACCCCAAACAATGAGGCCAATTCGCTGGCCCTGTTTCATTTTGATGAAGTGTTTAGCCGGGAGGAACAATATCAGCTGTGCAGTGCAGAAGATAGTGAGGAGTTGTCCAGCAAGGAACTCCCCAATCACTTGAAGGGGCGCATTCTCTTTGGTGACGATTTGGATTTGGGTTACCTGGAAAGACTTTTTTATTCGGGCTGGACCGTGAAGACCACTAAACTCTCAGAGGAGTTCGATTTTGGAGCTTTTAAAAAATACTATAAAGATAATGTCATCCCTATGTTCCTTATAACAAAAGATAGAAGGCTTCTGGTTAAAACAACGGATACCAAATTCGATCCTAAACCGGGCCAGACGATTATTGCTTTGATTAAGGAGGAAAAACAACAGTGATATGGACGAACAAATCAGGCACTTCATTCTTCAGCTCTATTTTTCAAGAAATAATCCCAAAATGTACAACAAAGTCATCCGGGATATGAAAAAAGCTCATCCCCAGGATGTTTTAACAACTATGGCTTATGAAATCCGTCAGCGTATGGATAGCGAAGGGCTGGCTTTTATAGCCCCGGCAGCAGATAGTGAGGATTTTAAGCTTCAGGTGAAGAAGGCTTTGGATGTACTGGCGATGGAGTAATGATTATTAATCTTCTGAAAACTGCTTGAGTAGCCGTCGATAAGTAGTGAAAACATGTGCCCTGGATACAAATCCAACATATTTGCCATTGTCCAGTACCGGAAGATTGTAATTGCCTGATATTCTGAATTTATTCGCCACGATCTCCATGGAGTCATTCATATCGACGGTTATCTCCGGGGTAAACATCAGTTCCGAGACCTTAACCTTGTCATACATCTTAGGGCGGAACATAATTTCCCGGATATCATCCATGACGACCATCCCGAGGAACGTATTGTTTTCGTCGGTGACAGGGAAAATGTTTCTTGATGATTTTGATACCACTTTCACCAGGTCGCCCAGCATGTCTTGCGGACATACTTTTGAAAAATTTTTTTCGATGAGGTTTTCTATATTCATCAGCGACAATATGGTTTTGTCTTTGTCGTGTGTAAGCAGTTCCTTGCGCTTTGCAAGCTGATAAGTGTAGACGGAATGCAGCGTAAAAGCCCTAACTGTGGCATAGGAAATGGTTGCTGTTATCATTAATGGAAAAACCAGCTCATAGCCACCTGTGATGTCTCCAATGAGGAATATAGCCGTAAGCGGGGCATGTAATACTGCGGCGATCATCGCTCCCATTCCTATCAGGGCAAAATTGTGTTCAGGTAAACTGGCTAATCCGAGATGGCTGACCGCCAGCGTAAACAGCAAGCCAAGGTTTACACCTGTGAAAAGCGTAGGCGCAAATATACCGCCCACCCCGCCGGCTCCAAATGTGATAGAAGTGGCGATAACTTTAAACAAAATCAACCCCAGTAAGAGTCCCATCGTAACCAAAAACTGGTCGCTCATACCGGCAAAAAGACTTTTTTGAAATAAATAGGAAGTATCTCCTGAGAGTCCCTGGTTAATTGCCGAATAACCCTCCCCATAAAGTGATGGAAAAATAAAAATGAGGAGGCCAAGAGAAATTCCTCCGATGATTACTTTATTCCTGAAGGCTTTAATTTTAGAGAATATCTTTTCAATAAAAAGGTAAGTCCGTGTAAAATAGAGTGCCGCAAATCCGCCTACTATCCCGAGAGCGATGTAATACGGCACTTCACTCATTACAAATCCATGCTGAACATCAAACGGGTAAAGCACATTCATCCCGAGAAGGAGATAAGAAGTCAGGGTAGCTGAAGCCGAGGCCAGGAGTAAAGGAATTAAAGAGGCCATGGTCAGATCGAGCATGATGACTTCCAGCCCGAAAACAATGGCGGCAATCGGGGCTTTAAAGATGGCTGACATGGCCCCAACGGAAGCCGCGCCTAAAAGTAAAGTGGTTTGCTTGTAATCAAGATGAAGTCCTTTGCTGAGTACCGATCCGTATGCGCCACCGGTAGCAACCGTGGGGCCTTCAAGGCCCACACTTCCTCCAAAACCCACTGTAAATGCACTGGTAACAATCGAGGAATAAGTGTTATGGGGTTTCATGTATCCTTTATTGCGCGAGAGACTGTATAAAACGTTAGGAATACCGTGCCTGACTGGTTGTCGGATGATGTATTTTATAAAAATGAAACATAAAATTAACCCGATGGTAGGGAGCCCAAAATAAAGATATTTGAGATACTGCTCAGCAATGCCCTGCTCCAGGAGGTTTTGAATAAAGTGAACGGAGTTCTTAATGACAGCAGCTACGAGCCCTGCAACAATCCCTGTGATAACACTTAATATGATAATGAATTGACGATTGCTTATATGCCGTATTCTCCAGATTAAGAACCGTTTAAGCAGGGAAGCTCTTTTTTTTGCCATAACGACTGCGAAATTAAAGGTTTTTCTTTACCTGATGAATAGAATGTTTTATTTGAACAGTGTTTAAATTACATTAATTTTGAGAAACTTATATATGTTGTTTTTTCTTTCTTGTGAAATATGGATGAGACACTTAAATTTGAAAAAATTTACTCCATGAAAAAGCTCAGGTATATCGCTTGGATTATTTTAGCCGGAATATTGGTGACGGGCTGTGTGCCCTCATCGAAATTCCAGAAGCTAAAGGAAACTACTGATAAACAGATAAACGATCTGAAAAAAGAAAACCATCAGCTGGAAGTCGCCAACAATGAGCTGAAATATAAAACGGAAAAATTACAAAAAGAGGTTAAACAGCTTAAAGCAGACACCACCAGGTTAGGTCGGAAATTCCGCGACCTTAAAAAAGATTACAATCAGCTGGATAAGTTGTATAATCTGCAAAAGCAGAAAAATGCCTCGGATGATCAGGAAAAGAGCAAAGAGATGAAGAGCCTCCTGAGAGAATTGCAGGTCCTCAGGGAAGATTTGCTTAAACGCGAGGATAGTCTGAATGTTCTGCAAGACGATCTTAAGGAGAAAGAGGAACGGCTGAATGATCTGCAAACGCGACTTGAAAACAAACAACAGCGCCTCCTGCAGCTTGAGACGGTACTGCAGCGGCAGGACTCTATTGTATCTTCCCTTAAGAACAGAGTCTCGGATGCCCTTTTCGGCTATGAAGGTGAAGGACTTACTGTTGAGCAAAAGAACGGTAAGGTCTATCTGAGTCTGGAAGAAAAGCTGCTGTTTGAATCGGGCAGCTGGCAGGTGGAACAGCGCGGAAGGGAAGCCATAAACAAAATTGCCCAGCTACTTGAGAAAAACCCCGACATCCAGGTGATGGTGGAAGGCCATACGGATAACGTCCCTTACAGGGGTTCCGGACAGATTAAGGATAACTGGGATTTGAGCGTTAAAAGAGCCACTTCGATTATACGTATTATTATTGATAAAAGTGATGTGGATCCGGCCCGGTTAACTGCCGCCGGAAGAAGTAAATATGTGCCATTGGCCTCCAATGAGGCGGCTGAAGGGCGCAGAAAAAACCGGCGTACCGAAATCATATTGACCCCCGATCTATCGGAATTGTTTGATATTATCGGGCAAAATTAATATTCGGACAACTAGTTAG
>CAYFQK010000196.1:0-6578 GCA_964345255.1 uncultured Bacteroidales bacterium | reverse complement strand
TTCTGTATGTCTATTTTTTTAGGTTCAGGTCACTAATAATATCTTTTATTTTTTGCTCCAGATGGCTTTTCTTTTGCCCGAACTGCTCCGGAGCATCCAGTGAACCCTTTACGCTAAAATAGTATTTAATCTTCGGTTCTGTTCCTGACGGACGCATGGTGATTTTTGAACCATCTTCCGTAAGAAACTGCAGAACATCCGATTTAGGAAGGTCTATTTTTTCTGTCTTATTTTTTACCATGTCCTGTGCCTCACTCACAGAATAGTCCAGTATTTTTATGACTTTAGCCCCATTGATAATCTTTGGTGGATTAGAACGGTAGTCTTGCATCCACTGTTTTATTTCATCAGCCCCCTGCTTTCCTTCTCTCTTCACAGATAAGAGGTTTTCGTAGTAAAACCCGAACTGAGTGTAGATTTCAGGAAGTAGCTGGTACAATGTTTTTCCTTTATCAGCGGCCCATGCAGCTGCTTCTGCAATCATAGCACAGGAAATCACCGCATCTTTATCTCTCACAAAATCCCCTATCAGGTAGCCGTAACTTTCTTCTCCGCCGCCAATAAAGATTTCCTTGTTTTCTTTCCTGCGAATTAAATCGGCGATCCATTTAAAGCCTGTGAGGACATTGTAGACCTGGACATCAAAATAATCGGCAATCTCCTGAAGCAGTTCAGTGGTGACTACCGTTTTCGCAATGTATTCTTTACCTGTTAGTTTTCCTTTTTCCTGCCATTTAGTGAGCAGGTAGTAAATCAAGATGGAGGCTGTTTGATTACCATTGAGAAGGACGTATTCTCCTTTGTCGTCTTTTACGGCAATACCCACGCGGTCTCCATCCGGATCGGTACCCATCACCAGATTTGCATCGACCTGCCGGGCTTTTTTGAGCGCCATATCCAGAGCAGCAGGCTCTTCCGGATTAGGGGAGTGGACCGTGGGGAAAGTACCGTCAACCACGTCCTGCTCGTTCACATTAAAAATATTGCTGAATCCATAGGCCTGAAGGGCCATGGGGACAAGTTTCACTCCCGTTCCGTGCAGGGGCGTATATACGATTTTCAGGTCTTTCTGCTTTTCGATGACTGATGGAGACAGGGAGCGCTGGCGCATACGTTCCACATATTCGTGGTCAATACTTTCGCCAATGGTTTCAACGAGCCCGGGGTCTCCGTCAAATTTGACTTCTTTTACCGACTGGATTTTTTTCACCTCATTGATGATGTTTTTGTCGTGCGGAGGGACAACCTGACCGCCATCGTTCCAGTAAACTTTGTATCCATTGTAATCCTTTGGGTTGTGTGATGCCGTTATCATAATCCCGCTATGACACTTTAAATGGCGAATAGCGAAGGATAGTTCCGGCACAGGACGTAAATCATCAAACATGTAAACCTTTACCCCGTTGGCGGTCAATACGTCTGAAACAGTTTGCGCAAAAAAGGTGTTGTTTAGGCGGCAATCGAAGGCAATGGCTACTTTTATTTGTTCATCAGGATAGGTTTGAAGCAGGTAGTTAGCCAGCCCCTGGGTGGCCATACCTACCGTGTATTTATTCATCCGGTTGGTTCCTACCCCCATAATGCCACGCAAGCCTCCCGTTCCGAATTCGAGGTCTTTGTAAAAGGCATTGACCAGCTCTTCCTCGTCATTATCAAGCAATGCTTTTACGTGTTGTTTTGTATCTTCATCAAAGCTTTCTTCCAGCCATGCTTTTGCTTTGTCGATGATGTATTTTTCTGCTGCCATAATTCATGTTTTTTAGAGGTTATCCAGACATTTTTCTAAACTGCTCCTCCAGTGAGGAACGTCGATAGATAAATCATATTTTATTTTTGTTTTGTTCAGTACGCTGTAAGGTGGCCGGCTGGCCGGCGTAGGATATTCATGAGTCTCCAGCGCTTTTACCTGGCATTGATATCCTTTGTAATTCATTATTTCCACGGCGAGGTCATACCACGAGCAGACTCCTTCATTAGAATAGTGGTAAATGGTTGTACCCTCCGCCTCCAGCTGCGCCAACTTTAAAACAAAGCTTGCCAGATCGAGAGCATATGTAGGGCTGCCCACCTGGTCGGAAATCACTCCGATATCCTCTTTTTCCTTACCCAGCCTGATCATCGTTTTGACGAAGTTTTTACCATATTCAGAATATAGCCAGGATGTTCTTACAATAAAAGCATTGGTATTGTTGTCCAGAACAGCTTTCTCTCCAGCCCTTTTAGTTCTTCCATAAGCTCCGTCAGGGTTGGGTTGGTCGGTTTCTTTATAGGGGATGTATGTTTTACCATTAAAAACATAATCGGTGGAAACATGGATTAGTTTTCCTTTTTGTTGAGAGATTGCATGGGCAAGTATTCCGGGAGCTTCCCCGTTGATGAGGTGCGCTTTCGATTCTTCCTCTTCGGCTTTATCCACAGCAGTGTATGCGGCGCAATTAATTACGGTTTCAATTTGTTTAGCCTCTATGTAATTCTTTACCTCTCGCGCATTGGATATATCCAGCTCCTGCACATCCGTAAAGAAAAAGCGGTGCTGTGGGTAGGTTTTGTGAATTTTTTTTATTTCAGAACCTAACTGCCCGTTAGCGCCTGTAATAAGTATATTCATCTTTAGTGTTTTTGAGAAGGTTATCGAAATAGTTGATAGTTTTTTTCAATCCGTCTTCCAGTTTAACCGTAGGTTCCCATCCCAGTTTCTCTTTAGCTAAAGAAATATCCGGCTTTCGCTTAAGCGGATCATCATCAGGAAGGGGTTTAAAATTAATCTTCGATTTTGTTCCCGTTAGCTCAATGATTTTTTCAGCCAGCTCTTTGATAGTGAATTCCCCGGGGTTCCCGATATTTACGGGACCTGTAAACTCATCGCCGGTAGCCATTAATCTTATCGCTCCTTCAACCAAATCGTCGATATACTGGAAACTTCTGGTTTGTGATCCATCACCGAATAGGGTGATGTTTTCACCACGCAAGGCCTGCACGATGAAGTTTGAGACCACTCTACCATCGTTGGGGTGCATACGTGGCCCATAGGTGTTAAATATCCGCATAATTTTTATGCGCACGTTGTTCTGATAATGGTAATCTATAAACAGCGTTTCAGCGGAGCGCTTCCCCTCGTCATAGCACGATCGTTTCCCGATAGGGTTTACATGCCCCCAGTAATCCTCCTTTTGCGGATGCACTTCAGGGTCACCATATACTTCACTGGTCGAGGCCTGCAATATTTTTGCCTTGATTCTTTTTGCCAGCCCCAGCATATTGATGGCGCCCATCACAGATGTTTTAACTGTCTTGATCGGGTTATACTGATAGTGAACCGGTGAGGCCGGGCAGGCCAAATTATAAATTTCCTCCACCTCAATGAAGAAAGGTTGGGTGACGTCATGGCGCACCATTTCAAAATACGGGTTATCCATAAGGTGAATGATATTTTCCTTGCTACCCGTAAAATAATTATCAAGGGAAATCACTTCATTGCCTTCGTTAAGAAGGCGTTCAATCAGGTGAGATCCGATAAATCCGGCTCCCCCGGTAACGAGAATTCGTTTCCTCATAGCTTTTATTTTTACTCCCGGCGAAAAAGTACGCAGGAGGATAATTTCTGCTGACCCAAACTCCCCCTTGGCCATTTGAATGACAAAAAGAAGTTGTCTAAAAATCTGGTTAAACGCGGAGATTGAGCAAAGAGCAGGCTTTTGTTCTGAGCTCAATCTCCCTTACACTGAAAATTAAAACCTCAAGTTTCGCATTTCTTTTAAAATCATGAATATTAATCCTCTATTAAAAGATTGTTTTTATAAATAGTTCTATATCAAATTCTAATATTTTCCAATTTTGCTATACGACTATCTTGGTGAAACTTGGTGGCTTGGTGTCTTAGTGGCCTTCTGGAAGATCTGCCACAAAGGCGCAAAGACTCAAAGTAACACAAAGTTATATAATATTTGACGTTAATTTATTGAAATTCACCATTCTATTATTCCGATTTTTAAGTGCGAAACTTGAGTTAAAACTTTTCGGTGTTAACGCCTATGCAATAATAATCAAAGCCCATTTCTTTCATTTCTTTTACATCGTAAACATTCCTGCCGTCGAATATGGCATAATTTTTCATCAAACGTTTAACGATTTTCATATTCGGGAACTTGAATTCAGGCCACTCGGTTACCATTATTAATGCGTCGGCATCAATCAGTGCATCATATTCATCCGGGGCATATTCTATAACGTCTCCCACACGTCGTTTGGCTTCTTTTATGGCTACCGGATCATATGCTTTTATCGTGGCCCCCGCTTCCAGTATTTTATCAATAAGCACAAGGGAAGGCGCCTCGCGCATATCGTCGGTCTTGGGTTTAAACGAAAGCCCCCACATGGCGATACGTTTTCCTTTCAGATCACCATTAAAATAAGTGTGAAGCTTGCGAAAGAGCACTGATTTTTGTTTTTCATTCACTTCTTCCACTGCTTCCAGTACTTTTAAGTTATAATTTCGCTCTACTCCTGTTTTGATGATGGCTTTAACATCTTTAGGGAAGCAGGAGCCGCCATAACCTGTTCCCGGGTATATGAAGTAAGGGCCTATACGTTTGTCTGTCCCGATGCCTTTTCGAATCATGTTGATATCCGCTCCCACGATCTCGCTGAGGTTAGCTATATCGTTCATGAAGCTGATTTTTGTCGCCAGCATGGCATTGGCGGCGTATTTGGTCATTTCAGCCGAAGGGATATTCATGAAGATAACCGGGTGTCCGTTCATGGTAAAAGGCTTATAAAGCCTTTTCATAAGACTTTCGGCTTTATCCGAATCGGTGCCCACCACAATGCGATCGGGTTTCAGAAAGTCTTCTACTGCTGCTCCTTCTTTAAGAAATTCGGGGTTTGAGGCAACATCAAAATCGATTTTCTTCCCGCGCTTATCCAGTTCGCCCTGAATCGCTTTTCTTACTTTTTCAGCTGTGCCAACAGGTACGGTGGATTTTGTGACGACCAAAACATATTTAGTCATGTTAGCCCCTATTTCACGGGCTACATCCAGAACATACTTAAGGTCAGCGCTGCCGTCTTCATCCGGTGGCGTCCCCACGGCGCTGAAAATCACCTCTGCATCATCAATAGTATCTTTCAGCTTAGTGCTGAAATGCAGGCGGTTTTTCTGAACATTATTATTTACAATCTCTTCCAGGCCGGGCTCATAGATAGGTATAATACCTTTCTCCAGATTTTCTATTTTTTCTTTGTCAACGTCTACACAGGTAACGTCGATACCAACATCGGCGAAGCAGGCTCCTGTAACAAGCCCTACATAACCGGTTCCAACGATTGAAATTTTCATACGTGCGTATTTTTTTGTGTCGCTTTGTTTTAACGGGTGCAAGGTAATAAATCCTTGGCATTAATGGGTTGCGCAGCCCAATTATTTACTAAGAAGGTCTTGTTAATAAAAAAAAGCCTGCCGAAGAGGCAGGCTTTGGGTGATTCCGCTGAGGCTCGAACTCAGGACCCACGCCTTAAAAGGGCGTTGCTCTACCAACTGAGCTACGGAATCAAAAAAAACAGGTACCTGAATAAAAATGGTGATCCCGCTGAGGCTCGAACTCAGGACCCACGCCTTAAAAGGGCGTTGCTCTACCAACTGAGCTACGGAATCATTGCTTTCGCAAAATGCGGATGCAAAAGTAGAATCTTTGGCTTAAATATCCAAACCCTATACCGGGTAAAAAAAGATTTTCCCGGTAATAGGTTGGCAGTCAATTTATTTATCAGATTTCGCCTTTTCCCTGGCGGATGACTTCAATGGCATTATCCCTGGCGTCGATAACCGTGGAAGCCTCATTGCCTCCCGGCCCCCCGTCGATAACATAGTCTACCTGGTGATGGTAGCGTTCGTGGATCAATCCTGGATCGGTTGTGTATTCGATAATCTCATCTTCATCATGGACCGAGGAGCTTAGAATAGGCCGCCCCAGCCGCTCAACAATCTGATGGGGAATGTTATTATTGGGGATGCGGGCGCCAACTATACGTTTTTTGTTTTTGTATAGCTTGGGTACTTTATGATTGGCCTCCAGCAAAAAGGTGAAAGGGCCGGGTAATTTATCCTTCATGATCTTGAAGATATCATTAGGAATTTGCTTTGTATACTCAGCGATTTGGCTTATATCTTTAAAGACAATGGAGAAATTATCCCTCTTTTTATTATCCCCTTTTATCTGGGAAATGCGGTCAGCCGCTTTCTGGCTGTCAATAGAACAACCAAATGCATACACAGTGTCAGTTGGGTAGATAATTACCCCATCGTTTTCCAGCACTTCGATGATTCGCTTCATGTGTTTTTCACTTGGATTCTCTTCATACAATTTTAAGATCATAAAAGTTATTTTTAGGTGTTTTTACAAAGTTACTACATTGATGTCCAATTATCATTTATTTGCCGGGCAATAATTTCAACATGAGGTAATCTTTTTTTACTTGTTTTTTGCATTCCATAATAATCGTAAAGCAGGTTGTTGTTTATTAGAATCTCAAGTTTCGCATTTCTTTTAAAATCATGAATATTAATCTTTTATTAAAAGACT
>CAYFQK010000195.1:0-6626 GCA_964345255.1 uncultured Bacteroidales bacterium | reverse complement strand
AAAAGTCAACATATTTCTGATTTAAGTGAGCAATCATGCGGCCCGGCGTACAAATAATTATCTCGGCACCCCGCGTGAGGGCATTCTTTTCGCGAACAAATGCGCCGGCATCTCCTCCGCCATAGACTGCTGTAGAGCTTACAGAAGCGAAATAAGCCAGTCCTTCCATCTGTTCGTCAATCTGCATAGCCAGCTCGCGGGTAGGCACTATAATCAATGCCCGTGTTTTGCCTTTCCCTGGCTGCTTCAACATCCTGTCGACCAATGGTAATAAAAAGGCTGCCGTTTTCCCGGTGCCTGTCTGAGCCAGCCCCATCACATCACGACCTTCAATTACAGGAGGTATGGCCTGCTCCTGAACGGGAGTGGCCGTATCAAAGCCCATTGATTCTATGCCTTCAAGGAGCTCGTCACTAAATCCAAATTCGTTAAATTTCAAATCTTCTGGTTATTTTTGGGGCGAAGATACAAAATTACGTAATCACACATAACCATCCATGAATGCGCTATAATTTAAAGCGGGGTTCAGTGATAATAAAATAAAAAGACTATTCTTCAAAAATTTAACGGATATCAGGCGCTGAGGTCCATAAGCTCATTCAATCGTTTCATGCCCGCCCGGCTCACGTTTAGTCGTACTCCATCTTTTAGTATTAGCTTCCACGTTTCTTTGCCATAAGGCTCTATTCCGGAGACTGTGTTTAAATTTACCAGAAAGGAGCGATGCACTCTCACAAAATGCCGGCCGTTTAACTTTTTCTCAAAAAACTTCATTGGCTTTTGCTTCAGGTAGCGATGGCCCGGCGTATGTATAGCCACATAATCATCCATAGCTTCCAGGTAGTTGATTTCACTGACGGGAATAATGATTATCCTGCTCGCATCCTTTACAACAACACGCTGTAAATCTTCTCCCGTATACTCGTCGTAACTTTCTTTTACAGTTTTAATATCATCCCTTTGGCGCTGCATATCCATTCTTTCGCAGATGCGGTTTAAGGTTTCATTAAATCGCCTCCTCGTAAAAGGCTTCAGCAGATAATCCACAGCATGAACCTCAAAAGCTTTAAGCGCATATTCATCATACGCTGTTGAAAAAACTATCATCGGCGGCTCCTGGATTAATTCCAGCATTTCAAATCCGGTGAGCTTAGGCATTTTAATATCCAGAAACACGAGATCAGGCTGGTGCGTTTGAATGCTTTTAAGCGCTTCGAACCCATCTTTACAGGATTCAAGTGCTTCAAAACGCTCATCGCTTTTCAGGTAGTAAAGAATTTGCTCCCTGGCGGGTTTTTCGTCGTCTACAATGATGGTTCGAATCTTTTTCATGATTCCAGTCGGTTTAACGGATCTTCAATGTATTGAGGAATCTTCAGCGTAACAACAAATTCATTTTCTTTATCTTCAACATTCAGCAAATCGTTTCTTTGGTAGATGATACTAAGCCGCTGTCTAACATTTTCCAGTCCTCTCCCCGTACCCGCAGCCGTTTGCGCATTATCATCATAATTATTCTGAATCCTAATATACAAAAAATCATCCTTGCACCTGATATCCAGAAAAACTTTCAGTATGCCTGTACTTTCGTGAAGCCCGAATTTGACCGCATTTTCAAATAAAGGCTGAAGAATTAAGGAAGGCAACGCCATGTTTTCGCACTCAGAGGGGATCTTAAAAGTTTTTGAAACTCTTTCTCCGTATCTTATTTCCTCAATCTCCAGGTATCTTGTAATATTTTCGAGCTCTTCTTTCACGGTAACAAACCGTTTGCGACTTAAAAACATGTTCTGCCTCAAATACTCCGACAACTCCACTATGGTTTCCTGGGCTTTATCCGGGTTTATCACAACCAACGAACTAACCGAATTCAGCGCATTAAATAGAAAGTGAGGATTAATCTGAGCCCTCAAATAAGCCAGTTCCAACTCACGCGCATTTTCTTTCAGCTGCTCCTCAGTCCTGAGCTTTTCATGGAAATGATTATAGTAATTAATGGTATAATATACCAAAACCACGATGGAAAACAGAACCAGGGCCATACCGCTTCGCAAGTATGAAGTCTCTCTAAGGTATTCGATCACTGACGGATCATCTTTAAACAAAAGGTAAAGCACCCCAAAAGACAGAACAAACCAAATCAGCAGCAAGGTAATCCCGCCAAAAACCAGGTTAACCAACACATGCGACCTTTTCAGCATTTCCATGTCGGTGTAGCGCACGAGGTACCACGTGCCCAATCCGATAAGGGCAAGCATCCCCACCTGGATTCCGGCATCGGTAAACGCATATTTCAGCGAAAAAGTCGAGTAGTTGTAAACAAGAATAACATGGAGTGACAGTATGACACTCCATGCCAAGATGTAATATATCCAGTTGGCTTTGCGACCAAGAACAGGATGAGTTGCCATGTTACAACCGTTTTATTTCACCTCCTCCAAACAAGGCCATTCCTTTGACGTACACTTTTTTTCCGTCTTCGGATGGTGTTTTGGTCGGATGACGCTTTTCTTCGAATCCGCCAAAGATAGAAACCACATCCGTCTTCACATTCCAATCGGCGGGCACCCAAAGGGTGGAACCTCCAAACATGTAAAAGACTTCAATTACGGCCCCCTCGTCCGATATACCGGTCTCACTGAAATCTATCTCCGAGCCTCCAAAGATAGCCACTATTTTTCCTGAACGTAAGTTTTTCAGGCTGTAACTTTTGTCGCCTCCCCCGAAAATGGCCACATCTTCAAACTCCTCATCATTTTTCACCTCCGAGAGGTAGTTTGCATTTTTTTGCCACTTACCGTGAAAAAAAGAGCGGTTGGAGCTTTTAAGGATGATCGCCACTCCGATAATGATAACAATAGCCGGCCAGAAGACTTCATGAAAACCTGCCGAAAAGCCGGCAATGTCAGCAAGAAGGAATCCACCCCCCACAAAAATCAGTAACCAGCCAATCACATTTTTCACATAGCTACCCACTGCAATAATTCCGATAGCCAGTAAAAGCATTTGCCATGAAAATACGATATCCGCAAACGTATCGCCTAGCACGCCCAGGCGATTGAACAGAAACAGGAATCCGGCCAATACGATAAAAAGGCCCATTAATAATTTTGATTTACTTCCGTGATCTTTCATTGTATTTTGATTTTTAATTAATTTGAAACAAAACTACGGATGTCGCCAATGTAAGTAAACAACAATTCGGTAAAAGGGAGAGATTTATCGGTGAGTGAAGAAAAAACGGGTAAAAAATTCAAATTTCAAACCCCAAATCCCAATCAAATTTCAAACAAATCCCAATTTTCAATGCCCAAATACCAAACACGGATTCGGGTAGATAATGCATCAGTCATTTGGTTTTTATATTTTGAGAATTAGTTGAAATTTGGTGCTTGCTGTTTGGTATTTTGTTAATGCCTGAGGTTTGTTTCGAGAGGAGTCACACAAAGATTTCCCTTTACATTGTGGTTTTTTTGCATTATTTTTGCAGGCCTTTTTAGAAAGGAAGTTCTTTGAAATATGGGGCTGATTGGTTTTGACAGCAAGCGAGGGGAATTGCAAGCATGCCGGACGTTGTGCGTTAGTCCGCAAAAACAACTCACAACGCCAATTTAACTGGCAACAACAACAATTACGCGTTAGCAGCGTAGTCTAGAGACTACGTCCCTAACTGCTCCCCGGGAGGCTACGCCTGGCTGCGTCCCGGCCGGAGTATCATACGATGCCTGGCTTAGCAACGGCACACTCCCCGATGTCGTTGTGAAATAAAGGGGATAAGGAATCGGTCGGTTGGTCTTTCGCCAGCCGGTTCCCGACAAATAATGAAAGACTAAGCATGTAGAAACCAATTCTGCTGCTTGTTTGGACCCGGGTTCGACTCCCGGCAGCTCCACTTTAGCCCGCCAAAGCGGATTTATTCGTGAAGGTGGGGTGTTGAATTTATAGTCATTATCCTTTCCAATACTTTACAATGTAAGCTTCCCTTAAGCTCAGTCATTTTAAATTAGCGTTCGACAAGCCCGAAAGGGCTTTTTCAATATGAATTATTAATTCTACGACTATAATTTAAAGCAGCCGGAGGCTTTGAAAGAACTGATTGGGGGAATCAAATAAAGGTTGAGTACCTCAGGATTTACTCTTTCATATTTCCTGAAAATCATTCCTCAAAAACCATATCCAGAAAACCCAGGAAACACCGAAAACGCTGCGATCCTATGGTTAGCAGCGTTTTGGCATTTCATGTGAATCCTGAATTTCCTATTCTTCCGATTTACTGCTCTTAACATACCGGTTATGGTCGGGGTGGTGGATGAGTCCGGCGCCGGAAAACTTTTTGATATAGTCTTCAGCGGTTTTGGGCTTTATGGTTAATTGCCGGGCAATGTCGAGGTACTTCTGCCGGTTAAACTCATCGCAGTAGTTTTTATCCGGGGTCACAGAAAAAAACAATGCGTGTTTCGGGATACTGACGAAATATATGTTGAATCTTTTCTTTAATCATGTTCTTTGGTCATTATCAATAATAAGATTTTGCCTTTGGTAGATGTTTGATAGGATTGTTTGCTGCTTGTTTGCCTTTGTTTAAACGGCAGCAACAAACCCAAATCAATGAGTGATTTAATATGTTTGTTATAGTTTTTTGTTTGATTAGAAATTCCTAAAAGTGTTTCTAAAATATCTTTACGTTTTTTAATATTTCTACAATAAGATAAAATCTTATAAACATAAATACCAACTTGGTTACTTACTTGGTAACTAAGTTGATTAAAAACATCATCATCTAATTCAATATCAAGAAGATGAACTTGGTTACCTCTAAAGTAACTAAGTATTCCTTCAACTATATCATCTTTTTTAATACGGTAATTAATCACGCTTATATTATCCTGATTATCTAACTCATTGGCAGCATCAGCTATATCACTATCTATATCATTATCTATATCACCAATGTTATCTCTAACACCTTTAAGCTCTTCTTTATCTCCTTCATTATCTGCGCTATAAATATCTCTAACTACATCTCCCACTATATCTCTAACTATATCTCCATCATTTTTTTCACCATCAACTTGGTCACTTTTTGACTTATCTATGGTTCCTTCTTTGGTTCCACCTATGGCTCCCGAGTTTTCACCTTCCTGATTACTAGCTGTCTGAAATGATTTATCAATGGCTCTAACTTGGTCATAAATTTCTTTCAACAGATATTCAAGCAAAGCATCCACATCTTCCAGCGATTGAATGTTCCAGTCTTTTGATGAAATGTGGATTTTCCCGTGCTTCCTGTTTTCAGGATGCTGTTGCGTAAACCAGGGATGGATTTTCAGTGCTGCCTGAAAGATGGTGCGTTCTTCATCGGTAAAAAACTCCGGTTCCGGTGAACCATTGTTTTTCATGGCATTTCTTATGACCGGAAATCCGGTCGCCTTTCCTTCGGTTAAATCCAATTCTTTAAGAAACTCTCCGATGCGCCTGTTTCGGTAGTGTCTTGCGGTTACTCTCCGGAGCTGAAGCATTTGGTTATCGATGGGAGGTACGGGCCCGGGATAACTCAGCACTTCTATGGATTCACGGGGGAATATCTGCACTTCGATGGGATTACCCTGGTCATAACCTTTGTGATAAACGGCATTGGAAAGTACTTCTTCCACAGCTTCATACGGATAATTATAAAAACGGTCAGCTTCGGCTTTATGGCTGGATTTTTTTACTTCTTCCTCAATAATGTTGTTTCGAATATAATCCAGTGCATCCGTTAGCTGACGATTCAAAGGTCCTTTAAACGTCTTTTCAACAAAGTTTCTGCCGGATTCATCTTTATGAATGGCCATTTCTATCCAAGCATAGTTAAAGAAACGTTCAGGTTTTGGATTAAAAAACATCAATCCCACATTCACCGGCCTCAGTGATTCGCTTCCTCCTTTAACGATATGCATTTGCCTGCATAAGTCCTTAAAAGGCATGCTATGGCTTTCATCAAACAGCCTGCTTTTGATTTCCTGCAGGTATTCCCGTATCAAACCCAAATCCAAATCATTGAGTGTAGCTTTCTGGTTAACGCGGTCATCGAAAGGGGTGCGCGCCGTTAGTTCCTGCAACTGCCGCAGATTTTCCCCTTTAGCCTCAATAGAATTAGAGCCTGAACGGATATAAGACAATTTGTTCTTGATTTCTTTTCCCAGATTTTTCGGCACATTGTAAGGCCGCATATCACCAGCCGGACACCACAGTATCAGGATATTTTTTCCCTCATACGCTTCAGGCTCAATGATGGGACGGTAATGGGGTTGCATATGTCTATTGCACAGCTCAATCACTTTCTTTTGGATGCTATCCAGTTGTTCTGGTTCCAAGCCTTCTGGTGGTAAAACCGGCCTTCCGTTATCTTCTGCTATGCCAATAATGATGTATCCGCCATCCCAGTCGTTAATGTCATTGGCAAAAGCACACATAGTGTGCATTACCGCTTCGGGATTCCAGCTCTTCTTAAATTCGAGCCGCTCCCACTCTACGGTTTTGCCGCTTATCAGCTTTTCTATGTTAACCGGTAGTGCCATTTATTTTATCTCCGTAACACCCATATAGAATTTAATAAAGACCGAATGAAACAATACTATTGTGCT
>CAYFQK010000194.1:0-6634 GCA_964345255.1 uncultured Bacteroidales bacterium | reverse complement strand
GAAAACATCTATAAATGAACTACTTACAAAATCAGATTACGATTCTTTAAACCTCAAGGCTCTAACCAATTGAGCCTGTTTGAGTTTTAACCGGACAGTAGTGGTTTTCAATTTCTCTTAACTTTATGGACAGACACTAGTTACTAAACTTTTATCGATAATTATGTCAGACTCTTTCGGCGGCCAGTAAAGGTTCCAATGTAAAATCAAAATGGATAGCTGCCATTGATTTACCATCTATCGAGCGTGTCGTATTTATAAATACACCCCACCCCATGAACTTATTAAGCGTTAATTTGTCTAACTAACCTCAGTTAGATAAATTATGAAGAAATACTTGTTTTTAATATTAATGGTGGTGGCTCAATTTGCAAATGGACAAAACAATATGCTGGAGCAGTACCAATGGGAAAACCGGATTGTTCTGATTTTTGGCTCCCGTGCGGATGCATCTGTTGAAAAACAAATAACGGAGCTGGAGTCAGCACCTGATGGTGTCTCTGATAGGGATCTGCTGATTTTCCATATTGAACAGGAAGTACACTTACTAAATGGTAAACCTTCTCAAGCTCCAGCTCGCGCTCAGCGATTCAAAGACAAATACAATGTGCCAGAAGATGAATTCCGGTATATCCTAATCGGCAAGGACGGAGGAGTGAAATACAATAAAAAAGAGTTTGTTTCGAATGAAACATTATTCTCAATCATTGATGCCATGCCGATGAGGCAAAGAGAGATTCGGGAAGAAGAATAGAAAACACCTCGCTTTTGGAACAGACCCCTCCAACCCTTACCCCCCCTTTTCTTAAACGGCTAATAATACGGCTTGTTTGCCGCGCATTCTCCCATAGCTAAAATCAAAAATAGCCTCTTTACCTGGCCATATTTTCTTCATGAATTTGGGAGCTTCCGTGTAAATATATACGCTGGAAGCAACATGTTCTGGTTTTTATTGTTATGCATCTGTATGAAAACTAAGAAAAAGAACGCGCTGGTTGCCGGAGCCACGGGCTCTACCGGTCGACATCTTGTGCGACAACTCAATGCATCCGCGCATTATGAAAATGTGATTGTCGTCCACCGCCGACCTACCGGCTTTGCTGATCTGAATAAAATCACTGAAATTATTCTTGATTTTGATGATCTCGAAAATCAACTCAACACCGGGGTGCAGATTCACGATGTGTTTTGTGCCCTGGGCACTACGATGAAAAAGGCCGGCTCGAAAGAGCAATTCAGTAAAGTAGATTACGATTATGTGGTTAGGCTGGCTAGCTGGAGCAAATTACAGAAAGCACAGCAGTTTACGGTAATTAGCAGCATTGGCGCGAAAGTAAGCTCTCCTTTCTTCTACCTGAAAACAAAAGGGCATATGGAAGAAAGGCTCAAAAAAATGGAACTGCCCTCGCTCCATATTATGCGACCTTCTATTCTTGAAGATCCTGATCGCGAAGAAACCCGATTAGCCGAAAAAATGTCATTAGGAGTAATGAAAGGTGCCGCTGCAATACTACCCGGTCCGTTGAAAAATCACAAGCCCACGCCCGTCTGGCTGCTCGCACACGCCATGATTACCGTGGCCCTGCAAAACAAGAAAGGCGTCCATTATTATAGCACCAATGATATCCATCAGTTTGCAAACAAAAAAGGCTCCGGGGATTAACCTCCCGTGACTGAATAAATAAAACCCAAAATCTCAGGTTAGTCCTTTTTGATACGCCCTGTTCTGAAAAAACCGGCTTTCATTCCTTTCTCCCCGGGATTTACCTTAAAAAGCCCCCCTGACTGGGGAAATTGCTCCAATTGCTCTTCACTCATTCCGGCTCTGGCTGAAGTAATGTACATGGTTTCCAGGTTTTCGCCGCCAAAGGCGCAGGAGGTGACATTGAGTGCCGGAACATTGATTCGTTCCAGCAACTCGCCGGTTTTGGGATTCCAGCGGGTAACGCCCTGCCCACTCCACATGGCTATCCACAACATTCCTTCGCTGTCTATCGTGCTGCCATCCGGGTAGCCCAGACTGTCAGGAATGGTAACTGTCACCTCAGGGTTGCTTATTTCCCCGGTTTCGTTATCATAATCATAAGCCATCACTTTTTGGGTGGGCGTATCGATGTAATACATCCGGGTTTTATCCGGCGACCAAACAATTCCGTTGGAAATCGTTACCCCATCTATCATTTTTTTCCAGCTAAAATCACTATCGATACGGTAGAGGGCCGCTCGTCCTTGTTTTTGATCCAGGCCCATGGAGCCTACCCAAAACCGTCCGGCGGGATCGCATTTGCCGTCATTATAGCGGATGTTTTCAATACCTTTTTCAGGATGAGCGACTTTTTCCAGATTCTCCTCCATCAAATCAAAAGCATAAACCCCATCTTCCAGGGCAACCAACACACCGCCCTCATCCACCGGAACCACAGTGCCTATCCGCTGATTCATATCGAACGACCGGTTTTCTCCGGTTTCCGGGTCAAACTCGTTCAACATTCCCTCCTCAATATCCACCCATAAAAGCGTTTTCGTTTTATAATTCCAGATTGCCCCCTCACCCAAAGTGGCCTGGCTCTCCAGAACCAATTCGGCTTGCGGAGTTTGTGACTGGCTGCTCATGAATAGAATAAATAATATTATTGATATGAATAATAGTCTCATGTTGGTTTATTTTATTGATAGTAGTAGTTCTGTTCCTTCAAAGATACAACTTTTACCTAAGTTGATCGGTTTGAAGAATCTGTGCGGTGAATAGGTAAGAGGAAAAAAAGCTAAAAACCGGCACAGTACGCAGTACTTTTTCGAAATGGATGTGTTTATAGGTGAGTAGCTGAGGAATAAATTACTTGACTTCTTCTTAAAAAAGACAATAAAAAAGGGAGGCCCTTTCGAGTCTCCCTGTGGTACCACCTGGAATTGAACCAGGGACACACGGATTTTCAGTCCGTTGCTCTACCAACTGAGCTATGGCACCTTTTTAAAAGCGGTTGCAAATATAATTAATTTAATTTTACATACACAAAAAAATTTGCCCTTCGGGGCTGAATTTTTCTTTACTGTTTATCCTGTTAAAAACCGTTAAATTATTATCTGCCAAGCTATCAATGTTTTAATTTTGCCGTTGTGAATTTAGTAATAGACATAGGAAACTCTTACACCAAAGCAGCTGTTTTCGAAAAAGAGCAGCTTATGCATCATCATCTTTATGATGATTTTGGTAAGAAAGATATCCATTTCTATTTCGATAATTTTCACATCACTAATGCTATCGCCTCATCCGTTTCGCACGACGCCGGGGAGTTTGCAGATCATTTGATTAATAGGTGGAATTGCAATGCCATTGTGCTGAATTCTAAAACGTCCATCCCATTAACCATAGAATACGAGACCCCGAAAACCCTCGGTAGTGATAGAATAGCTGCAGCCGTGGGTGGCAACCGGCTTTTTCCCCGTCATTCGGTTTTGGTTATTGACGCCGGAACTTGTATTACATATGATTTGGTTACGGCAGATAAAGTCTATAAAGGCGGGGCGATAAGTCCGGGGTTAAAGATGCGCTATGAGGCGATGCATCATTTCACCCGAAACTTACCCAGGCTGGAATATGGAAAAGAAAGTAAGCTTACAGGAAGTTCAACAGCGTTATCCATTCATTCAGGCGCATACAATGGGATGAAGAATGAAATCGATGGAATGATAAATCAGTTCCGGGAAAATTATCCTAATCTTAGAGTAATTATTACCGGCGGCGATCTGATTTATTTTGATAAGAAGTTAAAAAATAACATATTTGCAAGGCCAAATATCGTATTAACAGGACTAAATCAAATATTAAGGCATAATCTTGAGAATTAAAGGAAGATACAGCTGGTTAATAATCATAGCATTATTCACAACAATCAGCGCAAAGGCACAGGTAGACTACAGGTCCCCATATTCACGATATGGAATAGGCGATATCACAGGAACGAATCACCCCGTACGCATGAGCATGGGAGGCATCTCCATGGCATTACGTGATGGCAATCTGATTAATTCTGATAACCCCGCTTCCTATACAGGGTTAGATACGCTCTCATTTGTTTTTGACGGGGGGCTGGCTCAAAGACTCAGTTCATGGGAAACAATTAACAGCTCAGAGCAAACCGAATATTCATCACTCGGATATATTACTCTTGGTTTCCCCATCACACGATGGCTTAAAACAAGCTTTGGTTTAAAGCCATACAGTAATGTGGGTTACTCAATTGCCGATGAGCGCAACTTTGAAAACATCTCCTCGATGACTCACCTCTATGAAGGAAAGGGAGGATTAAATGATTTTTATCTGGGGCTGGGAGCCCAAATAACCAAAGGCCTCTCTGTCGGGATAAATGCCTCATACATCTGGGGCAACATCGATCTTAACAGATATGTCACCTTCCCGGACTCTTCTTTTTACTGGGATACCAAGGTATCAAACCAGCGCAGCATCTCCGATATTAAGCTGTCCTATGGGCTACAGTATGAAATCCCTATCCGGGAAGAGTGGAAGGTGACCACCGGTCTGAGCTACAGCAGTGCTGCAGATATGAATGCCACTAAAGAAAGCCTCACTACCATGCTGGTAAGAGGAGAAACCGGGGCTGAAAATGTGCTTGATACAGTAAACCATGTAAAAGAAAAAGAAGGAACCATAACACTCCCTGCATCCTATGGGGCAGGCTTTATGGTGGAAAAATTCAACCGTTTACGTTTTGGACTGGATTATCGCTTCCGGCAGTGGGAAGATTATAAATCTTTCGGTGCTGGAGATTCCCTGCAAAACAGCTCTCAACTTTCATTCGGTGCAGAAATATGGCCCGAACACAACACCCTGTCAAGCTATTTTAAAAAAATAAAATACCGCTTTGGTCTTCACTACAATAACACGTATTTACAAATTCAGGATGATCAACTTTCAGAAGTTGGCATATCTTTTGGTGTTGGTTTACCAATTAAAAATACAGGTTCTTCTATTAATTTAGGATTTGAAATTGGAAGAAGAGGGACCACAGATAATGAGTTAATTAAAGAAAATTATTTTAAATTTACACTGGGATTAGCGATTTTTGAGCGTTGGTTCTTACAAAGAAAGTATCAATAATAAAATAATGCGATATGAAAAGGAATGTTTTAATTATCGGATTGTTTGTAGTGGCAGGGTTATTTTTCTCAGCCAGCTTGCAGGCACAGACAGGAAAAGGGAAACAACAAATTCCTAAATATGGGGAAGATAGTGTGAAAACCATCACAAAACTCTCACTTTACCAGGAATTTTATAACCAATGGAAAAATCAGGGATATCAATCCAGCACAATAAATGATGCGCTGAATTCATGGAGGTATTTGTTTGATAAAGCTCCGCGAGTATCAGAAAACCTGTACATTCATGGTATAAAGATGTACAGGAATTTAATTCAAAAAGCAGAAAGCGCTGACCGTAAAGAAGAACTGGTGGACTCGCTGATGATGGTCTACGACAGGCGCCTTACGTACTTCCCCACAACGAGTTCAGGCAAAAGCCAGGAAGGAAAAATTCTAGGTTATAAAGGAGTGGACCTTTACCGATACCGCCCGGGAAAAATAGATAAGGTATATAATATTTTAAAGGAATCGGTTGAAAAACGGGGCGTTAATTCACAAAGCGCTGTTCTGGTGTATTATTTCAGAACAGCCATCAAAAAAGTGGAAGAAGGACAAGCCGAAAAGTCTTTAATCGTAGAGACCTACGAACAAATATCCAACATCATCGATCATAACCTGGAGAAATACAAGGATTCCAATTCGCGGTATTACAGCAGTTGGAAAACCGTTCAGGGGAACATTGAAAATTCGTTTGAGCCCTGGGCAAACTGTACCGATTTAATATCCATCTATAAGAAAAAATTTGAGAAGAGCCCTGAAGATGAAGATTTACTCGTAAAAATTTCAAGCATTCTGGATCAAAAGAATTGTACGGATAGTGAACTGTATTTCAATGTGAAGACCAACCTCTACAAAGTGGACTCCACCGGAGACCATGCCATGGATTTAGCCCGCATGCACATTGAGAAAAAGAATTATAAGCAGGCGGCTGATTATCTTACAGAGGCCACCCAATTATATGACAGCGATGTCAATAAAGCAGACGCTTATAAGTTGTTGGCAAAAGTGGATATGTTCCTGAAAAAATATCCTACAGCTCGTAAAAATGCTTACAATGCGCTGGAGCTAATACCTAAAGACGGATCGCTGTACATTATGATCGGCGACATGTATGCTGCCAGCGCCAAAAAGTGTGGCGACAATGATCTGACATCAAGAGTGGCTTATTGGGCCGCCGTTGATAAATATCAAAAAGCAAAAAATATTGACCCTACTGTTGCTGACGAAGCAAACAATAAAATCAGGGAGTACAGTCAGTATTTCCCAAAGAAAGAAACTATTTTCTTTCATGATTTAAACCAGGGGGAAAAATATCAGGTAAATTGCTGGATAAACGAGACTACAACAGTAAGATCTTCTGATTAAAAACAGTATTTATAAAATACTTAAAATCCGCAAGATTAGTTACGAATGATTAACGAATGCTTTTTTTCAAATCTTCAGGTAAAAACAATTCGTCTTAAATTCGTGAATT
>CAYFQK010000193.1:0-6644 GCA_964345255.1 uncultured Bacteroidales bacterium | reverse complement strand
ATATCGGCGGTTTTGTACCGGAAACGCTGCGCTTTACACAAGCGCACACCGTCAATTATGGAGGCATGGTTTAATGAATCGGAAATAATCGCATCCTGGTCGGTGAGTAGCGGTTCAAACAACCCACCATTAGAATCAAAGTTGGCAGCATAGAGAATGGCGTCCTCGGCACCGAAAAACCCGGCAATCTTTTTTTCCAGTGTTTTATGAAGATCCTGTGTTCCGCAGATGAATCGCACCGAAGACATTCCAAACCCCCTGGAATCGAGTCCTTCTTTGGCGGCTTTGATCAGCTCGGGATTATCGGCCAAACCCAGGTAGTTGTTGGCGCAAAAATTCAATACTTTTTGTCCGGATTCCAGGTTAATTTCTGCTCTTTGAGGGGTAACTATGATTCGTTCGTCTTTATAAAGGCCTGCTTCTTTGATATCTGCCAGTTCTTTCTGCAGATGTTCTTTCATTTTTCCGTACATGCTCTGTTTCTTTTGATTTATTTAAGTAACAAAGATAACGGATATTGTCAATTTAATAAATATTTGTCTGATAGAAATACGTGGAATTTTTACGCTTACTTAAAATAAGGTATATTTGCCGCAGAAAAATACTTAGTGTGTTAATAGTAAAAGATTTATGAATTTTTGGATTATTTAAATTGATTCTGAATTCATTGTTTCTTACAGTCAGACATAACATCAAAAACCAAATGGTATAGGAATGAAAAAAATATTAGTTTTAGGAGCCTGCGGGCAGATTGGTTCTGAACTGGTTGTTGAACTCAGAAACCGTTACGGGAATTATAACGTCATCGCGAGTGACCTTTGCGAAGATGCCGATGATAAAATCAACGCCGAAGGACCGTTTTACCAGGCCGATGTAACCGATAAAGAACGAATTACCCAAATTGTCAAGGAAAACAACATCGATACAATTTACAACCTGGCTGCCCTTCTTTCAGCCGTGGCTGAGAAAAAACCGCATGCCGCCTGGAATGTGGGAATCAACGGCCTGTACAACGTTTTAGAAATCGCCCGCGCAAACGATTGCGCGGTGTTTTTCCCCAGCTCTATCGGAGCTTTCGGACCTACCACGCCACCTGACCATACGCCGCAGGATACTATCCAGCGTCCGCAAACGATGTACGGGGTGACGAAGGTTACCGGTGAGCTTTTAAGCGATTACTACCACAAGCGCTTCGGCGTGGATACACGCGGCGTCCGCTATCCGGGTATCATTTCAAACGTTACACTCCCGGGAGGAGGAACTACGGATTATGCCGTTGAAATTTACTACGAGGCCGTGAAATCCAATTCATATGTTTCACCGCTCAAAAAAGGCACTTTTCTGGACATGATGTACATGCCCGATGCGGTGAAAGCGGCTATCGAGCTTATGGAAGCGGACCCATCAAAGCTGAAACACAGGAATTGTTTTAACATAACAGCCATGAGCATTGATCCGGAAGCTATCGCGAATTCCATTCGCAAATTTTCTCCCGGTTTTGAATTAAAGTATGATCCGGAAGAAGTCAAACAGGAAATCGCCGATTCATGGCCCAATTCGCTGGATGATTCGGCAGCCAGGGAAGAATGGGGCTGGAAGCCCGATTTTCAGCTCGATGACATGACCGAAGATATGCTCAGGGCGGTGAAGAAAAAATATGAGAAGAACCTTATATAAAAAGTTGGCAGTTGGCAATCAGCAGTTGGTAGGAATTGTAATTTGTCAACTGCTAATCCCGAAAAGAAAGTGTAAACTTTTTTTCGAGGATGCTCGAAAAACTAAGCAATCGCAGATTGCAAGTTTTTCGGCACTGCTTTTTGCCAACTAAAGGGATCTTATTCCTTATCAACCTTTGCAATAAAATTCTGAATCCTTCAAGCGCACCTAACATATCCTGCCATTTTCATTAATTTTGCACCAATTTTTGAGGAAAGGAGCAAAAAGTGAGAATTGCATCATTGGTATCAGGCGGCGTTGATAGTTCGGTAACCATCCCTTTACTGATTGAGCAGGGATATAAGCCCACCATTTTCTATATCAAAATAGGAATGGAAAACAAGCCCGGGTTTACAGACTGCCCCTCGGAGGAAGACATTGAAATCACTTCCTACATCGCCCACAAATACGGGCTGGATATGGAAATCATCGACCTTCATGAAACGTATTGGAACACCGTGGTTAAATACACCATTGATACGGTGAGCAAAGGCCTCACGCCCAATCCTGACGTGATGTGTAACCGGATGATCAAATTCGGCGCTTTCGAAGAAAAAATGGGTCATGAATTTGATTTGATTACTACCGGCCATTATGCCGATACGCTTGAAAAAGACGGCAAAAAGTATCTGAAAACTGCAGCCGACAAGGTTAAAGACCAGACCTATTTTCTGGGCAGGATTACCTACCAGCAGCTTTCCAAGCTGATGTTTCCGCTGGGAAAAATCGAAAACAAAAGCCGGGTAAGAGAAATCGCCGAAGAAATGCGTTTGCCGAGCGCCAATCGTCCGGACAGCCAGGGAATCTGTTTTCTTGGAAAAATCAATTACCGGGAATTCATCAAAAGATACCTTGGTGAAAAAGAAGGACCGATACGGGAATTGGAAACAGGAAAAGAGCTGGGAACCCATCAGGGCTACTGGTTCTACACCATAGGCCAGCGAAAAGGCCTGGGTTTAAGCCAGGGTCCCTGGTTTGTAATTAAAAAAGATACTACCAACAATATCATCTATGTATCCAAAGGGTACAATCCGCAATCGCAGTACGATGACAAAATCTACCTGGAGGATTTTCAGTTTATTACCGAAAATCCTTTCGCAAAGCCGGAGGACGGAGAGCCCATTACTTTTAAAATTCGTCACACCCCGGAATTTACAAAAGGAATCCTATACCGCCAAGGAAATCGCTATTTAATTGATTCCGAGAAAAAAATCTCAGGAATAGCTCCGGGACAATTTGGGGTAATTTATGACAAGGATGAAAACATCTGCCTGGGTAGTGGGATAATTTCCGATTAGTATAATTTAAAAAGATATCTCATTAAAAAACCCGGCCAATTGACCGGGTTTTTTGCTTTATTCTTCCTGTTGTTGTTCTTCGTATTCTTTCAGCAGTTTTTGCTGCAGGTCACCGGGTACTGCCTGGTATGAATCAAATTTCATGGTAAATTCAGCGCGACCACTAGTCAAAGAACTTAGTGCGGTTGAATAGCGATCCATCTCAGCTAATGGCACTTTCGCGCGAATGCGCTGATATTTTCCTTCACCTTCCATCCCTTCGATAATGGCACGTCGTCCCTGAAGGTCGGTCATCACATCACCCATTTTTTCCTCAGGAACAAAAACTTCAACGTAATACACAGGTTCCAGAATTTTTGGTCCGGCCTGCTTAAAGGCATCACTGAAAGCATTTCTTGCAGCCGTTTTAAACGATACTTCGTTGGAGTCTACCGGATGCATTTTACCGTCATATACGTTAACGACTATATCGCGGGCATAAGATCCTGTTAGCGGACCTTCTTCCATGCGTTCCATCAATCCCTTAAGAATAGCCGGGAAAAATTTAGCGTCAATTGCTCCGCCAACAATACAATTGTTGAGAATCAACTTGCCGCCCCACTCCATGTCGTATATCTGTTGATCACGAACCGGGTATTCTTTTTGATTTTCTTCCCCTTCCACATAAGGATGAATCATGATATACACTTCACCAAACTGCCCCGATCCTCCGGATTGCTTTTTATGGCGATAGCTGGCGTATGCTTTTTTTGTGATTGTTTCGCGATAAGGTATTTTCGGAGAGAACGTCTCAACATCAATTTTATAATGATTCTTGATATACCACTTTGCTGTATTAATATGTAACTCGCCGTACCCCTTCAGCAATGTTTGCTTCAGCTCACGCGAATACTCAATAATAAGTGTGGGATCTATCTTGTTAATCTCATGCAGTGCAATACCTAGTTTTTCATCATCAGATGAGTTTTCAGCTTTAAGAGCTACTATATGAACCGGCTCAGGAAATTTAATTTTCTTAAGTGGTTTTACTGCTTTCGGATCACAAAGGGTTACATTAGTTCGAGCTTCCTTCATCTTAATGGTAGCTCCTATATCACCGGCTACCATCTCATCTACTTTCTCACGCTTTTTACCCGCCATCAGCATCACTTGTGAGATACGCTCCTTGTTGTCTTTTTCAGTACTGATAAGGTCCATACCCTCGGAAACCTTACCTCCATATACTTTAAAGAAGGATACTTCACCCAAATGCTGCTCCATGGTTGTTTTAAAAATGAAAAGCGATGTTGGATCATCTTGCTTACAGGCAAACTCCTTTTCACCGTCTTCGGTTTCCCGCCCGCTGAATACATCAGGAGAAGGAACATTGTTAACCAGAAAATCAAGCACCCTTCCAGGTCCCATATTTTTCTTGGAGGAGGTGACGAGCAGAGGAAAGATATCTCTGCTTTTCAGGCCCATTTTCAAGCCCTCATTGATCTCTTCTTCTGAGAGAGACTCTTCTTCAAAAAACTTCTCCATCAGGGCCTCATCTCCTTCTGCAGCCGATTCGATAAGGGCTGCGTGAAGTTCTTCCGCCCTATCCTTTTCGTTATCAGGAATATCCAATACTTCTGGCTTTCCACCGTTTTCCGGATACTTCAACATTTTCATCTGAAGCAAATCAATAACAGAATTAAATTCCAGGCCGGCATTCACCGGATACTGAATAAGAGCGATTTTGTCCCCAAACTCTTCTTTCATTTGGTTGAGAACGTTATCGAAATTCACGTTTTCATGATCTACATGATTCATCACGAAAACTACCGGAAGACCATATTCTTCAGAGTAACTAAACTGCTTTTCGGTTCCTGTTTCCACCCCACTATGAGCGTTCACTGTAATTACTGCTGTATCAGTCACATTCATTGCAGTAATAACTTCACCCTTGTAGTCGGGGAAGCCCGGTGTATCAATAATATTTAATTTCTTGTCTTTGTGCTCGGCATATAGTACGGTAGACGATACCGAGTTACCTTTTTCTTGCTCGATGGGACGGTAATCGGATACCGTATTTTTGTCATCAATAGTTCCCAGGCGATTGATCAATCCGCTTTCGAGAAGAATCGCTTCAGCCAGACTGGTCTTGCCAGATTTAGCTGCTCCTGCGAAAGTTACGTTTCTAATGTCTTGTGTTTGATATACCTTCATGCTTCTTTCTGATTGTTAATTGATTCCCAAATATTCTCAGGTTTTAAATGAGGTCAAAATTAAGAATTTTGTCCTGAATATTAAAAATAATGTCTCTAATATTCAAAAAATTAGCGTTTATCCTGTAATTCCGGCATTCAGGAATGTGTTTTGATGCTTTAAATGATTATTCAAGTAAATATGAACAAAAAGCCTTTTAATGTTCTATTTTTGATTTCTTTTCCAAAATTTCCTTCCACTTCTCAGGCTTAATCTTAGCCCCCATTTCCTGTATTACCTGAGAAGCAAGCAGAGAGCCAATTTTACCGCATACAGGTATAGACAGATTGTTGACCAGGCCATATAAGAAGCCTGAAGCATATAAGTCTCCTGCTCCTGTAGTATCAATACTTTTCACTTGGTCAGTAGTAATTGGGTAGATTGAATCTCCCTTTTTTACCATAGAACCTTCTTTGCCCACCTTTACTATGGCTATATCGACCAACTCAGCAAGAATATCAAGTGCTTTAGCAGGATCCTCATTTCCTGTAAAGGCACTGGCTTCCTCTTCATTAGCAAACAAAACATCAACATAGTTGCTAACCATCTTCTTCAAAAAATTCAGGTTGTCTTCCACCACGTTATAGCTCGCCAGGTCTAATGAAACTTGCATTCCTAAATTTTTTGCCAACTTAAGAGCGTGTTCCAGGAGTTCATGATTTTGAACTAAATACCCTTCAATATGAAGATAATCATATTCACTAAATGTTGTTTCGGTAATATCTTTTGCCGCTAATTCCACAGCTGCTCCCAAATGAGTTGCAAAAGTGCGCTCGGCATCATTGGTTATAAAGGCTATAGCTCTTCCTGTAGCGTTCTTTGACCGTATGAGATTTGGGGAAATATTACTCTTTTTCAAATCAGTATTAAAAAAATCACCCATTTGGTCATTTCCTACTTTTCCGATAAAAGAAGAATCAACGCCCAATCCAGCCAGCCCATGGATAGTATTGGCAGCAGAGCCTCCCGAGGCATATGTCTGCTTAAGGTGAGAGGTTTCTTTCAGTACTTTGTTACTAAAATCGGCATCTACTAATTGCATGCTTCCTTTTGGCAGTGAAAATTTTTTAAGCAAATTTTCATCATCCACTTCGGTTAAAATATCCACCAACGCATTTCCTAATCCAATAACTCTTTTCATAAAAAGTCCTTTTACTGTTTTGTATGATTTGTAATTTTTTTTGGCAAAGGTATTGATTATTTAAAATCGGGTTGTATATTTGCAACCGCTTTTGAAAAACGAGCCCTGAAGCCATAATCAAAAGCACAGACAAATTTAGGCGTTCTCAAGAAAATTAAAATATTATTCCTCAGTAGCTCAGCCCCGATTTGAGAATTCAAATCGAGGGTCCTCGAAAAATCTAATTTTTCGGGATTGGTTAGAGTCCTGAAACTTCGGGA
>CAYFQK010000192.1:0-6659 GCA_964345255.1 uncultured Bacteroidales bacterium | reverse complement strand
GAAAACCTTTTACAGTTCTCAGATTTTAATTTTTCTTGTATTCCTGAATAATTTCAAGCCCTCGTTTAATGGCTTTCTCGTTCATTGGCAACAGGTGGTGGTAACGTTCCGGCAGGGACTTTTTCAAGCCTTTCACTACGTTATCCATTTTCACAATGGGTTTAACCTTGAGGTATCCGCCCAGTACCACCATATTAAACACCTTATTCATGCCCATATTAGAAGCCTCTTCTGCCGCAGCAATCTGATAGACTTCTATATCTTCCCTTTCGGGATGCCGTGTGATACCGTTCGGGTCATAAATTAAGGTACCTCCCGGCTTCACTGCCGACTCAAATTTATCCATCGACTGCTGATTAAGGATAATGGCTGTGTCGAATGTGGTAAGAATAGGGGAACTGATGCGCTCATCACTGAGTATTACAGTAACATTTGCAGTCCCACCTCTCATTTCAGGGCCGTAAGAAGGCATCCAGCTTACTTCCTGCTCCTGCATAATTCCTGAATAAGCAAGAATTTTGCCCATGGAAAGTACGCCTTGTCCTCCAAATCCGGCTATAATAATTTCTTCAGTCATATTATTAATGTTTTTAATTTTCAAACTTACTTATCCGGAGTTTTAATATCGCCCAATGGATAAAAAGGAAACATATTTTCTTCCATCCATTTATTGGCTTGCACCGGTGTCATTTTCCATCCTGAGCTGCAGTTAGAGACCACTTCAATAAATGTAGTTCCCTTCTCTTCCTTTTGATACTGCAGGGCTTTTTTGATGGCCTTTTTGGTTTTTCTAACTGCTCCGGGCTTATGAACGGCCTGGCGCGTAACGTAACACGTTCCGGGAAGAGTAGCAACCAGTTCTGTCATTTTTAAAGGATGCCCCATCTTCTTGTGATCACGCCCATAGGGCGTAGTGGAAGATTTCATTCCCTCGAGAGTAGTGGGGGCCATCTGTCCGCCGGTCATCCCGTAAATGCCATTATTGACAAAGATGATAGTGATGTTTTCTCCGCGGTTACAGGCATGAATGGTTTCTGCCGTTCCAATGGCCGCAAGGTCTCCGTCACCCTGATAGGTGAAAATAGTTTTTTCAGGAAACACGCGTTTGATTCCTGTCGCTAATGCCGGAGCGCGTCCGTGAGCGGCCTGCTGCATGTCGACATTCATAAACTCATATGCGAGCACAGAACATCCCACAGGGGCTATCCCAACGGTTTCCTCCGTCAGCCCCATTTCTTCCACCACTTCCATAGCCATCCGGTGAATGACCCCATGACCACAGCCCGGACAATAGCTAAGCACCTTGTCCGTCATCAGGTCGGTTTTCTTGTATACTAAGTTTTCCGGCTTTTTTATATCGTCTTTTACTTCTGCCATAATTAACCTCCGATAATTTGTTTTTCCATAAATTCGAGAATATCCTCAGGTGAAGGAATCATTCCACCAAAACGTCCATAGTGCTCGGCAGGTACTTTTCCGTCCACAGCCAGCTTTACATCCTCGATCATCTGTCCTGCACTCATTTCCACACTGAGCACTCCTTTTACCTGCTTGTCTACCATTGCCGCTATTTCTTTCTTAGGGAAAGGATAAAGCGTAATGGGTCGTAAAAGTCCAAGTTTTATTCCTTTTTGGCGGGCCGTTTTTACTGTTTGCTCACATAATCTGGCGCTTGTGCCATAAGCCACCAGCAAATACTCGGCATCTTCGCATTGTACCTTTTCAAAACGGACTTCATTTTCCTCAATTTCCCTGTACTTTTTCTGTAGATTCAGATTGACCTGTTCCTGTTTCGCAGGATCCAGTTCGAGAGAGGTGATGATGTTACGCTCGCGATTTTTCTTTCCGGTGGTTGCCCATGGGAATTCTTTAACGATTTCCTCTTCTGTGCGCCGGGGCACTTGATCATCCAGCTCTACTTTTTCCATCATTTGCCCAATAGCCCCATCCGAAAGGATCATGGCCGGGTTGCGGTATTTTTCTGCTAATTCAAAAGAAATTTTCAGAAAATCGTACATCTCCTGAACAGAAGAAGGCGCAAGGGTAATGAGATGATAATCGCCATGACCGCCACCCTTGGTTGATTGAAAGTAATCCGCCTGTGAGGGTTGAATGGTTCCTAAACCCGGACCACCGCGAACTACGTTAAGTAACACGCATGGCAATTCAGCTCCGGCGATATAAGAGAGTCCTTCTTGCATCAGTGAGATGCCGGGACTTGACGAGGAGGTCATTGCCCGCTTGCCGGCTCCGGCTGCACCATAGATCATATTAATGGATGCTACCTCGCTTTCAGCCTGCAATACCACCATTCCGGTGCGATCTTCAGGCTTTTGTTCGGTGAGATACTCCATTACCTCCGATTGCGGAGTAATCGGATATCCGTAATACGCATCGACACCGGCGCGAATGGCCGCTTCGCCAATCGCCTCGTTGCCTTTCATTAATGTTAATTCTTTTTTCATTATGAGGTATGATTTTTTATTAACAACAAAACTATTTGCGTGCTTTGTATACTGTAATCACTCCATCAGGGCATACAACAGCACAATTTGCACAACCAATACACGTGTCGTTTATTAACTCCATGTAGTGGTATCCTTTACTATTTACATTTTTCGACATTGCGATGGTGTTGTCTACGGGACAGGCATCAATACAAACTTCACATCCTTTACACCTTTCAATATCCACCTCAATGTCACCTTTTACTTTTGCCATATCATTGAAATATTTATAAGTTATTTATCTGGTTGATATCTTGTTGTTCACGAAATTAAGTAAATTTCCACTTTTGAATAGGTCAAATACTGTCTAAATAATACGGTTTCACCTAATTTATATGAAGTATAAATTAACTTAAATACGTGATTTTACACAAAGAAACTTCATAATTTATTTTATATAGAAATCGTTTTGCATTCTTTTATTCCACATAAAAAAAACAAACTACTGATGATCATCATGGAATTTTTTCACCCGGTATTCAAGGTCATCAAACTGTTCGCGCTGCACCAATGAAACACACGCACGCAACCCTTCAGTTCGGGTACTGCCTGTGATGTCGAGAGAAATGGCACTGATGCCATAATATATCAGCTCCTCGATTAACTCATGTCCATCAAGCCCCGGATAGGAGATTGTGAAGTAAAAGCCGTCGGCAATGGGCTGATCTTCGTCTTTGTCATACACTATCTCAAAACCATTACCGGTGAAAATTTTCTTCATGATTTTTGCTTTCTCCCCATATTCTTTGGCCACTTCCACAAAATTATAATCGCCATCATTGACTGCTTTGAGCAGGGCTGCCACCCCATGCTGCGGCGAGTGCGCTGTTCCGGCGCTCAGCGGGTATATTGTGCCAAAGACCAGGGCATGGCCGAAATAATCGGACGCATAGTATCTTTTTAAATCAGGAAACTGTCCATTAAAAAGCGCATCGGAAATTATGAACATGCCAAGGCGCTGTCCTGCATAGTTAAAAGCTTTAGAACTGGAAATTAACAACAGGTATTTATCCGTGTAATGGGCCACTGTATCCTGATAAGGGGGCTCTCCGGGTACGGACATGTCTTTACGGAAATCCATGGCGAAATAGGCCAGGTCTTCAATCACAATAACGCCATACTTGTCAGCCAGTTGGCCAATAATTTTCAATTCCTTTGGTGTAAAACAAATCCAGGAGGGGTTGTTGGGGTTGGAATAAATAATGGTAGAAATGTTGCCTTTACTGAGGTATGATTCCAGTTTTTCCCTGAGGGCATCCCCCCGGTAGTCGTAAACATCAAAACGCTCGTAAGGAATATCCAGCACCTGGCATTGCATTTTCTGGACCGGGAATCCCGGATCGATAAACAAAACGGTATCTTTCTTTTTATCTAACCGTGTGGTTGTGAGAAAAGCTGCAAAACCTCCCTGCATGGAGCCTACGGTTGGCAGGCATCCTTCTGGTTTTACATCGATGTTCATGAAGTTTTTGGCAAACCGCGAGATTTCATTTTTCAGTGGAGGTATACCCTGAATATCAGGGTAAATAGAAGCTACCCCGTTTTTCAGGGCTTCTATTTCAGCATTCACCGCAGTTTCCGGAGCAGGGAGTCCGGGAATCCCCATTTCCATGCGGATGTACTTTTGACCGGACTCCTTTTCTATATCGTCAACAAGCTTTTTGATTTCACGGATGGAAGACTTGCCAACGTTGGTTATGCGATTTTCTTTGATTTTTCGTTGTACGATTTCAGGACTTATCGGAGTATCTTTTTTCATAATCTAAAGGACTTTTGTTAATTGAATAACGTAATAACTCCTCAAAATTATAAAAAATCTTTATTTTTTTTATGTTTTTATTATAATTCAATTTTAAAAAATTGATAAGCAATTATTTATAGAAATGTATATAATATATTTAAATAAATCTATAAAATAATTAGAGGTTATAATGCTTGCTATGAAGCTAGTATCCTGTTATAATCAATTACAGAACAAATCGTGGTTCTATCTTGAAGTGATGATTTCTTTTTTTCCAAGCTGACTGGCCACCGCGAGAAAGACACCTAGCATTATTCCCAGCAGGGCAGCGAAAAGTACCTGCCAGTCCACCGGTAGCAGGAATGTAATAGTGTGTGCCGGAATCCAGAATAGCGGGATGGTTTTTTTAAACACGAAATTGTATTGAACATCCCAGTTAAGTTCTCTAAAGATTTTCCCCAGCGGGATAGGCCGGAAAAGGCCACGAATAGTCCCGCTGTTATTATCTATATGCGTGTCTGTAATTTTGTGAAACGTCATCATGACCGGGGCATAAATTACGTTCATCGCAACACTGATGGCAAAAGCCACAGCGACTTTGTTAATGCCCAGAGGTCCTTCCAGGTATTTACGTGCACCCGCAATACCCATGGTTTTTTCAAGGAAGAAGGGTGTGCCCGTGTAAAATATCATGAAAGCTAATTTGATGGTTAGCCCGATAAACCCCCATACCAGTGCACGGGGCACAATGCCGAATCCCGGCTGGTTGTAGTTGCCTGTTTTTATTCTTAACCCGATAACCTCTCCAATTGTTGCGAGGACAGCAAACTTAAAGAAGCTCATGATCATCGGATGGGCGTGATTGACAGTTTTGTATGTTTCCAATACCGCCTCAGACCAAAAGAAAGGACTAAAAACAGTAGCCGCAACAATGATAAAGTAAAAATCTTTGGCTTTCATTCGAATAAAGTTAATTTGATTCGTTGATTTATTGGCACTGCAAATCTAAAGGTTTTTAGGATTGTAAGTTTTCGTCCCTGCCAGGTTAAGATCTTCCACCTTGATCTTCCCGCAGGGCCATCGCCCGGAGCTGGAGGGTCAATACTCCGGTGTTTACCGTCCATGTTTGAATAGCTTTAACTTTTCTAACTATCTAATTCTTTTATCTCTCCAACTTCGATCTAAATTCTGCGGGAAAGTCATTACTTTGCATGGGGACAGAAGCTTGCAGCTGACGCTTTTAGAAAATATGAAGTGATAAAATATACAACATTTTTCCTATCTGTTAGGCTATTAGTAAGATGTATCGATCTTCAAGTCTCCCCTGCTAACAGGGGAGATTTAAAGGGTTAAACGGAAGGGGAACTGGCCGCTGGCCAATTTCCTTTTATTCTCTACTTCAACAACTCCGCCATTTTTGTACCTATATCGGCCGGAGAATCAGCAACGGTAACGCCGCTTTCGCGAAGAATTTTTTTCTTGGCGTCAGCTGTGTCGGCTTTCCCTCCTACAATGGCTCCTGCATGACCCATTCGCCGGCCTTTTGGTGCTGTGGCTCCGGCGATAAAGCTTACGACAGGTTTGGTGCCATGTTCTTTAATCCATTCTGCTGCTTCGGCTTCCATGCTGCCACCTATTTCACCAATCATCACAATCCCTTCCGTTTCCGGGTCGTCCATAAACAATTTCACGGCCTCTTTGGTACTGGTGCCAATAATCGGGTCTCCGCCTATACCAATGGCCGTAGATTGTCCGAGGCCAAGCTTGGTGAGCTGGTCCACAGCTTCATAGGTGAGTGTTCCGGAGCGGGAGACGATACCCACTTTTCCTTTTTTGTGGATAAATCCTGGCATGATGCCCACTTTCGCTTCACCGGGAGTGATAATACCCGGGCAATTCGGGCCGATGAGATGAGTATCACGTTCCCTGAGATAGTTCTTAACCATGATCATATCCTTAGTAGGGATGCCTTCCGTTATACAAACAGTTACTTTTATTCCGGCATCCGCTGCCTCCATAATGGCATCACCGGCAAATGGCGGGGGAACGAAAATAACCGAAACATCGGCTTGGGTTTCTTTTACAGCTTCTTTTACAGTATTAAACACAGGTTTTTCAAGATGCGTGGTGCCTCCTTTACCCGGAGTGATTCCACCTACGATATTTGTGCCGTATTCTATCATCTGGCCGGCATGGAAGGTCCCTTCACTGCCGGTAAATCCCTGGATGAGAATTTTTGAGTTTTTATTGACGAGTACGCTCATACAGATTCAAGTTTTTCGATATGAAATTTTTGCCAAAGATAGGGTCTTTTTTTTTGATTATGAAATTTACAGGAGTTTTTTTGCCTCCCTCCACCCCCCGGCATCCCAAAAAAACCGCCGCAAGAGGTGGCTGAGACCCGCCCGACT
>CAYFQK010000191.1:0-6664 GCA_964345255.1 uncultured Bacteroidales bacterium | reverse complement strand
ATCTGTGAGTTTTTCGAGCAGCAAGTCAATTTCATTATTTTCAGGCCAGATGTCTTGTCTGTTACCCGTTCCCCAGTCCGTAAACTCGAGGGGTACTTCATATTCATAATAGTTTTCATCAAAGTCGGCCCCTAAGCGGATAAAGGCCGTCAAATCTCCGGTTTTATAATTGTCTTCAATATCGGCTTGCTCAGCATGAACGTACATTTTCAGACGTTTATATTGCCTGAAATCAAAATCGGTGGTTTTATAAGCGGCACGTGCAAAACCATCGGGCAGGTCGCATACTTCCAAAACCATAGATTGCTCGTTTTGCTGATTAACCGTGGTTGTTCCCACATTTCTTTCGCGCTCTACACCCGGCGGAAGCACATACGGGATAGGATCGCGCTGTCCGTTTTCTTCGATGTTCACCGCAGAAATGTCAAATACAGATTCATCTTCATCCACCAGGTACTCTCCGTCTTCGATAAGGGCCTGGTCAAATCTCCGCCATTCACCTCTGACGAGTTCCAGGGTGGCAAAACGTAAAATCACAGGTTCCTGGAAATCTTTCATAAACATCCTCATAAAGCGGATGGATTTAAAGTCCTGGATATTACCCACGACTTTATCGGGATTTCGAACCGGGATTTTAAACTGATACCATGTAACCGATCTGCGCTCTCCGTTGGCGAGTTGCTGCGGAGGGGGGGTATATTTATCCGCGATATAATTCTGGCCTACCTCCATATTTCCAGGCTTAAGTTCTATTTGATACTGAAAATAGCGTTCTGATTCGCTCAGGGTATTATCCTTATTGATATCTTCAACATCAGGCTGCCGTGTTGCAGTGGTAGAGTATGGCTCCGGGCTCATATCATCGGTCGGCGAATTTCCGTCCGGGCCGTTATATTTTTTATATCGCTCCAGCACGCTGGAATATTGCGGATCCTGATCTAAATCACTTCCTCTGAAATACTGATAATCATCATTTGAAGGATCTTCAATGGCTTTTTGGTAAGCTTCAGAGCCAGGGCCATACATTGCTGCTAATTGCTGGATATATATCGAATCGAAATAATCCTGTTCATCTTCGTTTCTAAGTCCGTCATAGCCTACATCCTGAAAAGGTCGTGCCGCATCGTCATTATCAAATTCATTCACCATGGCCTGAACCGAGGGCACACGGCCCCAAATAGTAGTGTCTACATTTGTGACTTCTTCAGAAGTAGGCAACCCATGCTCAAAGCTTTTCCGGCCATCGCGGAGAATGTCTTCTGAGATGTCTCCCAGGTTAAAATATAGCTTACCACCCTGTGTATTTATAGGTTCTTTAGGCCCGTCACCGTCGGGGTCAGCAAAGGGGTCCATCATCCAAAACTCAATATACTCTACATTAGTGGCTTGAAAATCCGTACTTTCGATTTTACGCATCAAACCACCCCACCGTGATTGCGGTTCTTCCAGCTTTCCTTCTTCATCCACTCCGGCAGAAAACCCCGGATCCCCTTCAGTGTCATAGTTGTAAGGTCCACGCTCTTCGGGATAGAAAGCCACATTAAAAACCGGCAGATTCATGAAGTTATTCTGAGGCGGATCAATATTTGGGAAAATTTCGTTTTCAGGAATATACCGGGTGTAATGCGAAGACAACTCATCATTATCAATATTCGGCGGACGCAATGTACCGGTTCTTTCATAAAACAAGGGATCAATAATATACCAGGCGGTTAATGCTCTGTTGAAACCATATCTCAGGCCTGTTCCGATAGCCGCTTCAGGGAACATGCTGCGCTCGGTCTGTCCGCCCGGAGTAGATGCCAATGACCAGTTCCCAACCTGGCCAAGATTAATCGTAGACTTGCTTCCTTCAAAATCTGCAATATAAGCAGTTCCCGCATTTCCTACCGCTTTGGAATGGCCCGGGATAAAATGCGCAAATTCTCCATTAACCTGGATATTACTCTCTTCTTTGGTATCAATAAATGGCAATTTATCTACCATGCGAGTCAAAAAGCGCGATTCAGTCTCATAATCAAAGTTTAAACCCCAAATCGTATTTGAGATCGGATCGTCACCATAATTGGTTTTTTGGGTGAGTGGCCTTTCATGCAAGTTAATAATGGTACCGCCCACATTAAAATTATCCTGAATTCTATGGTCGAAATGGACTCCCATCATTCTTTGCTGCTGGATGTTAAACATACTATTGCTTTCCAGTGAAATATTGATGGGCGTTCCGGAATTGAGAATGCCTTCGTTGATGATGCGAACACGTCCTAAAGTATAATCAACAGTATAGTCAACGTTTTCTGTTAATTCAATTCCTCCGGCAGTTACTTTTACAGAACCTTTTGGCACATTAAGCGCGTTTAAGCTGATTTCAGAACCTGAAGAAGATTTATAACGCCCTTCGATGATAAACTTGTTTTTGCTGGGATACTGTTGGGCTCCCACTTTGGTCATAGAATAGAGCGAATCATAGGCATATTTATCGCCCAACTCCTGAGAGCCTAACTGCTGGCGTAAATAGTTACCGAAAGGTTCCAAAACCGGGAAATAAACTTTACCATTGGAAGATTCGATAGTACCTCCTTGTGTAGCTGCATTATCGAGGAAGTCAAAAACCCCGTCATGTGGAGGATTATTTTGCTGGTTGAGATTATCTAAGTTTAGCACCCTGATAAGCGGTACTCCATTTACATTTTCAGGACCTTCATTTAAATACCCGGTCGGGACACCATCCTCGCCTCCCGAGTATAACACGTTGAGCATAAAGTCTTCACTATTTACCTGGTAAGCGCCTATAGAATAGACGTTTTTCATCATCAAATCCCACATAGGGATATTGGTATTTACCGCAGTACTTTTCAATAATTTCACCACTAAAGAATTCGGTGAAGATATTCCCTCATCTGAGAATTCCCCTACCTGATAGACTTCTTCGCGCCCCACGATTTTATATTCATACGCTACCGCTAAAACCTGGTCTGCATTTAACGTTGTATTAAGCGAGATAAAACCAAGCTTGCTGTTAACCGAATATTGCGAAGGGTCTAATTTCGTGGCGTTTTCAACTTTTTCGTATCCTTTTCCGGAAACAAATCTTAACGGGTGACTCTCAAGATAATTACTTACCGAGTTAATATTACGTAACCTGTCAACAGGAACCTCATTGAATAAATTATTGGATTCATTGGAGGGGAAATTAGCTCCTGCCGTAGCCTGAATACCTTCATTATTAAAGCGGCGTGTTTCTCCCAAATCAGAAAAAGCCACCACATTCCGGTTGTTTTCTTTGGCCGGTCCTATGGTTGTTCTCCAGACTTCAATTTTAGTTATCTCAACATTCGATTTTATAATTGGTAATTCTGATAAAGCTTCGTTGTAGTTTTCGCGAAAATAATGATCGAGAAAGAAGTGTTTATCCGATTCATAGTCATCAATTTTCATCTCGAAACGGCTGGTCTGTGCGCCGCCTTCAACGGAAATGTTTTTTGATTCACTCTTTTGCCGGGAAAATACGGCCGTAACGGTTGTGTTTCCGAACTTCATGCGGGTTTTAATCCCGAACAAACTCTGACTTCCATTGATTAGCGTACTGTTCAGCGGGAGGTTAACATCACCCGCTTCGATCAACTTGAGAATTTCATCCTCTTTTCCTTCGTATTTAAGCTTGAGTTCGTTTTCGAAATCAAAAGTAGCTTCTGTATTGTAGTTGGTATTAAACTGGATTTTATCGCCAATTTTCGCCATTACATTCATGGCAATGTCCTGGTTAAAATCAAAGTTGGTGGTCCGCCTTCTTCTCACGTCGAGGCTGGGGTCTTCCCGCAGATTGGAGACCACACCAAAATCCACTCTGGCGGAACCTTGCGGCCGGATGTCAATCGTATTTCCGCCAAAAATCTGCTCAAAGGCTTCACTTTCTATTTCAAACTGGCCCAACTGGCCCTCCTGATCACGCATTGTGGCGGCTCGTGAACGCTCAAGCCAATACGATTGCAACGTATTCTGCATTTGCTTATCCTGATACTCTTCAAAGCTTAACGAGGAGGGATTGCGCAGATTAAGTTCACCTGCCTTATCCTGAAAAATATATTCATTGGTTTCAGGATCATAAATAATTTCAGTACGTATATTGGTGGGGTTTTTCATAAAGAGCGGGCTGGAGGGCTTTTCCTCAAAATACAACCCATCTCCATCCGGAAACTCCCACAAAAGATTTATGGTATCGTTATCGCTGGAAATATCCGGGCCTGAATCCTGGTTCTGAGTTTCCTGTCCCAGAACCGGAGTATTCAAAATCCCTGAAAAAGCAAAAAAAACAATAACAGTTCGTAAAATGTATCTCACGCTTCTTTTAATCAATTCATTTACATTACCATTCAGTCGATATACCCTGCTTAAAGAATTTTCAAAGCTTCTTTGATGAGTTCTTCGACGCTTATCTGCTCGTGACTCTTGCTAATAATCTTATCAAGCGCTTTACTTGCATGAATTTTATTGAAACCAAGCATTACTAATCCTGATAACGCTTCCTCTTTATTTAAATTGTACGTTTCAGTCAAATTATCAGCCACCGGAAATTCTTTTTCCAGTTTGTCTTTCAGCTCCATTACAATGCGCTGAGCAGCCTTAGCTCCAATGCCTTTAACCGTTTGCAGCCGTTTGTAATCTTCTGAGGTGATTGCCTGGAAAATTTCCCCGGGTTGCATGGCCGAAAGCATAACCATAGCGGTGTTGTTTCCAACACGGCTAACACTTATCAAATACCTGAATAAATTCCGCTCCTGCTCCTCATAAAACCCATATATCTCCAGCCCAACCGGGTTGGTGTTTTCAACCTTAAAGGTAACATGGGTAAACAATTTAGCCCGGCTTGATTTTTCGAGTTTGGTGTAGGTATTTAGTGAGATATTAATCCCATATCCTATTCCCTGAACCTCAAGAACCACAAAGCCCGGATTTTTTTCTGCTATTTTTCCTTCTATATAATTATACATCGCTCAATAAAATACGTTGAAGCAGGCAAAAATACAATTTTATAATAACGAAACAGGTTGTGAATCTCATAAAATAAAACCCTGCCCGGCTGTGATGAATTCATTTAAATATATACCTTTGTTCTTGTCAGACAAAATCAACAACAACAAAAACAACAACCATGGATAATTTATTCAGAAAAGATGCCTTTTTATACCATTCTATGGGGCGTCCCGGAAAAATTGAAGTCGTTCCAACCAAACCTTACAGCACACAAAGAGACTTATCATTGGCTTATACTCCTGGTGTTGCCGACCCGTGTAAAGCCATTCACAAAGATCGAAATAAAGTATTTGAATATACAGCCAAAGGCAACCTGGTCGCAGTTATCTCCAATGGCACCGCGGTTTTAGGACTCGGCGATATTGGCCCTGAAGCCGGCAAGCCGGTTATGGAAGGGAAAGGATTCCTTTTTAAGGTGTTTTCAGACCTGGACGTGTTTGATATTGAAGTAGAAACCAAAGACATAGAGGAATTTGTTGATACTGTGGTGAATATTGCTCCCACCTTTGGGGGCATCAACCTCGAAGACATCAAAGCGCCTGAGTGTTTTGAGATAGAACGCCTGATAAAGGAGAAAACCAATATTCCGGTCATGCACGATGATCAGCATGGCACCGCGATAATTACTTCCGCAGGACTTTTGAATGCATTAGAAATTAACGGCAAGAAAATCGAAGATATTCAGGTAGTGGTAAATGGAGCCGGCGCAGCGGCCATTTCATGTTCAAGATTATACATCAGTTTAGGTATAAAACCTGAAAATATTGTGATGCTCGATAGCAAAGGCGTATTGCACAAAGACAGGACAGATTTGAACGAGTATAAACGCCAGTTTACAACAAACCGGAATATCCACACGCTGGAAGAAGCCGTTGAAGGAGCTGATATGTTTCTGGGTCTTTCAGTTGGTGGCGTACTAAAACCGCACATGTTAAAATCTATGGCAGCAACCCCCATTGTTTTTGGTCTGGCAAACCCAGACCCTGAAATCAAATACAACGAAGCTATGGAAATCAGAGATGATATCATCATGGCTACCGGCCGTTCTGATTTTCCTAACCAGGTTAACAATGTATTAGGTTTTCCTTTCATCTTCCGCGGAGCCATGGATGTGCGTGCCACGGCCATCAATGATGAAATGAAGCTGGCTGCCTCAGAAGCGCTGGCAGCGCTGGCAAAAGAACCTGTTCCTGATGAGGTAAATCAGGCTTACGCTATGAAAAACCTGCACTTTGGCAGAGACTATATTATCCCCAAGCCCACAGACCCACGCCTGATCTGGCATGTGGCGCCGGCAGTAGCCAAAGCAGCCATAGAAAGCGGCGTGGCTCAAAAACACATCGAAGACTGGGATAAGTATAGCGATGAGCTGCGTAAACGGATGGGCCTCAGCAACCCATTGCTGCGACAAATTAAAGCGAAAGCCAAAAAAGAACCCAAACGGGTTGTCTTTTCAGAGGCTGACAGTTACTCCATGCTTAAAGCAGCCGAAATTGTGGTAAATGAAAAAATTGCCGAACCCGTATTGTTAGGCCGCAAGGAGGTATTATACCAACTCATTAAGGAATATGACATAGAGCTCCCTGAGGATATTGCCATTATTGATCCGGCCTCAGAAGAAGAAGCAAAACGC
>CAYFQK010000190.1:0-6703 GCA_964345255.1 uncultured Bacteroidales bacterium | reverse complement strand
ATCCCATCCAATTCCAGGATATCCTTAAAAAGATATGATTTGGTGATTTCATACAGATACGCTTCTTTTTGTTTTTTCGTTTCCAAATGAAATAACTCCGGATAGTTGCCAAAAACTAACCTAAAAGGCAGCCTGCTTTTTGTTTCCAGGATGTTTTCCATGTTATTATACTCCAACTGAGAAAAAGGGTATAAGTAATACGTTTGTTTACGTCCCGTAAGGGGTTCACCCATACTGTTTTCCATGTCAAAGGCCGAAGAACCGGTAACCAAAACTTTTATCCTGTCAATATTATCAACCAGCAGTTTTAATTTCTTTCCTACCTCCGGAATCTTTTGAGCTTCATCAATTATAAGAAGCTCAATATCACTGAAGGTCATCCTGTAATTTTCAATGGTCATCGGTAAAAACATATCCTGCACCGCCATATCTTCACCATTCAGAAAAAGATGATTTTCATCAATGCTTTCAAATAGGGTTTTCAACAACTCTGTTTTTCCTGTTCTTCTTGCCCCCAACATCATGACTACTCTATTGGGAGTGAGCGATTTTTTAGTGTCATCTTGTATGAAACGCTGAATATATTTCATCAGTTGCTTGCTTAAAATCAGTAAATAATTTTGACTTAAAACAAAAATAATTAAAAAATTAACGCCAGACCGCCAAAATTCATATAAATTTTGACGCTAGACCAACAAAATTTTAATAAAAATTGGCGGTTTAAAGTTTTTTACGAGAAATAATTACAACGGATGAAAAATTAAAAAGAATTCAATCTTCCATCAAATTAGCCCACTAAGTGGCGTATTATACTCTATTTGCTTGAAAGACACAGGAGAAGTTCATTATCTTTGTAAAAAATGGTTTTATGATTATTGAAAGAAAAAATAACGAGATATTAGTCAGGCTTTCCCCGGACACGAATATATCTGATCTTCAAGATCTGATAGACTATCTGGAATACAAGGAATTGGTTTCTAAATCCAAAGCAAAACAAAGCGACATCGACAAGCTTTCTGAGGAGGTGGATAAATCTATGTTGGAGAAAATCAAAAAATCAAGGGAACTTTAGTCATCGATGTATTTTATTATTGACTCCAATACTGTTTTTAGTGCAATACTCAATCCTGATAGTAACATTGGTCAGATCATATTGAATGGATCATAAAATTTTCATTTCCCCCACACCCCGAGAATTTCCGCACCACAATAATCGCATTGACCGTCAGTGATTTTTATTCCCGAGGTTCCGAAGCCGTGGCGATTGATGAGCTTTTTGTCGCATTCGGGGCAGAAGGTGTGCTCATCCTCCGTGCCGGGGACGTTCCCGATAAAAACATGTTTGATGCCCGCCTCCAGCGCAATTTGTTTAGCCTGCCTAAGTGTCTTGAAAGGTGTGGGCGGAGCGTCCATCAATTTATAGGTGGGGTGGAAGCGGCTGAAATGGAGGGGAGCATCATCGAAACCATTGGCAACAAGCCATTCGCACATGTTTTGAATCGTCTCCATATTGTCCGTCCATCCGGGAATGACCAGGTTGGTGATTTCCACCCAAATACCGGCTTCTTTCATCATTTTCATAGCTTTAAGCACCGGTTTTAGGTGAACTTTATTAATCTTCCGGTATATGTTTTCATCAAACGTTTTTAGGTCGATATTTGCGGCATCCATGTAAGGTGCTAAATCCCGCAAAGGTCTGGGGCTGATGTACCCGGCCGTAATCATTACGTTTTTCAGCCCGTTTTCATGTGCCAAAACAGAAGTATCATACATGTATTCGTAAAACACGGTGGGTTCGGTGTAGGTGTAGGCGATAATGTATCCATTGTTTTCAAGTGTCGTCTTTACTATATCATCAGGCATAAGCCTGTAGTTGGGCAATTCATCGGGGCTACACTGCGATATCTCCGCATTTTGACAGTTAAGGCAGTGCAGGTTGCATCCGGCGGTTCCAACAGAAAAGGCTCGTGCACCCGGATAAAAATGAAACAGCGGTTTTTTTTCTATCGGATCTAAATGTGCCGCCACCGGATTTCCATAGGCTTTGGTATACAACTCTCCCTCCTTATTAACTCTTACCCGGCAGTCACCGACTTCACTATCTTCAAGTACGCAAGCCGTCGGACAAAGGTAGCATTGCACCACATCCGCTTCCTTTTTGGTATAGTATTTTGCTCTATTCATAGGTTGTTTTTTTGATTTTACTATCAATGCCACACTCCGCTAATGCTTGTGTCACAAAACTTGCACTTTCCTTCTCGAATATGATTTTCCGTTACACGGAAGCCTTTTCTTTCAACCAGAACCTTACCACATTCCGGGCAAATGGTATCATCCGAATCAGCTCCGGGCACATTCCCGATATACACATGTTTCAATCCTTCATTTTTTGCTATCTTTTTAGCTTCATTCAAGGTATATTCAGAGGTAGGCTGCAACTGGGTTAGTTTATAGGTGGGATGAAAACGGCTGAAGTGTAACGGGTTGTCTTCAAATCCATTCTCTGCCAGCCAGTTGCACATGCGTTTGATCATGTCCAGGTCATCGGTCCACTGCGGAACGATGAGATTGGTAATTTCTACCCAAACCCCTTCATCCTTCATCATTTTCAGGGTGTCGAGGACCGGCTGTAACTCGCCGGCATTGAGCTTCAGGTAAATGTCGTCGCTTAAGGATTTCAAATCCACATTGGCCGCATCAATGACTTTTGTGAGTTTTTTTAGCGGTTCCGGTCGGATGTATCCCGCCGTAATCATCACGTTTTTCAGGTCCTGCTGATGAGCTAATATCGAAGTCTCGTATGTATATTCATAAAAGGTAATCGGTTCCGTATAAGTGTAGGCTATCACCTTGCTGTCATAATGAATGGCCGTATCAATAACCTTATCGGGCAATAAATCTTTGTTATCCGTTTCACGCGGTCCTTTCTGTGATATCTGATAATTCTGGCAGTTCATACACGAGAGATTGCATCCGGCTGTAGCAATCGAAAAAGCAGTGCTGGAGGGCAGGAAATGGTACAGCGGCTTTTTCTCTATCGGGTCGAGATGAACGGCGGCAGGATTCCCGTAAGCTAATGTGTAAAGCTTTCCGTTTTCGGCCACCCGGTTGTGGCAATCTCCCAATTCGCCTTCTTTGAGAGTACATTTATTGGGACAAATTTCACATCTAACGCCTTTGGGCGTATTGATATAAAATTGTGCCTCTTTTTTATGTTTGGGTTTTACCTTATCGGCGGGTAATGCTCCATGAGCTACCATGGGACAGGATGAAGCCGCCAGCACTCCAAAAAGTCCTGCCGAAGTGTGCTTAATAAATTCTCTTTTGCTATATTTTTGTGTCATAATGCCATGGATTTTCTTTTATTAACAAAAATAACGATTGCTGCGCCCACATTCAACAGTGCGATAAGCCCTCCGGTAGCAACCATTCCTGCGTTAGGAATGAGAAAGACACCTACCAGAAGCGCTCCCAAAGCAGCTCCTGCCGAATCGGCCGAATATACAGAGGAAGAAAGCACAGAATAGGAACGCTCATCTGCTGATGATATAACAGAAAACTGCAGGCCGGTAAATAGGCCCACCAGAATCGTCAGCCCCAATAAAAGGATATAAACTGCTACTGGCGGCCACCCGGTGATAGCGCCGGCAACTAATGGAATAGCAATGGCAAGTGCGGCCAGAATAAGCTGAACGCGAATAATGTTGTTCCTTCCGGGCACAGAAATAATTTTACCGGCATATGAGGCTCCGAAGAACAAACCGACCATAAACACGGTAAAAACTATTCCTGCCAAATGGTAAATGTTTCCGTAAAGAATTTGAAAAGCAAAAATCAGCATAACTTCTGCCGACGCCCCGGTAAATCCCGCTGCAAACATGCCGGAAGACATAGGGCGCATAAGCAACAACAGAATGGCACCAATGACAAAAACCCCAATACCGATCAGCCAGGGTTGCTGCTGAAAAAGACCCAACCACCATTGAATGTGCTGAAAAAATGCTTTGGGCTTAAAGTCTTTATTGGGTCTTACTTTCCGGTCGAGTTTTTTTTGAACCTGGTCTTCCCGCATTTTCAACTGCATATCATTAAGGTAATTGCGGTTTACATACCGGGTATTGATGTCTTTCTTTTGAATTTGTTGCGTAATGGCTCGGTCATACTCTCTTTGTGAGCAAAGGAAATAATGTTTTTCCCCGGGAATAATTCTGATATGCGGAAAGTATTCTGCCGCCGTACTGTAAACAGTAGACAGCACCCGGGCTTTCTCCTCTTCCAGGTAGTTGGAGTAGGGCAATATCGTAAAAGAGAGGATTCCGTCTTCCGTCAGAATTTTTTTTCCATCTTCAAAGAAACTTTGGGTGTAATACCGGTTGGCTTGCAATGTGGAAGGGGCAGGAACATTCAGAATAATAACATCGTATTGTTTTTGGCTTTCCCTGATGAATTGCCGTGGATCCTTGTGAAAAACCCTGACCTTTTCATTATTCAAACTTTTACTGAAATCGCCGGCAAGTTTTACGATATAGGGATTATATTCCACATAGTCGATTTGATCAATGGGATACTTTAACAATTCTTTCAGCATACCTGCTACACCTCCGGATACAAGAAGCACGTTTACTGCCGAATCAAGCTGACTCATCGGATAATGAATAGCTTCCTCCCGTTGAACAATATTTTTATTATCAAAAAGAAACTGGTTGTTTAAAAAGAAATTCTTTTGCTCGTTTTTTTGAGTAATGGTAATGTGTCCGTGTGGCGTATCTTTCATTTTCTTGATTTCCTGATTTTTGAACAAGACACTGCGGGCAGTTTCTTCCATTTTTAGGTTTACTCCACCCAATAATACCACGGCTGCTACAATCCACAACGTAAGCCTGGTTTTTTTATACTGGATTTGATTGGCGATCAGTCCGCTAAGAAATAAAGAAAGTGTAGCAAGCAGCAATAAGATGATAAAAGAATTAAAAAGATAGACAAGAACAAAATTGATCAATATCCCACCTGCTATGCTACCTATTGCCTCAAAAGCATAGGCTTTTCCAGTATTGTTCCGTTGGGTTTCCACAGAATAACGCCATGCCAGGAATGAAAATGTATAGCCTGACAGCAGACAAAACGGGAGTAACAGCAGCATCACCATCAAGGCCATATCCGTAACACCGATAATAACACCCGGCGGGAAAGCGAAGTTTTTAGTGAGGTTGATTAAAAAAGCTGTGAGTAGTGGGATGATTCCTATGAGCGATGTTAATGTCAGCAAAGGCCGATCGGTTCTGAACTTTACTGAATACCGGCCCAGGAGGGCTCCTCCGGCTGTCAGCAACATCCAGAAGAACAGGATAAGGCTGATGACGAGCTCATTGCCGTTGAAGATGAGCAGAAATTCACGGATGAGAATAATTTGGGCAAGCAGGCCGGTAAGGCCCAGGTAAAGGAGAAGATGGCGAAGCGATTTTTCATTCAGGTAATAGGTGAACCCAGGAGTGGCGGGCTCGTAAAGTTGTTTGTTGTTTTTCATGAAAAGCCGCCCATAGTAATCCAGGTGCCAGGACAGGTGAAGAAACCCGATAAGCACCAGCGCAATACCCGCATCTACGTGTAGCGTGTTGTAAGCATCCAGCCAGCTCAATTCCCACTTATAATTTACCTGGAAGGTCAGAAGCAATCCCAAAATCCCTGCAATGACAAAGGCCAACAGCAACAGGGTGTTCCATATCTTCCGGTGTGTTGGCTTACTAAAAACTTTAAGCTTATATAATCCAAAGGTTAACAAATACAGCAGCAAAGAGGCTGCTATAATCTGAACCAGGTGATAGGGCTGATTCATAAGTCTACAAAATCTTGCTCACTAAACACAATGGCCTCATATACATACAGCTCTGCATCTTTCCAGCCTTCCCAACCGATATGGGCTTTGTCGCGGGCGCAATGGCCGAAAAACTCTTCTTTTGTGCTTATTTTATCAGCCACTTGTGGGAGAAATGTTCCGCTTCGGTTTCCCTTTTTGATATAAAGCCCATGCTTACCCATCTCAAATTCCTCAATGGAATCGATTTCTTTCATGGGCGTCAGTACAGAAATTTCAATGGAAATATTCTCGAGTTCTTTTTTATCAACATTTGGAAAACGTGAATCTTCCAAAGCAGATGCCATGGCCATTTCCTGCACTACCTTGTGTAATGGTTTTTCAGATTGGAATGAACCAATACAGCCCCTCAGTTGCCTCTTATTGTATAAGCTGACAAAGGCGCCACATTTTTTATGCAATGTTGGGGTTAATTTTTCTGCTGGAATTTCAGGTAGTCCATTTCCTGCCAGATAAGATTCAAGCGTGGTTCTTGCTATATCAATCAAATTCTTTTTTTCATTCCCTGAAAGGGAAAATTCCTCCTTTTCCGAAGGTTGTTGGTCTTTATCTTTAACCATTCGTTCAAAAAGAATCGCCCAGTAGCCTACCACTTCGTCCTTTCCTGTAAAACGGGAATCACCTGAATTCCTGTATTTCAGTTTTTTGATATCGATATTTTTATCCTTAGTGATTTCGAGCAGGGTCATAACAGAAGTCCAGCCGCACATGCTTGTCGCCAGGTTCCGTATCTTTTTCTTTTCATTTTCTTCGTGTTCCTTTTCAACCGAACCCGGGTTATGGGTGATGATAGCGCCCGCCGATTTTTTGTCTCCCTCAACCGCCGCATCA
>CAYFQK010000189.1:0-6717 GCA_964345255.1 uncultured Bacteroidales bacterium | reverse complement strand
CGCTGTGGAATGAATGGGTTTTTGTCTTACTGTCTTTGCCCTGTCCCTGAATATCTTTAGCGGGCAGGCAAATAGATGTGGCGATTAGGATGCTGAGAAAATACCGTATCATGTGATTTTTTCACAAAAATAGACAGAAAGTTAGAAAAACAGCAGGGTTTTTTGTGGCGTCTTCAGAAAGCTTTATTTTATTGTCATTAGTTTTGAATACAAAATAAGTGTTGATGATATTGAAATATCCTGCAGGTATGAAAGTAAAAAAGTAGATTGATTGCTATCCAGTTGATTGACAAAACTTTTTACTTACTTTTGTGTTCTTGTAATGAAATAAACTATCAATGGAGAGTGAAGATTTGCAAAATAATAAGATGCTGAAGAGGAGAGAGGGAGAAGCCCTTATTTATAAAGACACACATTACACTTACGATGATGTTTTGAGATGGGCCAACAGGTATCATGAATACCTTAAGCCGTTTCATCCCGATAAGGTAATGATTTTTTCAGACAACCGTCCTGAATGGGTATTTGCCTTCTATGGCGCCTGGCTAAGCGAAGCTAGTGTGGTGCCGGCAGATCCGATGTCAGCTTCCGGTGACATTGCTTACATGGCATCAGATTGTCAGCCCGAGGTGATTTTTTGCTCAAAAGAAAAAAAGGAAATTACGCTTGAAGCAGTTAATCAGCTTGACATTAAGCCTTATATTGTTGTATTTGATGAAATGCCAGCGCTTCCCGAGCCTGAAGAAATAAGAGAAGTGCAGGCCTATGACGACAACTCCACCGCCCTGATTATCTACACCTCTGGTACCACAGGAAAACCCAAGGGCGTTATGCTTTCTTATAAAAACCTCAAGTCGAATATGAATGCGGTATCTGTTGATATTCCGATATTTACTCCCTCTGAAAGGGTTATGGTTCTGTTGCCGCTGCATCACGTTTTTCCATTGATGGGATCGCTCATCGTGGTGCTATACTCCGGGGCTACTTCAGTAATCGCTCCCGGTATGACCAACGAGCACATTATAAATACGCTGCAGAAGCATAAAATCAGCATAGTTATTGGCGTTCCCCGGCTCTATTCCATGATACGCCGCGGGATTATGAATAAAATATACGCCAGTCCTGTAGCAAAAAAATTATTCGGACTCGCCCGCCGACTTAGTTCCAGAAAGTTTTCTAAAACTGTATTTAATACCATTCATAAAAAGTTTGGCGGACACGTCAAGTATCTCATCAGCGGAGGGGCTGCACTGGATGTGGAAGTAGCCAAAGATTTTAAAACGCTGGGCTTTGAAATGCTCGACGGTTATGGCATGACAGAGGCCTCGCCGATTATCACCTTTACCAGGCCCGGTAAATGGGTTATCGGCTCACCAGGACAAGCCATGCCTGGAGTTGAGGTTGAGGTCAGAAATGGCGAGATTGTGGCTAGAGGCGATAATATTATGAAAGGATATTACCACCGCCCCGAAGAAACCAATGAGGTGCTTAAAGACGGATGGCTCTACACCGGAGACCTGGGATATTTGGATAAGAAAGGATATTTGCGGATAAACGGGCGAAAGAAAGATATCATCGTACTCTCCAACGGCAAAAACATCAATCCGGCCTACCTGGAAAGCGACCTGGAAGAGAAAATTGAAGGAGTTGCTGAAGCAGCTGTTGTGTCAAAAGATGATCGCCTGCATGCCATCATAAAACCCGACGATGCTTTTGTAGAACAAAACGAAATCCTGAATTCGACGGAATACTTCAGGAAAATTCTGAAAAATGATTTTAACCCGCAGGTGGCAGCTTACAGAAGAATCAATCAATTGACGATCACCAACAACGATCTGCCCAGAACGCGATTAGGTAAACTCCGCAGATTTAAGCTTAATGATATCATAGTAGGCGCCTCGCTTGACGCTAAGGAGACGGAAAAGAAAACGCCCAAAATGCCGGCCGATTTTCAGGAATACGAAATTATACGCTCTTTCCTCGAAGAGCAGAAATCAGTGGAGATTTCACCCTCCGACAATCTTGAATTTGATATCGGACTGGATTCTTTGGATAAGGTTAGCCTGCAAACCTTCCTCAACAATTCCTTTGGTGTGGAGATTTCCGCTGAGAAGTTTATGCATTTTCCTTCGGTAGCCAAGCTGGCAGAGTATATCAAGGAGAAAAAACAAAAGCTGAAATATGAGGCCATTAACTGGTCTGAGATACTGCGTGAGCACAGGCCCTTAACCCTCCCCAAGTCTTCGTGGGTTGGACAATTCCTGCTTAAAGTCTCCAAATACTTTTTCAGGGTTTATTTCCGCATGACTTACAAGGGCGTGGATAAAGTTCCACAGCAGCCATTTATCATTGCTCCCAATCACCAAAGTTTTCTCGATGGGTTCCTCATTGCCTCGGTACTGCGCAGAAAAACCTATCAAAACACCGTCTTTTATGCTAAAGAGAAGCATATCAGGACAAGATGGCTGAAATATCTGGCCCGGAAGAATAATATAATCATCGTAGATGTCTCCAACGACCTGAAGTCTTCCATTCAAAAGCTGGCTATGGCCATCCGGAAAAACAGGAATGTAATTATTTTCCCTGAGGGCACCAGAAGTGAGACAGGCGCCGTAGGGCCGTTCAAGAATATGTTTGCCATACTCAGCCGTGAGCTGAATGTGCCCGTAGTCCCGGTAGTAATTAGTGGAGCGCATAGGGCCTTCCCGCGGGGTGCCCCATTCCCGAAGCCACTAACGAAAATCAAACTCGAGTTCCTTAACCCCGTATACCCTGAGCAGCATAACTATAAATCGCTCAACGAAGATGTTCGGGAACGTATTTTGAAAAGGGTGGGGCAGGAGCCACCGCAAAGTCGTCAAAAAGCCGAATCCATCTGATTAATTTGCTGATGAGTAAAACAGCAGGTTCCGATAACAGGGCGAAGCCGTTTTTGAAATGGGCCGGCGGTAAGTCGCAGCTACTCCATCCGATTATGGATGCTATGGATACCGCCCTCAAAGACGCGGCATCATTTAACTACATCGAACCTTTTGTGGGCAGCGGAGCCGTTTTCTTTGAAGTGATGAGCCATTACAAAGATAAGGTGAAAAAAGCCCTCATCAATGATCGAAACGCAGACCTGATGCAGGCGTATCGCATGATAAGGGATGATTTGGAGACGTTGCTTGCGGCATTGGATGAGCTGAAAAGGGCATATGAGGTCGCGCCAAACGAACTTTCCAGGAAAAACCTTTACTACGATGTGAGAGACCGGTTTAACAAACGGGAAGCAGAGGCCCCAGAGCATGCGGCTATGATGATTTTTCTGAATAAAACCTGCTACAACGGATTATACCGCGTTAACAGTAGCAACGAGTTTAATGTGCCTTTCGGGAAATACAAAAACCCCGGGATTTTCGATAAAAGTAAGCTTGAAGCTTTGAGCATTCTTCTCAGGGATGTGACTATCCTAAACCTGGATTTTGATGAATTACTTCCGTTTGCTGAACGGCAGTCAAAAACCTTTGTTTACCTCGATCCGCCCTATCGCCCGATAAGCGCCACTTCCTCGTTTAACGCTTATTCCATGAGTGCATTTAATGATGATGAACAGAGGCGGCTGAAGGTGTTTTGTGATAAACTCACCCAAAAAGGCGCCAGGTGGCTGTTGAGCAATTCCGATCCAACAAACAGTCGCGCGGACGATACTTTTTTTGATGAATTATATGCCGGGTATTATGTTGATCGTGTTAAAGCGAGGAGATGCATTAATTCCAATGCCTCCAAGAGGGGCGCTATCCGCGAGCTACTCATTTCAAATTTTCCGGTAAAGCAGGGTGCTGATTAAAACCCATACCTTCTCATTATTTCATCTAATTCCCACCATTTTCTTCTCTTACTGTAATTGGCCGCATGAAGCACCGGACGCTTTAAAATCAGTACCTGGTAAATGCCCAGGCGCTTGATACGTTTCCCCAGACGGGTGTTGGTTTTATTCTCCTCAGCCACCATACCGGCGTAAATGACCAAAAACCATTTTTTAATCTCCGCGCTATCCTCCCGGTATTTTTCTGACAGCTTTTCAATAGTTTGGATGGTGCGCTCATCAATGGCTGAGGAGGTTTGCTGAAAGATTTTCAGAAAATCCTGGTAGATTTGTTCCGGGCCGTGTTTAGCCCCAAGGCTTACCAGGCGCTCAAAGTATTCCTTATCAGAAGGAGCATATCTTTTTTCATTGTCTTCAAGGTATACGCACCATTCATCAAAACTACCCTTATCGTAGTCTACTTTAAAACCTTCCGATTGATATATTTTACGAGCCATAGATTAAATCGATTTGTATAGCATTGCAGCCATCTTTGCTTTTGGGTTCATCAAATTACCCGGCGCTTATTGGTTAAGTATCATTCATCGCAGCAACTGCCCTTAAAGAAACCATTGTTAGGTTTGCTGAAGATTAGTTGTGATGACTCTTTGTGCAACCCCGGCGAGGAAAATCATTCCTGTTTTGCATGCGCATTAACGGTTCCATTCTGTTATTTCTTCAATCATACCAATGCCCTTGTACCCGGAAGGAGTGTCCTTTTCCAGGCCCTGGAAAAACGCCCGAACATAGCACGAATGATTCCTTAAGCTAAAATTTCCCTCGTAATGGGTATACTCACCATTTAGTGACTGCCGGACGGGCTTTAACAGTTTTTGGTTTTTCCATATGCTAAAAAGGCTCGCGCCGCGCAGCTGATTTTCCGTTAAGCCGGCTATCTCTGTAAATTTTTTATTGAAATCAAGAATAACTCCTTCAGAATCGTAGTAAAATATCCCCATATGAGATGAGTCAAGCAAATGGTAGAAAAGACCTTTTTGTGCGGTTAAAAGCTCGGGAGTGCGCGAAGGGTCTGTTTCCTTGTGTTTTACCAGGGCAAACAATCCTTTAACTTCCATGGCATGGTTTACAAGAGGCTCAGCCTCCAGCAACATCGCCACAGGCTTTTCCCTGTTTTCAAAAGGCATCTCAATTTCCATCTGAAAAGATGCGGGCGGCGTGTTTTCTTCCTGCGTGAGGATTTGGTCCCTGAATTTTTCCTGCAGTCTTTTCCGATCCGAGGCTTTGAGAATCGCTGTCAGGGAGCCGGGCTCGTTCTGAGGCGTTACAAGGTTTTTCAGGGTTTTATTCAGAAAAAGTAAATTCAGCTTATGGTCGGTTATAAAAATGGCCTCGCAGGCCGAATGGATGACATTGCCATAAGAGGCTAATACATTTTTTAAGCTGCCGTTGTCCCGGGCTGCCTTCTTGCCGGCATCCCGGCCCTGATGGTTGCTGTTGCCTCTAAGAAGGAGTGAAAGTGTTAAAAAATATTGCTTTAGCTTTCCAACATATTCAATATCAAATTCCGGGACGTATTTAAGTATTTCAGATGCTTCAGTATATTCAAACCCATTATTTACACACCATTCCCGGTGCAGATCTTCTGTTGCTTTTCCGTTGCTGATAAAGAAACCGCCTGCTATAAAAGAGCCAATCATTTGATGATTATACCTTAAAGCAATAGATATGTAGTGAAGATGATTTTTGCTTTGTATTTCTACCACTTCCTCTTCCCGGTTAGCTTCCGAGAGACAGCGAAGGGCCTCCCTTTGGTTCCGGATGCCCTGCTCTTTTTTATGAAGGAGCTTCTTAATATGCTTTCCGCCGGTTTCAAACAGGAATTCTTTTTTATCATCCATTAAAGCATAATACAAATCTCCTTCAATGGGACTGGATTTGATAAAATCACGCAACAGGTTTTTATCCGTCAGGGCTTTGAGGCCCGGCGGGTCACCGGCAGGGGCAGCGCCGCCAGAAAACTCGCTATTGAGTTCCCCGCGGATAAGTTGTATAAGTGGATGAATAGCCATAATGCCTGATTTTGGCGAATAAAGATATATAAAATCAGCCGGAAAGCAGTGAAATATTCTTTCCAATTTGCATCTAACAGCTTAATAATGAGATTTCGGAAAAGAGTTTAAAGAAGAATATGATACAGTTGAGACCAGTAAAAGTGAACCCTGATTGTAATAAAAGAGGCCGGCTCATTATGAGCTGAAAAAGCCTGCCGAAAACACAAGAATTCAGCCGGGGAGACAGCCTCTTCTCCGTTGCTTATTTAACGCCTTCTTTCAGCTTATCGCTGAATACTTTTTTAAATTTATCGAGTTTTGGCGTGATAACAAACTGACAATATCCCTGCGATTTATTATTGTTGTAATAATCCTGATGATAGTCCTCAGCCTTAAAGAAATTCTTGAAAGGCTCTATGGCTGTTACGATGGGTTTCTCCCAAATGCCGGCCTGTTCAAGCTTTTGTTTGTATCCCTCGGCCAGCTCTTTTTGCCGGTCGTTGTGATAAAAGATAACCGAGCGGTACTGCGGTCCTACGTCGGCCCCCTGCCGGTTTAGCTGGGTGGGGTCATGAGTCTTCCAGTAGATTTCCAGAAGTTCCTCGTAAGAGACCACCGCCGGATCAAACTCTAGCTGAATGACTTCAGCATGACCTGTGGTTCCGCTTGAAACCTCACGGTAAGAGGGATTTACAATATCACCGCCACTATATCCCGAGGTGACGCTTTGCACCCCATTTACTCTCTCAAAAACAGCTTCCACGCACCAGAAGCATCCGGCTCCGAATGTTGCTCTTTCCATATTGTTGGTGTTTTTATTTGAGGCATTGGCTTCGATGCTCATTAACAGGACAATCA
>CAYFQK010000188.1:0-6779 GCA_964345255.1 uncultured Bacteroidales bacterium | reverse complement strand
CTGCAAGGTGAGGTATGGTTTGAGAGTTCAATAGAAAAAGGAACTACTTTTTATCTGAAAATCCCGAAATGGATGGATCAATAAAACTTTCGCGAAATTTTTTTACCAATGAAAAAAGAGCGGGCTGTTGCAGAAAACCCGCTCTTTTTAGTTTACGTAAAAAATTTATTCTTCTTTATTTAGGGAAATTGTAACTTATCCCTACGCCAAAAACTTCTTTAAATTGTACCATTGGAGCCATCGTTCCGTCATTCTGCTCAATTTTGGTATCATGATCATAGAGCAGCCTGGTTTGGAGATTGGCAGAAATTAATTTATTGATCTCCATGTTAAGTACCATTTCCCAGTCTAAATCAATGTTTTCCGGGTTATTATTATAAGCACTGAAAAGGTCCAGCTTGGTTTTCAAATTGATATTTTTAAGTACTTCTTGTGAATACTCTATTTTTACAAACCCACCATACTCGCTAAGTATATTGTCTCCGGGTTCAACACCAAATGCTCCTGCATCCGAGAGGTCTTCATTGGTAACTACAGTAGTTTTCCCTGTGGCAGGAGAGATGAAGAAACTAAAATTCTCTACTGGTTTATGGTCCATACCGATAGAAGCTATGAGATAAGCGGGTGACATAAAATCGGATATGACTGTTCTCGCGCCTTCATCAGGATAATTGTAACCCTCCGTGAACTGGGTCTTAAAGTTTATCAATGCCGAATAGCTCCAGTATTTGCTTATGTGTTTACCGTATTTTGATTGAAAATCAATTTGGTCAGTGGATTTTTTCAAATTATCACCGATTATTTTTACAAAACCATAGCCCATGGTTAAGCCGTTTTCCCAATAGCTTTTGTCTTTTTTGTAATTAGCAAAAAAATTAAAAAGCCCATTGGCCGAGTAGGAATCTTCTCCTCCTGAAGCCCAATTCGTCAGGGAAACCTGTGAGAAAGTCACACTCCCATCGGTGCCTGTTTTCCAGTACTTCGTTGTATCGGCTTCCTGTGCCTGAGCCATTGTTAAGGCCAGAAGAAAAATGGTTGTTAGTGTTGTCTTCATTATATTATTCGTTTTTGTATAAGTGAACATCTGTTTGCGGAAAAGGAATGGATACTCCGTTCTTATCAAATTCCTTTTTAACCTTCTCGTGTACATCCCAGAAATAGGGCCAATAATCACCTGCATTAACCCATACTCTTACAGTAATATTTACTGAACTATTGGCTAATTCTTTCACGGCAATCAAAGGTTCAGGCTCTTTATGAATACGTTCGTCGTTTTTAATGATGTTCCATAGAACCTCCTTGGCCTTGTCGATATCGTCACCATATCCAATACCAAAATCAAGGTCAACGCGACGGGTTGGTTCAGTAGAAAAGTTAACGATAGCGCCGGTTGATAGTGAGCCATTGGGCAGTATGATGGTTTTGTTGTCAATAGTTTTTAAAACCGTATTGAATATCTGAATGTCGCTGACGGTCCCGCTATATCCCTGAGCAGTGATGTAATCACCGGTTTTAAAGGGGCGTATGATGAGAATAATAACGCCGCCGGCAAAATTTTGAAGCGTACCGGAGAGGGCCAGGCCCACTGCTAACCCAGCTGCACCCAGAATAGCAATAAAAGAGGTCATCTCTATACCAATCATTGAAAGAACAGAGATAACTAACAGGATTTTAAGGATGATACTGGTCAGGCTTTTAAGGAAGGATTGAAGGGAGTCGTCAATTTCCCGCTTTTCCAGATTTCGATTGATTATTTTGGTGATCCATTTAATGATGCGAAAACCAATGATAAGAACAATTATTCCGATAATTATTCTTAAACCGTATTCCACCACCATGTCATAGAATGGCTGTAATTGCTCTGCTTTAAATTCCATATAATTGAGTTTTTATAACTTTTAATGAACAACTTTTAAAATAATGAGTTCGATAGCATTCTATAGATTTTATCTAAAACAACTCCTATCTGCGCCTGCGTAGCTTTCTTGGGCAAAAGATAAACCATGCCCTCTTGAATACAAAGACGCTGGTAATATTCACTTTGAAGGGATGAATAACCGATAATGGCCGGAGAATCGGAGTAAAGGGCTTTAATCTTTCGGGTAGCTTCAATGCCGTCCATAACCGGCATCTCCAGGTCCATAAAGATGATATCGTATTTTACTTCAGACATCATTGACAATGCCTCAGCACCATGGTTGGCAATATCCGCAGTGATTCCGAATTTTTTTAATTGTTCTGCAAGAAATAACTGATTAATTTTTTCATTATCAACCACAAGCACGTTCAGATTTGTTTTACTGGTGGTTGAATAAGTGCCAAGCCGGTTAGCCCTGAAGAATGCTAATTTGCGTTGTATTTTTTTAAACGGCTTCAATATTGATTAGCTTTGACTATTATTTTGGTTAAATTTACGAAATAATCCGGCCAACAAACTAGAGAGTAGAAATATGTTTATGCACATATCTGTATAAAAAACTAAAAATGACATTGTTATGAGATTAAAAATTTTTATGGTAGTTACATTGCTGAGTACGGGATTTTTGTTGCAAGCCCAAAACGGGGTGCTTACTGCGGAAAAGCTCTGGAAAATGGGTAGAGTGTCTGATGTAAAGGTATCACCCGATGGTAAAGATGTATTGTACGGAGTATCACGTTACGATCTGGAAAAAAATTCAGGAGATCGCGATCTTTTTATAATGAAAGCCAATGCGGAATCACCTGTTCAGTTAACTGATTTTAAAGGAAGTGAATATAATGGAATATGGCGCCCTGACGGTAAAAAGATAGGTTTCATAGCCACTAAAGGAGGTTCGCCACAAATCTGGGAGATGAATCCTGACGGGACGAAGAAAAAGCAAATAACTGACATTAAAGGAGGGGTGACCGGTTTTTCATATGCACCGGACATGTCGCGCATTCTTTACACAAAAAATGTAAAACTGGATAAAACACCGCAGGAAATTCATGAAGACCTGCCAAACACAAATGTCAGAATTATCGACGGGTTAATGTACCGGCACTGGGATGAATGGCATGATTACAAGTATAGCCATATTTTTGTTGCGCCATACCAGAATGGAAAAGTAGGAGAGGGCATGGATATCATGAAAGGTGAACGCTACAACGCCCCGACTCAACCCTGGGGTGGAATGAAAGAAATAGACTGGAGTCCTGACGGTGAAACCATTGCTTATACCTGCAAGAAGCTCACCGGTAAGGAATATTCGAAAAGTACCAATTCTGAAATTTATCTCTACAACATCGAAAGCGGAAAAACCAGAAATCTTACCGAAACGGGATATAAAGGATACGATAAAGAACCCACATTCTCACCTGATGGTAATAAGCTGGTTTGGTGGAGCATGGAAACGCCTGGTTTCGAATCAGATAAGCAGCGGATTATGATGTACGATTTCGCAGCAGACGAGTATAGTGACCTGAGCAAAGGTTTTGATCAAAGCAGTTCACATTTTCATTGGAATAAGCAGGCTGATAAGTTATTCTTTACCAGTGGCATTGAAGCTACCTACCAAATATATCAATACGATTTCGAAAAAGGCGAAATTCATCAAATTACAGAAGGAGCCCATAATTACCAGGAAATTCAGCCTGCCGGAGACCGTATTGTAGCATCGCGGATGACCATGTCAATGCCAACCGAGATTTACAATGTTGACATGAGTGGGAAAGCCTCCCAGCTGACGTTTACCAACAAAAAATTGCTCGATGAAATTGAGATGGGGCGCGTTCAATCGCGCTGGATAGAAACTACCGACGGCAAAAAAATGCTTACCTGGGTTATCTATCCGCCCAATTTTGACCCGAACAAGAAATATCCCGCTTTGCTTTATGCGCAGGGAGGCCCGCAAAGTGCCGTTAGTCAGTTTTTCTCTTACCGCTGGAATTTCCAGATGATGGCCGCGCATGATTATATCGTAGTTGCCCCAAACCGACGGGGACTTCCCACATTTGGCCAGGAATGGAACAACCAGATCAGTGGCGATTATGGCGGCCAGAATATAAAAGATTACTATGCCGCTATTGATGGCTTAGCAGAAGAGCCATATGTGGATGAGGAGAATCTGGGTGCTGTTGGCGCAAGCTATGGTGGCTTTTCTGTGTTCTATATGGCCGGTGATCACAACGGGCGTTTCGATACTTTCATCTCTCACTGCGGGATGTACAACTTCGAAAGCTGGTATGGCAGTACTGAGGAGTATTGGTTCCCCAATCATGATATTGGCGGACCTTTCTGGCAGGAACCAAAGCCTGAGAGTTATGAATTTTCTCCGCATAAATCGGTTCAGAAATGGGATACGCCGATAATGATGATTACGGGAGGTAAAGACTTTCGTATTCCTTACACACAAAGCCTGGAAGCATTTAATGCTGCTAAGCTCCTTGGTGTTCCCAGCCGCCTGCTTTATTTCCCTGATGAGAGTCATTTTGTGCTGCAACCTCAGAATGCGGTACTTTGGCAGCGTGAGTTCTTTAAGTGGCTTGATAAATGGCTGAAATAAACGAGCTGTGCAGGTAAAGTATTTAAGGATAACGATTGCCGCTAATGCACGAAAAAAATAGATTCATTTATTTTTGCATTAGTGGCATTTTTAATAAACAAAAGTTTCCATGTTCAGGTAGGTTTCGCTTACTTTTCATCTTCTTCCAAATACCATCTGCGCAATGCATGCCCGATAGCATGAGGGTGATCTTCCTGAATAAAATGGAACCCCATACCGATATAAATGGTCTCAAGATTCCGTATGTGACGTTTACACCAATTCACGGTTTTTTGATTGATGATAGCTCCCGGGCTAGCGTATATCAGGAGTTTTGGGGTATCCGATCTGCATAACGATTCACTGTAACTGGTGACGATGTGGTGCATATCTTTAGGCCTCCTGTTAATTGGGATTTCCCGTGGCCACAACAGCATGGGTTTTCTGTTAAAGGGGTTTCTGAAAGGCGCCTGGTAAGCCTTTCTCTCTCCACTGATGAGCTTTCTGACAATTAGCGCGGGCATAAAGAAGTTCAGAAAGGCATTCATCCCGTAAATCAAAATCTCACCGGAAAAGGGAAGTCTCAGCAATCGAAATCCTAACTTATATTTCCACTTTAATGACTTCCAGTGCCAGGGCCTCAGAATAGCCTCCATGAATGCCATTTTTTTGATTTTTTCAGGATGTTTTTTGGCATACCAAAATCCCAGGGCAGAACCCCAATCGTGGAGAACAAGCGTGATGTTTTCCAGTGCAAGTTCTTCAATGAAGGCTTCCAGATATTCGTAATGATCTGAAAATTGATAACTTAAGCGAGTTTTTTCTGATTTCCCCATTCCGATCAAATCGGGGATAATACACCGGGCGCGGTCGCTAAGAAATGGAAAGACGTTGCGCCAAAGGTACCCGCTGGTAGGATTTCCGTGAATGAATAGTATGGGGTCGCCTTGTCCCTCATCAAGATAATGTATTTGTGAGTTTTTAACCTTTATATAATTCGATTCCCAGGGTAAAGTTTCACTTTGAATAAGATCAGAAGAATGATTTGTTTCAGAGTGAGTCATTGTTTTTTAATTTTATATATCCTGAGCCGGGTGGCACCTGAATGAAAGCGATGCTCTTCCAGCAGCTCCATGTTCCGGAAAAGGGAATCCAATCCTCCGTATTTGAGGTATTTTTTAAAATAAAGGTAATGATCCTTTCCCGCAAAGCGTTCCACAATACGTACCATTGTTTTTATGAAAGGAGAAACAGAAGAGTCAAAAGCGTAATCCACCGCTAAAAGATGGCCTTCCCGCCGCGTAATGCGAACAGCTTCCTTAACAATGCTTTCAGCGGTTTCTTTTGGCTTTTCATGCAGCGCAAAGCTGATAAGTGCTGCCTCAAAACTATTATCAGGAAAATTCAGTTTAGTGGCATCTCCATGGGTACAATTTATTTTCGCACTGCTTTTGCGGGTTTGCTTTAGCATGGAGTGTGAAATGTCCACCCCTTCAATATTTTCAAATCCTTTTCTTTTCAGGTATTTTAGTTGGTTCCCGGTTCCACAGCATAAATCAATGATTTGCTCCGGGTTTAGCTGCGAAACTACCTCCGCTGTTTTTACCCTTATTTGATGAAGAGCCGGAAAAAGTAAAAAGTCATAAATACCGGCAAATGTTTTGTATTCGTCCATAGATAATTTTTTTTCAAACGCATAAGAACCGCCAATAATTTGAGCATTCAGCGATTCTCATTCCTTATAAGGTTTGGCATATCCTTTTCTTAAAAGCTCATCATTCAGACTTTCTCTTGCATCCGGTAGAAAAATGGTGCCGATAAAACGGCCATAAACGCCCGCTTCTTTCTCTGTTTTTATCATGAAGCTGTTTTGATTTTGCTCCAGTCTTTGAATGACAAAATTCTTTGCCTCCATTCCTTTCTTATATTCCCGGGAGTCCTTGCTTTGGCGCCATATTTCAGGAGTATCGATTCCTTTTAGCCGTATGCGCTGCTCGGTGGTCATTCTGAATCCCAGATCGATGATGGTATCCATGGTGTCTCCATCGACCACCCGCTTTAGTTTGGCTGCGTATTCGTACATCTTTATAAATTTAGGGATTAAATTATAAAGGTAAGAAATTCCTAACCTGGACAAGCCAGAAAAAACAAAAATCAAATTCACCCCGTGAAAAAAAATAAAAATTTTAAATTTTTATTTTTTTTGTTGGATTTAACGGGGTAAAAAACAAATAAATCTCAAATTTTAATGACCAAAAATACAAATAGTCAAAATAG
>CAYFQK010000187.1:0-6820 GCA_964345255.1 uncultured Bacteroidales bacterium | reverse complement strand
TACTAAACTTAGCTACTGGACAAGGAGCCGGTTAGAATTTTCAAAAGACTACATGGAAGAATCTCATCATTGTCGCTGAGAAAAGGGAATTAATTCGCTAAGCATGCCCGCTTATTAACGAAAGGAAAGCACTCCGCCAGAAATTCTCGATGTCCTGATTCGGGCGGAATGCTTCAGATACAAAGCTAAGCGTAAAAGGTAATTCTATTATATCCTTACTCTTTCTTTAACAGCTCTTCACCAAATTTACGGCCATATTCCAGCGCCATCTCCTGCTCTTCGCCGCTGGGGCTGAATTTTATGAATACGCCTTCATCGAGCACTTTAAGCTTGAGTTGCTCTAAAGAGCTGTTGATCATCTTTGCTGCCTCGCCGCTCCAGCCATAAGAGCCAAAGGCACCGGCCAGCTTACCCTTATCGCGGATTGGGTTGATGATTCCAAAAAGTTTGTAAATGGGCATAAGAATATTCTGGTTGATGGTGGGTGATCCCACAATAATGGCGTTCGAGCGGGCGATACGTTCATCCATGTCTCCAATCGGCATCATCTCAATGTCATTGACATCCACTTCAATATCACCGGCCTGCTGAATTCCTTCTGCAATTTTGTCTGCAAGGTCACCGGTCTTGTGATAGGCTGAAACGTAGGGGATAAATACCCTGTTCTTTTCAGGATAATTCAGGGCTTCGGTGGCATATTTCTCAGACTTGTCGACCCATTTTTTCCAGTCGTCCAGCAGCAGCGGCCCATGACCGGGAAGGATAGCCTCTATTTCGAGGGGTTTAATTTTTTCGATAGCCTTAAGCATGAACTTGCTGTAAGGTTTAAGGATTACATCGAAATAGTAATCAAAGGCATCGGAAAAGTCTCCTACCTGATTATCCACCATACGCTCATCGGCATAATGGCAACCAAAAGCATCGCAGGTAAACAAAAGCTTATCTTCTTTCAGATAAGTAAACATCGTATCGGGCCAGTGAAGGTTGGGTGCGTTGATGAATTCCAGCGTTTTATTGCCGAGGTCGAGCGTGTCGCCGCTTTTTACGGTCATACTCTCAAAATCAACATCCACCAGGTCTTTGAGATACCTGATAGCATTCTTTGTGCCCACCACCGTAGCGTGGGGAGCAATATTCAGCAAGTTCTTAACATTCCCCGAATGATCTGGCTCGGTATGATCAAGGATGATGTATTCAATTTCTTCGGGATTGACCACCTGCGTGAGCTTGTTGCGATAGGTATCCCAGAATTTTTCTTTGGTGGTCTCGACAATAGCTTTTTTGTCGGCATTGATAAAATATGAATTGTAGGTTGTTCCGTATTCGGTCTCCATTACAACGTCAAACGTGACAATGTCTTTGTCCAAAACCCCTATCCATTTAACGTCTTTATTAATGTCAATAATTTTGTTGTCTTTCATTTTTCTCCAATTTGTTTTTACTTGTTACAAAAATAATAAGTATTTCTCTAGTTGAAATTAAACTCCATCTGATCCTCCTGATTTTCATCGCTATCAGAGGAGTCCTCCACCGTTTCAGAGTCATCCTTCATTTCCTGTTCTTTGTTGTCCTGCTCTCTCTCTTCGCAGGGCAATGCCGGCAGAATATGAATTTTCTTAATAGTATTTTGAGAAAGTTTATTACCAATTGCCTTATATCCCTTCACATCAATAAATTCAGCCAGATATATTTCCTCGTTCTCTTTAGGTTTTCTCCTGTTGGTATTATCAAATTCCAGCTCAATACGTGGGCACGGTTCACTGGTGAGATATATCAACTTGGTATTTTCATGCTCATGGAGAAAGGCCTGCTCTTTTTCGACAGGTTCTGCCGCAAAGCGCTTCACGTAGTAAGCCTTTTTCTCTCCGTGGTAGTATACAGCTGTGTATACCTGTTTTTCATTAAATTTCTCTATTCTGAAAGCATCCTCCTCAAAATGAGTTGTTAAATCATAGCCATGCAAGCGGTAGTATTTATTTCCAAAGAAGGTGATTATTTTGTCTCCTTGTTCAAAAGAACCGAGATAGTCCCCTTCTTCCTCTGTATTAAGGCGCATCACGTTTTTATCGAGCCATACATCCATTCCGCCAAGGGTAGACACGCCCTCTTCCTTTTTCTTTATTTTTCTGATAGCATGTTTTGTCAGAATATTCCCTTTAGCCGAGCGACTTCGGATGGGCAGCTTGCTGAAATCGTAGGTAAAAGAAGTATTTTTTAGTCGCGGACGAGGATACAGGTGCACCCAAATAACCTCGGCCTCGCCGTTTGGGTTGGAGGTAAAATAAATGATTCTGGATTTCTCTTTACCCTGGGTAATGTCGTATTTTCGGTCCTTCTTCACGCTTGTCACAGGGAAGCGCTTAACAAAATAGCGGCCGTTTAGCCCGTCACGGTATATCACATTGTAGACTGTGCGCTCATCGTTTTTCTTGAAAAGAGCCAGGTGAAGGACGTCTTTGCCTATATGGACTTTCTCTTCGACGCGGGTTACATGAAAGGTGCCGTCAGAGTGAAATATTATGATGTCATCAAATTCAGAACAATCAGCGATATATTCGGCCCTTTTAAGGCCGGTACCGGCAAAGCCACTTTCCCTGTCGATATATAATTTTTGATTAGCCACCGCCGCCATAGAGGCTTCGATATTTTCAAAATCTCTGATTTCTGTTTTGCGCTGGCGGTCTTTGCCGAATTTTTTCTTAATTCGCTTGTACCATTTGATCGTATAATCTACGATATTTTCGAGGTTGTAGCGCACCTTTTCCAGCTCATCCTGAAGATTTTTCATCAACTCATCAGCTTTGCGCGCATCGTATTTGGATATGCGCTTGATTTGAATCTGTGTGAGCTTGATGATATCCTCGCGCTTAATTTCGCGATAAAAATTCTTTTTAAAAGGTTCTAGTCCTTTATCGATGGTTTTGATGATTTCCTCCCACGTTTCACACTCTTCAATCTGTCGGTAAATCCGGTTTTCAATAAATATCTTTTCCAAAGAAGAGTAAAGGAGCTTTTCCTGCAATTCTCCTTCCCTGATTTCGAGCTCACGTGTAAGAAGATATTTCGTTTGCTCAACGGTTTTGTGTAATATCTCGCTCACCCCCATGAAACGGGGTTTTTCTTTATCGATAACACAAGCATTGGGTGAAATGGAGACTTCACAGTTTGTGAATGCATATAATGCGTCTATGGCCTGGTCGGCGGAGACACTATTGTGGAGATGAACCTGGATTTCCACATGTTCTGCGGTATTATCATCTATACGCTTGATGCGGATTTTGCCCTTTTCATTGGCATTAAGGATGCTTTCAATGAGGCTGTGCGTGGTTTGCGAATAGGGTATTTCGGTTATTGCCAGTGTTTTTTTATCCAGCTTGCTGATTTTTGCTCTCACCCTGATGCGGCTGCCTTTTTTGCCATCATTGTATTTGCTTACGTCTATCATGCCTCCGCTGAGAAAATCGGGATAAAGTGTGAAGTCTTTACCTTTCAGCACGCTGACAGATGCGTCAATAAGCTCATTAAAATTATGGGGCATGATTTTGGAGGAAAGCCCGACAGCAATCCCCTCCACGCCCTGGGCCAGCAGCAAAGGAAATTTCACAGGCAGATTAAGAGGTTCTTTATTTCGCCCGTCATATGAAAGGGTCCATTCTGTTGTTTTTGAGTTGAACACCACTTCGTGGGCAAACTGCGAAAGGCGCGCCTCAATGTAGCGGGGTGCAGCTGCGCTGTCGCCTGTCAGGACGTTACCCCAGTTGCCCTGCGTTTCTATCAATAAATTTTTCTGCCCCAGCTGAACCATAGCATCTCCTATGGCCGCATCTCCATGAGGGTGATATTTCATGGTGTGACCGATAAGATTGGCAACCTTGTTGAAACGTCCGTCATCCAGTTCACCCATGGCATGCATGATTCGGCGCTGCACAGGCTTTAACCCGTCATACAAGCTAGGTACTGCGCGCTCAAGAATCACATAGGAGGCATAATCCAAAAACCAGTTTTCATACATCCCCTCCAAAGAAACGGTTTTGTGCCAACTGCCATTCCCGTTTTCGCCGTATTCCTGCGAGGCTTCATTTTCCTGATTGTAATCCTGTTTTTTATCTTCTTGGTTCTCTTCCATCACTCTACTTTAAAAAACGCAAAAATAAAACTTCAATTCCTAAAAATACCAGCGCCATAATCACAAACCAATGCCATAAAGGATATCCTGCCTGACTTTCCTTTATTTTTCTTCCCATAGGTTCAGGGCTGTCATCAAAAACTTGCATGGCCGTTTCAATATTATCGCTGGCTGACTTCTCAAGGTCCCCTGCTGATAGCATCTCCATATCCGATTCCAGCCGGTCGTAATTAAAAGCAAGATATCCCAGCGTGGAGTCGCTATATTGAACCCGGTAATGCCCGGCTTTTTCCACCCTATTCTCAATTTGCAACCCTCCGGCTCCTTCTGATAGCGGAGGGATGATTTCGTACTCACCGCCAACCTGCCGAAGCCTCAGCACCTGCTCCGCCTCCTGTGATAATGAAAGCGGCATATTGACCGGTTTGTCATCCCCGGTGTAGTGAAATATCTTTCCGCTTTTTTGACTCAACACAGCCATACGGTGAAACGTCGGGACAAATAGCGCATGCCGCTGGAAATTAGTGAATGCGTCTTTCAGGGGAGTGGCCAGCTGATAGATGCTGGTAGCCCCACGTTTCTGCGCCACAAGAAAGGGTTTATTGTTCGCCAGGCTCATCAGCACTTCTGAGCCGGTAGTTTTTTGAATAGAAACATATTTCTGAACCACCGGCAAATCGAAGTTTTTATCACTTGCCAGAGACACGTCTTCCATAAACACATGCTCATACAAAGGATGCGCTGTGGCAATATCAGCAACCTCCGTAGCGCTGCTATCCAGTGACCCATATTGACTTAAGTTTAGTTCATCAGGAATCTGTCTGCTGGCACTAATTTGCTCCCCACCGGGTATAACAACCAAATCGCTCTGGCCCTCGGAGAGTGTCTTTTTCAGTGTTTGAGACAGGCCGGAGGAAAAAGACTGTATTTCATTTAAAATAATTAACTGATTTTCAGATAACCGGGAGTAGTTTAACTTTAAAACATTTGAGGAAGTGTACTGCATGACCGAATCACGCCCAAAAAGTCTTTTCAGATATGGACTTGGCTTATCCTCGTATATTTCGATCACATTGATGGAAGGCTTGATTTCGTAGGAAAAGTAAAATACATCATCAAATGTTACCGGATTATCTACAATTTCAAGTCGGGCATTATGCCATCCAGCCTCATTATTGGTAAATGAGAGTTCTGTTTCAACCCTTTCACCGGCTTTCACTGAAAAACTGGCCAGCGCCCGCTGTTTCCCCCCGATTTTTAATTTCAGGGGTATCTTTTCATAATCTTTAGTTCCGGAATTTCTGATACTCACATGCAGTACGGAAGTTTGCTTTAATTGCCGCACAGGCTCTTTAAACCAGCAACTGTCAATGTATAAGTTGTTGGGTTGCGTTGCACTTACTTTAACAAGATTGATATTAAAGCTACTGTCTGCCCGGATGCTTCCAAGATCAGCTGTGCTTTTCTGAAAATCAGATACCAGGTAAATATGCTTGTTTAAGGTGGCATCTTCGCTTGTAAAGAGCTGTTTCTGGCGCGATACAACATCCGATAGCCTCCGTGTAGTGGAAGTAATACTGACTTCCTCCACCATAGTCTTCACTTTAGACTTATCGAAAAAGCGCTGATGATATGCTTTAAAGTCATTAGAAAGAAACTGAAAACGTGCCGTAGCCGGATAAGAATCAATAATTTCAAGCGCTTTGGAACGGGCTTTGGTAATTACCGTGCCCTTTTCCGATTGCTGCTGCATGCTTCGCGAATTATCCACGTAAATGCTTACAAAGTCCCTCGCCTGCATGGAAGCTTTAGCCTCGTCCTGCTCGGGAATAACCGGCTGAGCAAAAGCCGTTACGATAGCGATAATTGCCAGAATACGCGCTATGAGCACAAGCAAGTGCTTGAGCTTAGATTGTTTCTCCGTTTCTTTTTTGAGACGCTGCAGAAAGGCCACGTTGGTAAAATAAACCGTTTTATACCTCCTGAATTGAAACAGGTGGATAATGACCGGTATACTTACCGCCAGCAATCCATACAAAAAAATAGGCTGAAGAAAAATCATATCCTATGGTCCTCTCTGCTAATGTGTTATTTATGTTCCGGAATGGTGCCGTCAGCACTTCCGGGCTTAAATTCGGGTAGACAAAAGTAATCATTCTTTAGCGTATCCTGTATTATGAAAAGGAAAAGAAATCAACAGGGACTCCTAAAAAGAATATACAGCCGACAGCTGCTTTAAAATTTATTGAGGTGTTTACTTAAATACTGAATAAAATCATCACTAAAAAACATGACACTTCTCGCTTCGATACTTCTCTGGTGCTCAGACGCTCTTAGAGAAATCTCGTCATTTACTTCAATAAGTTACACTTTTAGTAAATATTTGAACACCTCAGAAAATTTATCAATCTAAATCATTGGTGTCCGGTAAATATCTGGGAGATTCCTCGCTTCGCTCGGAATGACAAAGGATTTGAGGAAATGGGAGGAAGGGGGCTGGAGTGGGCGGTGCGTTGCACCGCCCACTCCAGCCCCCTTCACCAAAATCCATAACTGATTGTCATTTCGAGTTTTATACCGATGATAATCGGTATGAAGCGAGAAATCTCCATGCTAAATCCAGTTTCATCGGACAGCAGTGATGCAGAATCGGTAATTTTCAGCTTATACATCCAGAATGATCCTAAAAATTTC
>CAYFQK010000186.1:0-6824 GCA_964345255.1 uncultured Bacteroidales bacterium | reverse complement strand
GAAAGTATCGCAAAAGGAGCTCCGCCGCCCCACCCGGCCACCTCCGGGTAGCAGCTTGCTACAAACATCGGGTGCCAGTATTGACCAACCATAATCGATGTTTTATCCCACTCCAGCTTTAAAATGGCATGGCGCAACCGCATCATACTCATCACCGATTCAGAATTCCCTACAAAATCGGTTTCCACCAATGCACTCGATTGGGCTCCAAACATGTCCGGACCTGCAACGCTGGTTCGCAAGCGACTGTGGATGGCAAACATGTTAAAGCTCGATTGCCCGTTTAAATCAGCCCCATTGGCGTCTTTATCAACGGGAGAAGGAAAGAGCAGCACGTCTCCCTCCCGGGCCGATACCGTTTGCCGGGTATCAAAAATACTCTCTGTAGATATAAAACCGCTAATGGTTACGTCATACTTGCTTTCATTCTGAGCTGATAAAAGACCCGGAAATAATACGAATAAAAAAATTACGCTAAAAAATTTCATAGTTATTTTCATTGGTTTATGGATTCTGTGATTTGATCCCGAAAGCTTTCGGGATTGGCTTTCTCTTTCTTAGGAATAGTTGCTTTATCTACCAGGTAAAGAATCGATTTGTAGGAGATGTCGCTGTGCGACGAAAGCCCTATTTCACAAGTCCGGCTGGTAGAGTATCCATTTTTCACTTGTTCCGGAATTTGCTCTTTGAGATACCGGAGGCCGTGATCGTTCAGCTCAGGATGAGTAAATCCGCGATCGCCGGCAAATCCGCAACAATTCGTTTCAGGTTTTACCACTTTTGTGGCACACATCCCGGCCAGTTTTTCCAACTGTTCATCCACTCCCATTTTTTTGGCGCTACACACGGCAAAAACACTTACGGTCTCATCTACAGGCCTGAATTCCAGCTTCGGGGCCAGGTATTCCAGCGTAAACTCTATCGGTTCATACAATTTAAGCCTGGGTTGCATATTCTGCCTCATGGTAAACAGGCAAGGGCTCATATCGCAAAGTATCGGGTATTTTCCTCCTTCGCTTGCTTCATAAAGAGCACGCTCCAGCTCATCAGACTTTTGTTTGCCTTCCTCTTTAAACCCTTTACTGGAATAAGCCATTCCACAGCACTGATTGGATAGGTTCTTCGGGTAGATAATCTCAAATCCGGATTTTTTCAGAAGTTGTTTCACTTTTTCAGTGAGCGGTACTTTCTCGTCATAATCCTTCGAAATCCCCATCGACTGATTAATGCAGGAAGGAAAATAAACCACCTTATCGGGATTTTCGGCTTTTATGGGTTCAGGATGTATTTTTGGCGCTCCTTTTGGGAAGTATTTATTCCATCTTGGAATTTTGTTCCCGGATAGCTTACGCACTCCTCCTGCAATGGCTCCCATCGCCCCGGAGCCCAGAATAGAATGGAAAGCATTCACCATATTCAACCCGCTTCTCGCATAAGTTGTAACCTTATCCATGCGTGGAGCCAGATAGGCTGCCATCTTCTTATCGCGGGGTGTATGAGACTCATGCCTTAGGTCTTTTACAAGATCGCCCGTGTTTATATCCACCGGACAACTTAAAGCGCATAAGCCATCAGTAGCACATGTTTGCAACGATTGATAATCGTATTCATTGATTAAGGAAGCCAGAATATGCGGCTGTTCGCCGGATTTTTTCAGTCTTTGTATCTCGCGATATACCGTTATCCGCTGGCGCGGAGACATGGTTAGCTCATGAGAAACACAGGCCGGCTCGCAGAATCCGCACTCCGTGCACTTATCTATTAGTTCATGAGCCGCGGGCATAGGTTTAAGATTCTTGGTATGTATCTGCGGGTCATTATTCAGGATGACTCCGGGATTAAGCATATCCTGCGGATCGAAAATGGCCTTTACGCGCTTCATCATTTCGTAAGCATCCGAACCCCACTCCTGTTCCACGAAAGGAGCCATATTGCGTCCGGTGCCATGCTCTGCTTTTAGTGAACCGTCATATTTTTCCGTTACCATTATGGCCAGCTCATCCATAAAAGCCTTATAGCGTTCCAGCTCTTTCTCATCATTAAAGTCCTGGTTAAACACGAAATGAAGGTTTCCTTCCAGTGCATGCCCGAAAATCACAGCTTCACGATATTCATATTTTGAAAACAGCTCCTGCAAGTCAAGGGTAGCTTCGGCCAGTTTGGGCACCGGGAAAGCCACATCTTCGATAATCACGGTTGTACCCGTTTCGCGCATGGCTCCTACTGACGGGAATAGTCCTTTGCGGATTTTCCAGAGTTTGGCATATTCAGCCGGTTTATCCGTAAAGGTTATCGGAATTTCCGTTTGTATGTCTTTAATGGCTTTTTTAATCTGCTCAATCTGCAGATCAAGTTTTTCCCTGTCGTTAGAAGTGGTTTCAACCAATATAGAAGACGCTCCCTCAGAGAGGTCTTTCAGGTAATCCGGGACACCGTCGGCGTCTTCCATAGACTTCAGTCCCGCGCGGTCGATAAGCTCCACGGCAAGCACCGGTTCACTCTTCAAACGCGAAACCGCTCTACACGCCTTTTCAATATCCGGAAACGTCATCAAGGAGCTGGCTTTATATTTTTGGTCATTTACGGTTTTGTAGGTGATCTCAGCAATAAATCCAAGGGTTCCTTCCGAGCCGATCATCAGGTGTTGCAGAATTTCAAACGGATCATCAAAATCAATCAGCGCATTCAGGCTGTAGCCTGTCGTGTTTTTCATCTTGAATTTATGAGCGATCCGCTCAGAAAGGGCTTGGTTATTTTTAATATCCGCAGAAAGCTGCTTCAGCTCATCCAGCAACTCACCATGCGTCTGCTCAAATGCTTTTCGGCTGTTTTCATCGCCCGTATCCAGCAAAGTGCCGTCTTTCAGGATTACCTTCATGCTGTCGATAGTCTGGTAAGAGTTTTCGGCTGTTCCGCAACACATCCCGCTGGCGTTGTTAGCTGCTATGCCGCCGATCATGGCCGCATTAATGGATGCCGGGTCAGGCCCGATTTTCCTGAGATAAGGTTTCAGCACATTATTAGCATGCGCACCGATAACGCCCGGCTGCAAGCGGATTTTCTTTCCATCATCCAAAATATGATGTTGCTTCCAGTCATTTCCGGCTACGACCAGCACGGAGTCGGTTATCGCCTGACCGGATAAACTGGTTCCCGCAGCACGGAAAGTTACCGGAATGGACGCCTGATCGCATTCCGATAGAATGTAGGAGACCTCTTCTGCATTCTGTGCCTTGATCACAATTTTGGGGATAAGCCGGTAAAAGCTTGCATCGGTTCCAAAAGCAAGGGTCTGCAAGGGATCGGTTAATAATCTTGATTCATCAATTTGCTGGGAGAACCGGTTGTATAACTTTTGATATTTTTCTGGTAAGTTTTTCATAATTCTATGACATTAAAGGTTCAAATCCGGAATAAATTAAAATACCCACAATAAGGGTAATTATCAGATAGTAAATGAATGCAGGCAAGGCATTTGTCCGGATAATTTTTCCTTCTGCACCGATGCATCCAACCGTGGCAGCTACGGCCACTACATTGTTTACACAAATCATATTTCCGATACCGGATCCTATACCCTGCATAGCGGTGATGAGCACCTGTGAGAAACCCAATATGGTGGCTGTTTCAAACTGGAAAGACATAAACAGAATATTCGATACGGTGGCTGATCCCGACATAAAAGATCCTAAAGCGCCTATGATTGTGGCAAAAAACGGATATGCCGCCCCGGACAGTCCGGCTGCTGCTTCGGCCATTTCAGTAAGCATGCTGTCCATGCCATTACCATTCACACCCGAATTAAGCATGAGTTGCACCATACCAACGCCGGCAAACAAAGCAATAGCCGCTCCGGTAATTTGTTTAAAAGTAAGCTTCCAGGCTTTTTTTACATCTTTCATAGGCATTTTGTGCATAAAATGAGTGATCAGCGCTACCAGCACAAACGGAATGGTTCCCGGCAGGTAAGCCCATTTCAGGGCATAAGTCAATCCGGAGATATTCGCTACATTATGAAAAGTTAATGTTTGATCTACCAGAAATTCTTTTATCCCGAAAGTAGGAATACGCGTTATCACAAGTATTACAGCAATCAAAAGGTAAGGAGACCAAGCTTTAAGCAGTGACATTTTTGCCTGCCCAGTGCTTCCGGTATCAATGTTAGAACGCCAGATTTTTGGCCAGGCGCTTTCTTCCGGGAAATCCCATTTCTTTTTAGGAACAAGGAAACCTCTCTTGGCAGCAAATATGATAATCCCCAGCCCAATGAAGGCTCCCACAAGCGAGGGAAGTTCAGGACCAAAAATCGTGGCGATGAGTACGTAGGGAATCATAAAGGCCAATCCGGCAAATATGGCGAAGGGAGCCACTGCCAGAGCGGGTTTTATGGATTTGCTTTTCCCGAAAATACGGGTCATAATAGCCAATCCCAGCAGCGGAATAAAAATGCCGGCTATGGCATTAGGTATCGCTATCCACTGGGTGAGCGTCATCATAAAAGAATCCGGAGCTACACCAATCGTTTCGATGTTAGCCTCGAGTGTGCTCATAGCACCAAAAATGGGTGTGCCGACAGCTCCGAAAGGTACAGGCACGCTGTTAAAGATCAAGGCTACCAACGCAGCGGCCAGGGGAGGGAAGCCCAAGCCCACCAGCAGCGGCCCGGCCAGTGCGGCAGGTGTTCCGAAACCGGCGGCTCCTTCGATAAAAGCGCCAAACATAAATCCGATAATAATAGCCTGAATCCGCCTGTCGGTAGTAATGCCACTAAAGCCATTGTTAATGGTGGTCATGGCCCCCGAAAGCTTCAAGGTGTTCAGAATAAGGATAGCCCCGAAAATGATAATCAGGATGTCTATGGCTTTCAGAAAACCAAAGAATGTATACCCCAACACATGCTGTACGGTCATATCCCAATGAAAAAATGCAACGCCAATTGCCAAAACCAAAGCGAGAGGTAAGGCTTTTTTGGCCGGCCAGTTGAACCCTGCCATTAAAATAATGGTGGCAAGAATAGGTAGAAAAGCTAATAATGCACTCATAGTAAGTAGTTTTATTTTCGTTTTAGTGCATTATACATGTCAATAGAAATGCCAAAAGAGGAGTTAAACCGCTATTTATAATAGATATAATTATTATGTGTTGATAAACAGTGCTGTAATCAAAAAGGCAAATCGATTCATCTCATTAATCTATTGACAAGCAGGTGTTCCAAATGGATCAATTGGTTGAATAATACCGATCCAAATGGATCAGGTGGGCGAAATGGATCAGTATTTACAGCTTCCGCAGGCGACTTCTCAAAGCGCTGCGAGAAATCCCCAGGTATTCCGCTACTTTGGTTTTATTTCCGTCAAATTTTTCCAGCGCTTTTGACACAATTTCCTTCTCCAAATAATCGATAGGAAGATTATTTTCGGGAAGTTTCACCTTACCCAATTCCAATGGGTTCCCGGGTTGATTGGGGACTTCTGCATCTTTTCTGATAAGGTAACTTACATGATGTTCTTTAACGGTTTCATCGTTGTAAAGCAAAACAATACGTTCTATGGTATTCTGCAACTCCCTGACATTGCCGGGCCAATCATATTCCAATAAAATCTTTCTTGCCCCCTCGTCAATAAACTTAAAAGCCTTCTTCCTTTTTACGGCGTATTTTTCAAGAAACATCTGCGCAAGCGGAATAATTTCATCTTTCCTTGCGTTGAGGGGTGGTATTTTTATCTGCCCCAGGTTAAGGCGGAAATAAAGGTCGTTTCTGAACTCGTTGTTGTCGACCATTTTTTTCAGATCGCGGTTGGTGGCAAAGACAAAACGCACGTCGAGTTTTATGGGCTTACTGCCTCCCACGCGGTAAATCTCACGCTCCTGAAGAGCGCGCAGAATCTTAGGCTGGAATTCTTTAGGCATTTCGCCGATTTCATCCATGAAAATGGTTCCTCCTTGGGCCAGCTCCAGTTTGCCGGCAGCTCCGTTTTTCCGCGCCCCGGTAAAGGCTCCTTCAGCATATCCAAACAATTCACTTTCAAAAAGATGTGGGGCTATAGCCGCGCAATTGACAGGGACAAAGGGACGATTGCTTTCTTCGCCGGTTCCGTGATGCAGTATGCGGGCTACAATTTCTTTTCCGGTTCCGGTTTCACCCTGGATAATAACCGGCACATCCCTTTCCTGGTGATATTTTTCAGATAAATCAACCACATTTTGCATGGAAGAAGAGAATATCCCGACCCCACCTGTTTGAGTAACCTGCTTGAGGGTAGATTGCAGGGAATACAGCTTAGCATCTTCCTCCTTCAGTTGTTCATCCGTAGTGCGAACGGTATCCCTGAGTTTTATATTTTCAGATTTAAGCCTGTTATATTTATCTATCCGCTCAAGGGTCATCGCCAGCTCTTCAATATTCACCGGCTTTAAAAGATAATCTGCCGCTCCCGCCCTCAGGGCTTCTATTGAGGATTCCATATCTCCGAATCCCGTCATGATTATTACCTCCGTTTCGGTATTCAGGGCTTTAATATCTTTCATTAACGTAATACCGCTTTTGCCCGGCATCTTCATATCCGTTACCACCACTTCCGGCTGACCGGCTTTGTATTTTTCCAAAGCCTCATCTCCTGAACTTGCCGTTTCAATATGATAATTCATCTGCTCCTTTAAAAACTGAGCTATCGAATCCCGGCTTAGCTTGTCATCATCAACGATTAAAACTTTCACTTTTATGCGTTAAGTACATATGTAATTCATCCTTAATTGATTAATAACCATCTTGATTTTCATGGCTAACGATTTGGCTAACTGTTTTTGTTGTTTCCTTTTTCATG
>CAYFQK010000185.1:0-6845 GCA_964345255.1 uncultured Bacteroidales bacterium | reverse complement strand
CCGCGCTTCTCATAAATATCTTTTTAGCGTAAGTCGCCCCGAACGAAGTGAGGGGTCTCCCGGATTTATGTAATGCGTTTTGCTACTTATTGAAGCATTGCTTTCAAGGTAGCGAGGGATCTACCAGGGTTTTAAAAAGCCGCGTTAAAAAGAACCGGGAGGTCCCTCAGTCTGCGCTGAAGCGCATCCTTCGGGACGACTTAGGCAGAAGGTAAATCAGGAAAAAGGCCCACAAAAAACGCAGCCCTCTCCGGCGTTTTTTGTGAGCCTTTTTCTCTCTTACTTTTCCTATCAATCCAAGTCGCCCCGAACGAAGTGAGGGGCCTCCTTGATATATTAATGCAGTTTGCTAACTGTTGAAACACTGCTTAAGGCGCAGCAAGGGGCCTCCTGGTTTTATGTAATGCGGCTTACTACTTATTGAAGCAGTGCTTTCAGCGCAGCGAGGGATCTCTCAGGGTTTTAGCAAGCCGCGTTACAAGGAACCGGGAGGTCCCTCAGTCTGCGCCTGGGGCGCATCCATCGGGACGACTTAGGCGGAGGGTAAATCAGGAAAAAGGCCAACACTAAACGCCGAAATGGGCAGCGTTTAGTGTTGGCCTTTTTCTTACTTCACTCATCAACTGCAAGTCGCCCCGAGCGAAGCGAGGGGCCTCCTGGTTTTATGCAATGCAGTTTGCTAAATTTAGAATCACTGCTTTCAAGGTAGCAAGGGGTCTCCTAGTTTTATGCAATGCGTTTTATTAACTGTTGATGCCCAATAAATCCCGCCCAACCGAGTACAGATCCTTCTTTCTTCGGGCTGGGGGTTGAGAGGCGCTACCCCAACTTCTCGATCGCTTTTTCGATCCTCTTCACCGTCTCCTCTCTCCCAATCAACTCAATAATATCAAACAAATGCGGGCCTTTGGAAGCGCCAACGATGCAGAGGCGGAAGGCGTTCATCACCGCCCCCATTCCCAACTCTTTTTCGGCAATCCAGTTTTTGACCGTTTCTTCTGTTTTTTCACTGGTAAAGGGTTCAATGCCCTGGAGCAATTCTTTCAATTCTTTCATGAGCTGCGGGGTGTGCTCCTTCCAGCGTTTTTTCACGGTTTTCGGATCGTATTCTTCCGGGGCCTTAAAGAAAAAGTAAGCCTGGTCCCACATCTCATTCACAAATGAAACCCGCTCTTTTACGAGGCTAACCACCTTCGTCACATAATTTAACTCCGGATCGAAGCCTTTTTCTTTTAGTTTCACGTGAAACATTCGGGCGAGCTCCTCATCATCTTTTTGCTGCAGGTAATGCGAGTTGATGTTGTGTGCTTTCTGTTGGTCAAAGCGCGCTCCTCCTTTGCTGACTCTTTCAAGGGTAAATAGCTGTGTCAGTTCATCCATGGTAAAGAATTCCTGTTCGGTGCCGGGATTCCATCCCAGCAGGGCAAGAAAGTTGACGAAAGCTTCAGGAAAATAGCCTTCTTCGCGGTAGCCCATAGATACATCGCCGGTTTTGGGGTCTTTCCATTCGAGCGGGAATACCGGAAACCCTAGCTTGTCGCCGTCACGCTTACTTAGTTTTCCTTTTCCGCTGGGCTTGAGAAGGAGCGGAAGGTGGGCAAATTCAGGCACCTCCCAGTTAAAGGCTCTGTATAGCATCGCATGCAGAGGCAGGGAGGGAAGCCATTCTTCGCCGCGAATTACATGGGAGATTTCCATCGTGTGGTCATCGACGATATTCGCCATGTGATAAGTAGGCATGCCATCCGATTTGTACAGGACCTTATCATCCAGCGTGGAGGTGCTAACGGTAATCTCTCCACGGATGATGTCTTTTACCCTTATTTCTTCGTTTTCGGGCATGGTAAACCGAATAACATAAGGTTCTCCCGAATCGATTCTTTTTTGGACCTCTTCCCGCGAAAGCGTGAAAGAGTTTGTCATTTCCCCACGAATTTTAGCGTTATAACTTGTGTTATCGGCTTTTTGCTCTTCAAGCTTGTTACGCATCGCTTCAAGTTCTTCGGGGGTATCAAAAGCATAGTAGGCTTTCCCTTTTTCAAGAAGGTAATGGATATGTTTATCATAAATGGTTTTTCGCTCCGATTGCCGGTAAGGGCCAAAATTGCCGCCTTCTTCATCACCTTCGTCCACCACTATACCGCACCAATTCAAAGCTTCTTTAATATACTTTTCAGCGCCTTCGATGTAACGTTTTTGGTCAGTATCCTCAATTCTTAATATGAAGGTCCCTTCATTTTTTCGGGCAAACAAATAATTGTACAAGGCTGTTCGTACCCCACCAATGTGAAGCGGCCCTGTGGGGCTGGGGGCAAATCGTACACGTGTATTTTTTTTCATAGCTTCTGATTTTGCAGCAAAGATAAAGAATAACCTAAAAGGTGTTAAATCTATGTAGCAACAGCTTTTTAAATTCGTCACTTGAATTGAAAAAGATTTAAATTTGTGAGAATAAATTACACGAAATGAAGAGTAAAATCCCCAAATTTTACGGACTCAGAATTTACGTTATTACGAGTTTACTTTACATGCTGCTTGTCTTTCCTTTTGTTGCCATTGTAGGAATGAAAAATCTTCCGCAAATATTAGACAAGCAGCCACAAATCAATAATTCATATAATCAGCCGGAAGCCGGTAACACCTCTTTTCCCGATACAGCCAGAGAACCGTTACCCCGTGATAATAGAAATATTGAAATTACCTACGGCACTTCCAACGATACTACGGGATATCAAATGGAATATGAGGGAGAGAACCAGGGAAGTCCTGCCGATAATTTTCCGGTTTTTCTTCGAAGTTTACTGGTAAGTTTTGCGCTGGGGTTGATTTTTAACTATCCGTTTAAACGCTATTTTCGTTTAAAACGTAAACGTAAAGCTATCCCTAAAAAGCTCTTTCAGTTTGTAAAAAAATGGCTTTTAAAAGTACCGCTGACGAACGGGCTTATTTTCCTGGGCGGATTATTGTTTGCTTTGGGGTATTCTATCTTCCAGCTCAATTCAAATGTTTTTCCCGATGAGGTTAGCAGAAATCTTTTTAAGACCTATCTTGCAGTCAGCGCTATTGCCAGCCTTTTGGCCTTTATGCTGATATATTTCTGGGAAAGGAACAGGGTTCATCTTAAATATCTTGAACATGTGTTTTCCAGAGAGGAACTTAAGAAACGAATTTTTAAAGTAAAAAAAGGAAAGATACAGAATAAGCTTTTGGTAAGTAATTTCATGACATCGCTGTTGCCACTCACTATCGTGATGTTTTATCTTTTTCTCAGCGTTACCCAAATCAAAGAGCTGGATATTAAGCCTGAGGAAACTGAAAAAATCGAAATTATCCTTGGGAAGCAGTTTTTATCGGGCGAGGGCATTAAGGATATGACAGAATATTTCAGGACCGATTTTCTGAAATTACCCATAGCCATTTATATAAACGCCTGGAACAGCCTTTTCATGTTTACAGGCATATTTACCGGAATTCTAATTGCCTTTATTTACCTTGTTCTGTTTCTGCGATGGACCACAGCCGATATTGTTAAACCGGTGAATGAGCTGCTAACCCAGATGGAACGAACCGGTAAAGACCGTGTTAACGAATATGCCATCGTTAGAACAAATAATGAAATAGGGGCCCTTACGGAGGGTTACAACCAAATGACAGCCCGTATCCGCGATTACATTAATAATATCTCCAAGCTTAATGAAGCCTATTCCAGGTTCGTTCCTACACAGTTTTTAGATATCCTGGGCAAACAGAATATTAGTGATATCCAACAAGGTGACCAGGTAGAACGGGAGATGACCGTGCTGTTTACTGACATTCGATCGTTTACCGAACTTTCAGAGTCAATGACGCCTAAAGAGAATTTCGATTTTATTAACCGGTATTTGGCCTATATGGAACCTGTTATTGGCCGGAACAACGGGTTTATTGATAAGTATATCGGCGATTCCATAATGGCATTATTTACCGGCGGCGTAGAAGACTCTATTAATGCCGCCATAGAAATGCGTATAAAGCTTGCAGAATTCAACCAGGTCATTACGCAGTTTGGGAGAGAGCCGGTTGATAGTGGCATTGGAATACACCACGGAAACCTTATGCTTGGGGTTGTGGGAGGAGAAAAAAGGATTGACGGAACGGTAATTTCTGATGCGGTCAATCTGGCCTCCCGCCTCGAAGGGCTGACAAAAGTGTATGGCGGCTCAATTATTATAAGTGAAGATACCCTGGTCAGGATAAATGCATCGGATAATTATGAATACAGGTTTTTAGATGTTGTAATGGTTAAAGGCAAGAAGAAAGCTGTTTATCTCTTTGAAATTTTGAACGGGGAGCCAGAGCGGTGCCGTGAGTTAAAAGGAAAAACAAAGTACAGGTTCGGTAAAGCCGCTGATATGTATCAGAACAAGGAATTTGAAAGTGCACTCAAAGAGTTTGAGGCCGTTGTGGAAGAGAATCCAAAAGATATTGCAGCCCGGTTTTATATCAAACGCTGTAAACGGTTCATTAAAGAGGGAGTACCCGGCGATTGGGATGGTGTGGAACGGTTTAGAGTATGAGGCCGCCCAAAAAGCCTAAACTAAAAGGTTTTCTGAAAATCAGTCATCACCCCATATCCGCCTGAGGCGGACGGGGTAAAAAGTTGCTGAAAATAGACATTTATGGCTTTTTGGACAGCCTCCGGTCATAAGCAATGCCTTATTTTTTTATAAATTTCCCGGTATAGGTTTTATTATCTGTAGTTAATTCCAGGAAATACATTCCAGGGAGCAACTGCGATACATCGATAGATTTACCGGGGGCATAAAAAGGCACAGAAAGCACTTCTCGTCCTGAAGGCTCCAATACCCTGACATCTTTTATTTTTAACTTCTCTGCCTTTATTTTAACATAATTTGAAGCCGGATTCGGAAAGACGTTAATGACCGGAGAGATTTTTTGATTTTCAACATCGGTTACAATTTGACCTATCTTTTCCAGGGTAAAATCATTGGGATCAACTTCCACATCCACAAGGTTTCCATGCTCAAAATGCAATTCATCGAAAGAGGCACTGGTTTCAGGGGCTGTTTGCCGAACCTGTACAATCGTATCAAAGTCGTCTTCAAAAGTCAGCCGGTACTCCATGAGCATGTTGAAGAAGGGCGTTACCGAAGTAGATGCTTCTTGCTCAATGTTTAATGTAAGATGGTCCTCCGTATTAAAATAGTAAACATCGTAAATAGGATAACCCTCTCCATAGTACCACTGGTCGAAAAAGGTATCATAATCATCCCCGGATAATTCTTCAACTACATTTTTAAAATCTTCTCCTGTTGCCACACTATCAGCATACTGCTCCTGAAATTGCTGGTAGATATCGAAAAACAATTCATCATCCTGCAATTCGAATCTTAACGTGTGAAGTATGGACGCCCCTTTATCATAGCTTAACCTGCCACTAAATATTCGCCAGACATCATCGAGGTCTTCATCCGGTACGTAAACCGAGCCGCCGGGAGCAGACATAGCATTGTTTTGCGCTGAAACGATGAAAGAGGTTCCGTTAGAGGCGCTGATAAGATTTGTCCTGGCCAGGTATTCCGAATAGGTGGCAAAGCCTTCGTTGATCCAGATGTCATTCCAGGTAGCACAGGTAACATTATCTCCAAACCATTGATGGCCTAGTTCGTGAGCGTTTAATCCAAAGTTAAAACTACCCATAGTTGTCATGGTTTGGTGCTCCATTCCTCCGCCAATAGGGGTAAGTGTGTGGCCGTATTTTTCTTCCTTAAATGGATACATTCCGTACTCCTCCGAAAAATATTCCACAAGGTCTATCGTCTCATCAATGTCATCCTGAAGCTGGTTGAGAATGGTAGGACTATTGTAAATGTAGTTCTGGATTAATATCGAATCGCCGTTCATCCCTTCAGGATGAGCGTAAATGCTATAGTCCTGGTATTCAGCTACGGACACTGAAATAAGATAATAATCGATAGGGTATGTTGTTTCCCATTCATAGCGTTGCTTGCCGTTTTCCAGATCAACAACATTTTTTAAAATCCCGTTAGAACCTGCTTTGTTAAGCTCATCCGTTGTAACATAAATATAGGCCGAATCAGCTTTATCCTGGAGGTTTTGCTTCACCGGCCACCACTCTTTCGCCCCGTAAGGCTCGGAAAGCGTCCATGTGGCGTTGAAACCATATGACCAGTCATTATCAGACGAAATACCTGCAAAGAAACCGCCTGTTGGAGGAGTTCCTCCGTAATAGACAATAACTTCCGCATTATCACCCGAATTCATCGCCGGAATATCAATTTGGATTTCGTCGTTAGTGTGTGTAAAATCAAGATTTTCACCATTCACAATGGTGGAGTCTATATTAAGCTCGTTCACCAGTTGCAGAACAAAAACCTCCGTATTATCCTCCACGATTTCAGCTTGTATTTTTACATTACCCTCAATATCTACTGTATTTTCTTCAAGGGCAATATCAAGATGATAAAAAGTTACGTCGTAGTTATCCATTAAAAAGTTGTATTCTTCCGCTGCAGCTCTTTGCGACATTTCTTTTGCCATTTTAATCTTCATGCGACTGCAGGCATGGCTGCCGTTTTTAAATGTATTCTGTGAATAAGAGCCAACAAACAAAAACAGTATGGCCAGTGTAACGGTTATTTTTTTCATAGTTTTAATTTTTTTTCATTCTTATAGACAAGGTTCATGATTAAGACGTTGACAATAAATAAAAGAAATCTATAGTTTTAATGTTTAGCAGTGGGTAGGAAATATCACTTATTTTTGCCCCAAAGGAAGACTTTTTATGGACAATTACAAAATTATAAGCAACAGGATAGAACAGT
>CAYFQK010000184.1:0-6848 GCA_964345255.1 uncultured Bacteroidales bacterium | reverse complement strand
GGTCGTCCCACTGTTCATTCCAGATATATCCTGGCAAATCAGCTGAAATATCAGTCCAGTTAGTTCCGTCATAATAATGAACATCTCTTATCCTCGAGACCGTATAATATTCCGTATCAGAGATAGGTGCAATACTTTTTATTGAGCTGCTATTTCCTGGATCAGAGTCAGCAATCTCTGACCAATTATTTCCATCATAAAAATAAATCAGACCGCCGCTATTTAATTGACCACCAACTGCAAATAAATTATTTGATGGAGCTACTTTTATTTCATTAAAACCGCCATCTATTGACGTATCGTTAAATTCAATGTTCCAGGTGGTTTGTCCGAAAGATAAAGCTGTTAAAAGCAATAAAGTAAATGTTAATAATAGTTTCATGTTTATTAATTTTAAAATGTTCTTTTATTATAAAACAACTCATGTTAGAAATCTACTGAAGTAATTTTGATTTTTTTATTTCTTAATGAATTTAAAGTTTACTACAGTAGCGTTTGAAATTGTCAATTTTAACAAATAAGTTCAGATTCTAAATTGGCTACAACGTCTGTGCATCCTTAAAATTCCGTTTATTTCTCTAATAAGGGAACGGTATCCAAACTTTTACAATTTATCATCAATTGACCTTTTAAATTTAAAAAACTTCAATTAGTAAAATGATTATAACGCTTCGTAGTTTTCACACTGCCATTGGTTCAGCCCCATTAAACCGGACAATTTAATTTTCGTTTCTGTAAATCTTGATTTTTGTAATTATTTACCTGCCCAAATCAGATGAGTTTTAGCTCCATTTTTCGTTGTAACTAAAAGATTCCTCTATCCTCCCCAATATGCGCGTCGCTTCGAAGTACCAGGTCAAAAAATTGCTCCACTCTGCGTGATGACAAAAAAGGCTGATTATCCTTTGCCGTTCACTTTAGTGAACGGTTTGTGATATCTGTTTATTTTTCAGAGACTTAAGTCCCATTTAATTCTATTCCATCACCTCTTTATATCGCTGGGGCTGAAGCCTCGGATAGGGTAGAGAGAAATCCTTTAGACCGTCGGCTGAAGCCGACGGCAAAGGATATTAGATTTCTGAAATACAACACATAATATAAAGTTGTCATTGGTAGGATACTGAGCGGAAGTGAAGTATCGCAGGGAGAAATCTATGGAATTTATTATATGACCAGCAACAGGAAACAGAGCCTGGTTCCTCGCGCCCCATAAACCACCTTAGTTGTTTGAGCGGGAGCCTATCCCATTTTATAGTGGAAAAACGATTTCACTACCTGAATAAGCACAAAAAACCATCCTTTTGCATAGTTCAAAAAAGTTTTTCTATTTTTACCTGATTCAAACTCCAAACTAATGAAAACTATGATACCCCGAAATTCAAAAAAATTAATCATCGCGCTATCACTGGCAGCTTTTCTGTTTGTGCTGAATAGTTGCGACTCAAGGGAGAAAATCACAAATTTCGATCAGCTTGACGGGAAAGAATTTGCCGTGCCTACCGGCACTATTGCCGACCAGTTGGTTTTGTCAACGTTCCCCGATGCACAGTTTAAATATTTCAATACCGTGCTGGACGCCTGCCTTGCGGTTAAAGGAAACAAGGCCGATGCTGCAGCTTACGACGAGCCGATTTTAAGAAATATCGCCGCAAAGAATCCTGGCTTAAAAGTGTTGCCGGAGATGATTACCACCGACACCTATGGATACGCTGTGAGAAAAGACGATCAGGAGCTGAAAAGGGCCATTGATGAGGTGCTGATGGAAATGAGGTCCAACGGCGATTACGACAAAATGATGAAGCGATGGCTTCCTGAAAAGGGGGAACCGAAGCCTATGCCCGACATCAGGTCAGGTTCCGGTGATGCACTGGTTTTTGGTACTTCTGCAACTACCGAACCCTTTTCTTTCGTTCGCTCACAGGAGATCGTGGGAATGGATATCGAGATGGCAGCGCGCGTGGCCCGAAAACTTAATAAGGAACTGAAGGTGGTAAACATGGATTTCGGTGCGATGATCCCGGCCCTCGATGCAGGTAAAGTGGACATGATTGGAGCGCTGATAACTATCACGGACGAACGGGCTGAAAAAGTGCTTTTCTCAGAACCGTATTATACCGGTGGTATTGCAGCGCTGGTTAAAGAATAGGTATTTGATTATGAGAATTTTTTTCACAGGTTTTATACTTGCATTACTCTTTACAGCAACAACAGCAGCCGGTTCTTCAGACAGCCATTCGTCTGATTCTGTAAGGGGTTCTGAAGAATTGGCTCTGCAAACAGTGGAGACCCAAAATGGACTTCATGGATATGCGGAAGCCTCTGTGCTTCAGAGTACCTTCTTTCAGGAAATAGCCAAAAGTTTTCATGAGAACATTATTGAGGAGGACCGGTACCTTCTGATACTGGATGGCCTGAGGGCCACTTTGATAATCTCTGTCATGGCCACGCTTCTGGGCACCGCCCTGGGCGGTTTGATTTGTTACATGAGCATGTCGCGGAAAAAATGGATGCGAATCCCTGCCGGGTTTTATATTTCGGTGCTGGTGGGGACGCCGGTACTTGTTGTGCTGATGATCATTTTTTATGTCATTTTCGCTACGGTCAATATCGATCCGGTGATGGTAGCCATTATCGCTTTCGGACTCAATTTTGCCGCTTATTTCTCAAAGATGCTGCGCACCGGCATTGAGAGCATCGACCGCGGGCAAACAGAAGCAGGGATAGCCCTCGGATTCTCAAAAGTTAAAACGTTTATCCATATTGTCCTGCCGCAGGCCGTTAACCGAATCCTGCCAATCTATAAAAATGAAGTGGTCACTTTACTGAAGATGACTTCGGTGGTGGGCTATATCGCCGTTCAGGATTTAACCAAAGCCGGCGATATGATTCGCAGCCGCACGTTTGATGCCTTCTTTCCGCTTATCATGGTGGCGGCCTTGTATTTCTTCATTTCCTGGCTGATCGCCCTCCTCCTCTCGCAAGCTGAACGTAAAACCAATCCGAAACTTAAAAAAGCGGGGAGTCGATAAATGATCAAAGTAGAACATCTTGAGAAAAAATTTGGAGAGCTTACGGTTCTGAAAGATATCAACGCGGAGATCAAAAAAGGAGAGGTTATTTCCGTTATCGGCCCTTCGGGTACGGGGAAAAGTACTTTTCTGCGATGCCTCAATCTGCTGGATGAACCTACATCGGGAAGCATTTTCATTGATGATCAGGACATTATGGATGCCCGCACCGATATTACCCTTATGCGCCAGAAGATGGGTATGGTTTTTCAGTCCTTTAACCTTTTTAATCATTACGACGTGCTGGGGAATCTCACCGTAGGTCCGGTAAAACTCAGAGGGATGTCCGACCATGAAGCAGAGAAGAAAGGCATGGAGCTGTTGAAGATGGTGGGACTGGGAGACAAAGCTCACAGTTTTGCTGACGAGTTGTCGGGGGGGCAGCAGCAGCGTGTTGCCATCGCCCGTTGCATGTCGATGGATCCGGAGATTATCCTGTTTGACGAGCCCACGTCAGCCCTCGATCCCACCATGGTCAGTGAGGTGTTGTCGGTAATCCGCAGGCTGGCAAAAGAAGGGATGACCATGGTGATAGTAACCCACGAAATGGAATTTGCCAGGGATGTGTCCCACCGCGTTTTCTACATGGATGAAGGATTGATATACGAGCAAGGTCTGCCGGAGCAGATTTTTGATCATCCGCAAAGGGAGAAAACCAAAGCATTCATCAACAGGGTGCGTAGCTTTAACTACTACATCGACAGCCCCAATTACGACTTGTATAAGATGAATGCCGAAATCGAGTGGTTTTGCGATAAGCATGCCTTCTCTGAGAAGTCGGTCAATGATATTCTCCTTCTGGTCGAAGAGCTGCTGGTACTGTATCAAAACCAAACGAAAACGATGGATGTCTACCTCCGGATTGCTTTTTCTGAAAAGGAGAAAAATGTTGAAATCATTTTCAACAGTACGGGGCATGAGGGGAATTTGCTGGAGAGTGCCGATGCCGATGATATAGGTGTAATGATTATAAAAAACAAAACCGAAAAAACAGAGTTTCGTCAGGAGGAAGGAAGAAACAAATTGAGCTTGATTTTAAAAATAAATCAGGGAACGGATGAATAAGCTTTTAGCATTTGTTGGTATAATTACATTATTAACAGCTTGCTCGCAAAAAGAGGAGAAAATAACCCGTTTGTGGCAGCTGGAGGGCAGGCGCCTGATGGTGCTGACGGGCACGGCAGCCGATATAGCCGCCAGAAACAATTTTCCCAAAGCTGAAATTCTGGATGTTTATTCCACCACCGATGCAGCTTACAATGTGAAGCTGGGGAAGGCCGATGCTTTTATCTTTGATGAAGTGGTACTACAAAACATTGTTCGTAAATACCCTGCCTCTCTCACTATAGTGGAAGAGCCGGTGACTAAAGCGGAGATAGCTGTTGCATTTAACAAGGAACGAACCGTGCTGATGGAGAAAGTAAACAGCGCACTGGAAAAGCTCAGAAATAACGGAACGCTTAAAGCCATGAAGCAGAAATGGATTCATAGTGGTTATCAAACTGTCCCCGGGTTGCCCAGGCTGAGTGATGAGGAAAACAGAGACACCGTATGGGTGAAGAATGGTTTTTATTATCAACTTTCCAACACACCGAACGGCGAGACTGAAAGCACCCTCAAAGTAGGAATTTGTGCGCAGTTTGAGCCCATGATGTTTGTGTATAAAAACCAGTACACAGGTTTCGACATGGAGCTGGCCCTGAGGTTGGGAAAGATGCTGGGAAAGAAGATCGAAGTGGTGGATATGAGCTTCGATAGCCTTATACTATCTTTACAGTCAGGGAAAGTGGATTTTGCCATATCCAATTTTGAGATTACTCCGCAGCGAAAGGAGTTTGTGAATTTCTCCGAGCCTTACCTGGTGCAGGATATTTCAGCTTTGGTTCGGAAATGATTCAGATAATTAAAGTCTTTTTAAATAGGGACATCTAAAATAAGGAACGATGAAAAAAATACACCTGCTCACATTGTTATTAACCGTGGCTTTCATGGGAGGGAGTGCCCAGAAACAGCCCCTTAAATTTGCCCCGCAGTGGTTCCCCCAGGCCCAGTTTGCAGGATATTACGCTGCTCTGGATCAGGGATTTTATGAAGAGGCCGGACTTGACCTAAAAATCCTTCACCCCACCGATGATGAGAGCTCGATGAAACTGCTGCGAACAGGGAAAGCCGATGTTATGTCTTCTTTTTTGATGGATGCGCTGAGCGCACGACTTTCAAAGGATGTCCCCCTGGTAAACATCGCTCAGCTGTCGCAACACTCCTCTCTGATGTTTGTTAGCAAAGCCAAAAGCCGTATTGATACCATTACCGAACTTGACGGAAAGAAGGTGGCTATCTGGAGCGCCGGTTTCGACAAGATGCCCCGGGCGTTGATGAAAGAGAAAAACAATGAGGTGGATTTCGTGCCCATTTACAACACGATTAACCTTTTCCTGGAAGGCGGCGTGGATGCGATGACCGTGATGTATTACAACGAATATGACCAGATCATCAACAGTGGGGTGAATAAAGATGAGCTGAATACATTTTTCTTTTCAGATTATGAGGGGTTCGATATACCCGAAGATGGGCTCTATTGCCTGGAAAGCACCTACCGGGAAAGGAAAGAAGAGTTAAAAAAATTCGTCGATGCTACGCTGCAGGGCTGGAGCTACGTGGAACAAAACAAGGAATACGCCCTGAACCTGGTGGTGGAGCGAATGGATAAGGCCCGCCTCGCTAATAACAGGGCCCATCAGCGGTGGATGCTTAACAGAATTCTCGACTTACTGGCGCCGGGAGATAAAGATGTGAAGAGAGGACACTTGCTGGAATCAGATTTCCGGCGGGCCTTAAACGTTATTCAATCGGAAACCCGCTTGGAGGCAGAGATGCAGCAAATGAATTTTAACGAATTTTATAAGCCGCTTGCAAACTGACAGAGCGAGGTAAAGCAAAGAAAAAAGCGATGTTATGAAAAGAAACACACTATCTTACAAAATCATTATCCGGGTCTTGTCAATTGTTATCCTGATTGGGGCTGTGGTTTTCTCGGTATATTACTTCTACACACGGAGTATGCTGACGGAGATGACGAAAAAGAACGCCATTTCCCTTGCCGACAATACCGTCAATAAAATTGAGGAAGTGATAAGACCTTCGGAAAAACTTCCCGAAAATCTGACCTGGATGCTGGAATCGGGAGCTTTGCCCCGCGACTCCATTTTTCCGTTTTTGCGAAAGCTGATGAAAAACAACCCTGACATAAGTGGATGTGTAATCGCTTATGAACCCTATTCGGTTGATCCTGAAAGAAAATATTACGCGCCCTTTGCATATGTAAAAGACGGGAAAATCGATACCTCATTTCTTGGCGGAAAAGACCTGAATTATTTTATCCGCGATTGGTATCAGATTCCGGCTATGATGGAAAAATCCTACTGGACTGAGCCATACTTTGCCGAAGGAGGCGGCGATATTTTCCTGACCTCTTATTCGGTTCCTTTCTATGAAAAAAGGGATGGTAAACGCGGGGTGGCCGGGGTGATAACCATCGACATATCGCTTGACTGGCTTACGGATATCGTTAACTCGGTCGAGATTCTCGAAACGGGTTATGCTTTTCTGCTTTCAGGAAATGGCGTGTACGTTACCCATCCCAATCGCGATCACATTATGAATGAGACGATTTTTTCCAAGGCTCGTGAGTTGGGTCAGCCCGAAATAAGAGAGATAGGCCGCGAGATGATTCACGGGAAAAGCAACCTTCGCTCACTGGAGCTCAAGGGCACAGGGGAG
>CAYFQK010000183.1:0-6862 GCA_964345255.1 uncultured Bacteroidales bacterium | reverse complement strand
AGTCTGTTTTAAACCTCAAACAGTTGCATTCATAATGAAATTTTGACTTTGTAAAATAAAGAATTTTTTTTGAGATCGCCTGCGTTAAAAAATAATCTAAAACCATTTCTAATATTTATTGGAATAGTTATATGTCTTTGCAATTTTTGCATATTGTTTTACGTTATCGGCCAGGCAATAAATATGAGGAGAAAACAAATCAGAGAGAAGGTATTACTTGTCTTCCTGTTATTCAGTGTGATGGCTGGAGCGCAGGAGCGACTTGGTATGAAGCTTGGTGAATATGCTGGTATCAATGGAGTTCATCTTAATCCTGCCTCCATGAGTAACTCACGGTATTATCTGGATATAAACCTGTCAGGAGGAGGTTTTTTTATCAACAATAATTATCTCTTTCTTCGTCAGGAGGACTACTCCCCAACGACTTTTCTTACGCAAAGTGCGCCTTATCCAACGTTCATCGACGACAAGGGCCGAAAAGCTTATCTGGATGAAGACTATAATCAGGAATTAAAAAACGGATATATGAATGCCCGGGCTTTCGGGCCTGCTGCTATGTTTACCTATGGTCAGCATACCATTGGATTGTATACTTCAGCAAGGAGCCTGGCGCGAGCTAAGGGCGTTTCTTATGAGATAGCTAAATTTGGGTATGAGGAATTTGATTATGATTCTCTTTTTAATATCAACTTTATAAACGAGGTGGATATGAACCTGGAGGTCCTCAATATGGCGGAGATTGGTGTGAGTTACAGCAATATCGTTTTCGCCAGAAATTATGATAAACTGGACCTCGGCTTTACGTTTAAATATTTGATGCCCCAATCGGGGATGAAGTTTTACACCGATAACATTGATTACATTGTTCCCAATCGTGATACGCTGATTATCAATAATCTGAATGGAAAAGTTAAGATGTCGCTTCCCATTAACTACGATAATAACAGCTATTATGAAGGAGAAAGCTTTTTTAAAGGACATGGGATAGGCTTTGATTTTGGAGTGGTTTATACCAAAACCAGGGAGATACAAAATCGCTATGATCGCTTCAGAAGGCTTTGCCGTCAAAAAACTTTCGGTTATGACTATAAAATTGGGATTTCTTTGCTGGATGTAGGGTATGTGACTTACAACCAGCACGTCCAGACTCATGAATATGAAGATGCAAGCGGTACCTGGGAGGATTTACGCCAATTCAGGTTTGATAATACCAATGCCTTTCTTTATGAGGTAAGCTATAAATTTAACAATGATTCCACATTGTCAAACACCGGAGCGGAAGAGTTTACCATGCGGCTTCCAACAGCTGCGAGCGCGCAGTTTGATTACCATTTCAGAGAAAACTGGTTTGTCAATTCTATGGTGGTTTATGGTTTTCCTGCCGCAGATGAGGGGTTCAGCCGCCCTCACTATGCTGCTGTCACTCCCCGCTATCAGAGCAGTAATTTTGGAATCGGCCTGCCGGTGTCGCTTTACGATTTTACCGACCCTCAGGTCGGCCTCTCAGCTCGCATTTATAATGTAACACTGGGAACTTCAAATATTGGTCACTACATTGGCGCGCAACAACTTAAAGGAAGTGATTTTTATATTTCTATTAAGTTTAGCCTCCTGAAAGGGAAATGCGGCAGAAAAGAATACGATGGTTGCCGCGGGCAGGAATATGGTTATAGCAGGGATTGACCGTAAGCACTGACCATAAAAATTTCACAGGAGATTTTTTAAATTCAACAAGAGGAGTTTTGCAGACAGAATTAATGTTGTATATTTGCAATCGCTTTTTCAGACGGTGAATATAGCTCAGTTGGTTAGAGCGCTGGATTGTGGTTCCAGAGGGCGTGGGTTCGAATCCCACTATTCACCCCCAAAGCCCGGTATTCAGAAGATTCCGGGTTTTTTTTATCCCATCTCCAATACATATAAACGTATGAAATACTTCAAATGATCAGTGGCCGAGAAAGAAGAAAACTACTGGAGCGAGCCGCTGAATGAAATACTACAAATCAAATTTATAACCCAGACCTACGGATAGAGTGAGCGTTGTAAAAGTAAGTTTTTTACTTTCCGGCGGCGTGTCAGGTTCCGAATAAAAAAAGTTGGCTCCACCATACATACGCCATTTATCAGAATAATCGTAACGAATAAACGCACCTATATCCATCGCGAAGCCTGATTCGCTGAAGGCTTCATCTTTTTTGGTTGTTTTGGCAAATCCGGCCTTTGGTTTCAGTTCAAGTCCAAGGCTTTGTTCAATAGGAATAAAAATTACAAGTCCTGCAAGATAGGCCATATTGTACCAATAATCACTATCGTAATCATATTCCCGGTTCTCATAAGCTGAGTATTTCATGGAGGCTTGTAATCCATAATTTTCGTAAAAATAATAAGCCAAATCCATAATAGAAACATTGATCCCTGCCTTAGCGAAACCACTCATGGTTTCATCATCAGGGTCGTAATTTTTTACATCACTGCCAAAATTCCCAACCGGAAACGAAGGTCCGAGAGAAATGCCGATGTATCCGTTTTGGTAATTCTTTTCCCCAGGGTTTTGAGAATTAGCGTAAACAAAACTATTTAGCAGGATAAATAAAATAAGTAGTTTTTTCATTGCATCGTGTTGTTAAAATCTTCATCTAAGATAGGAAATTATTAATTAAGGAAAGTAATCCCGGCCGCCGAATCTGCATGGAAATGCCAGCCGGGAATGGATAGCTATGGGGTTGTATAAGAGAATAAACCCTTAAAGCCCAAAAGTTTAATAAACAAGTGATTAAGAACTTGCCTCGAAAGCTTTTAGTTGACAATCTTCGCGGATTGATATGTGGTAATTCCGTATCACGAGCAGTGTTAATTCATAAAAGGCTGATGCCTTGTGCCAGCGTCCTGTTATCTTTTTTATCTTTGCTGAAATCAAAAAATTACCAAACGTATGAAACTACTCGAAGGAAAGACCGCTTTGATAACGGGTGCAGCCCGCGGCATAGGTAAAGCTATTGCTCTTAAGTTTGCCAATCACGGAGCTAACGTTGTTTTTACTGATTTAGAATATAACGATGCCTGCCGGCAACTTGAAAAAGAACTCGCTGAAAAAGGTGTCAAAGCGAAGGGCTATGCTTCCGATGCCAGCTCAACCGATGATACTGATCGCGTAGTAAAAGATATCCTGAAAGAATTTGACAAGGTAGATATTTTGGTAAACAACGCCGGAATAACAAAGGATAATCTCCTGATGCGTATGTCGGAAGGCGATTGGGACGCAGTATTAACCGTCAATCTCAAATCGGTTTTTAACCTCACAAAGGCCATCCAGCGCCATATGCTCAAAAACAAGCAAGGCAGTATAATTAACATGAGCTCCGTTGTAGGAGTAAACGGCAATGCCGGTCAGTCAAATTATTCCGCATCAAAGGCGGGGATAATTGGTTTTACCAAATCTATTGCCCAGGAGCTCGGCTCAAGAAACATTCGTTGCAATGCCATTGCCCCGGGCTTTATAGAAACAGAAATGACAGGTAAGTTGTCTGATGAGGTCAGGGAAGAGTGGGCCAAACAAATTCCGCTGCGACGGGCTGGCAATTCAGATGATGTGGCAAATACAGCGGTTTTCTTAGCCTCTGATCTTTCCGGATATATTACCGGGCAGGTTATTAGCGTATGCGGAGGCATGAGTACCTAGATTAAAATAAAGGACTGTTTATACAAGAGAAGTCATAGCGGCTTCTCTTTTTTTTTATGATATTTTAGCTCTTTAGCTGGGCTACATCGTTACAAAGGAAAAGCTCATTTCGTTTGATTTTTGTAGCTTTGAACATTCAAAAACCGGCGAAACTTTGGAAAATACAATTCTTACAGAATATCCTTTATGGTTTGTTTTACTCTGCATGGCAGGAGGGCTTGCTTATGCCGCTGTTTTGTATGTGAGAAACAAAAAGTATAACTACAGCAAAACATTGACATGGGTGTTGGCTGCTATGAGGTTCCTTTCAGTAACAATTATTGCTTTTCTGCTGCTATCCCCACTCTTTCGGTCAACACGTTACGAAACGGAAAAGCCTGTAATTGTTTTTGCCCAGGATAATTCCGCTTCGGTGGCACTTGCCGGGGTATCGGAGAGTTTTCCCCGGGATTATCGCAGGGAGGTCAATCAGCTCAAAAACGAATTATCAGGAAAATATACTGTAGATACCTATAGCTTTGGAAAAAGCATAGAACAAAGTGACTCGATAACTTTTGAAGAGGAAGTAACCGATTTCGGTCCTTTATTTGATAACCTGAATATAAATTACGCTAATCGTAATGTGGGCGCAGTGGTACTGGCCACTGATGGCATATACAACCAGGGGGTTAATCCGCTTTATGGCGATTTGAATACTTCTTTTGATGTATATACTGTGGGATTGGGAGACCCCGCACCTAGAAAGGAACTAAGCGTGGTGAAAGTTATTGCCAATGATATTTCCTTTATCGGGAATGAATTCCCGGTGGAAGTCCTTTTAAGTGCTTCTATGGCCAGGGGCGAGCGCACAGTTATGAAAGTTTTCCGCAATGATGAAAAGGTTCTTACGCGGGAGATTCGTATCAACCGCGATGCATTTTCCGAAAGACTTTCTTTTTATCTGAAAGCAGGACAGGAAGGGCTTCAAAAGTATCGCATAGAGCTGGAATCTCTTGAGGGCGAAAAGAACAAAGTGAACAACACAAAAAGTTTTTATGTCGAGGTGCTGGATGATAAGTCTTCAGTATTGGTATTATCGCACGCTCCCCACCCCGATGTGTTTGCTATTAAAACAGCCCTGGATAAGAGCAAAAGAAACGAGGTGGAAGTTTCTACGGTTGAAGCGTTCGAAGGCAATATTTCATCTTACGATTTACTGGTTTTTCACCAGGTTCCGGCTAAAAGCAAGAAATCAGCCGCGCTGCTGGCCAGTGTTTTTGATCAAAAAATTCCTTCACTTTTTGTGGTGGGGCAGCAAACCAATATTAGTTTCTTTAACTCCATAAATACGGGTCTTGAGATAAATAATACGAACGGGAGCATTAATGAGGCTTTACCCCTTTTGAACAAAGATTTTTCGCTCTTCACTACTGAAGTGCGCCTTAAAAACCTTTTCACTGAAGTACCCCCGTTAAATGCGCCTTTCGGCGATTATCAGAGTTTGCCTTCCATGAATCCGTACGTTTATCAGCGATTGGATGATTTAAAAACAACGATGCCTCTCATTACTTTTTCCTCTCAAAGAGAACATAAAATTGGGGTGATAGCCGGCACAGGAATTTGGAAATGGAGAATAAGAGATTACCTGATGCATCAGAATCATGAAACGTTTAATGATTTCATAAACACAATGGCCAGATACCTCATATTGAATCGCGACAGGAGTCTCTTCAGAGTGGATTATGAAAATCGGTATACCGGGAATGAAGAAATTATATTCTCAGCCGAATTGTACAATTCTTCTTACGAATTGATAAACGAGCCTGAAGTTAAGTTGAGTTTGAAGAATTCAGGGGGAGAAACTTTTGAATATGTTTTTGAAAGGACTTCTGACAAATACCGCCTTAATGCGGGAGACCTGGAAACAGGTAGTTATAGTTTTACGGCAACTGCAAAAAGAGGAGGGGAGTCATACAAAAAAGAGGGTAAATTTGTTATTACTCCTGTAAACCTCGAAGCCCGTAATATCATGGCTAATCATCAGATGCTTCAGCAGCTGGCCGGCAAATACGGGGGCGCTTTCTTTAAGGCCGGACAGATGAGCATGCTGGCTGATACGCTGATGAATAACGAACAAATCAAGCCGGTGCGTTATTCACGTTTGGATTACCGGCCGCTCATCGACATGGAATGGATTCTGGGGATCATCATCTTATTACTGTCGGCCGAATGGTTCTTACGCAAATTTTATGGAGGATACTAGATGTTCTTTTATCTATCAAAGATGTTTGGCTACCTGATAAATCCCACCGCCTGGGTTTTTATGGCTTTAGTGGCGGGAGTAATTCTAAAAGGTCGCCGGCGTAAAAGGCTTTTAATTCTCTCGCTGGTGTTGTTTTTTGTTTTCTCCAACAATTATTTGCTTAAAATTTTTGCCGGTTCGTGGGAAGAGCATGGAATTACTAAAGTTGAGCAAACTTACGACGTTGGGATTGTTTTGGGAGGCTGGATTGCCGAGTACGACGCTTCACTCGACCGGGCCGTATTCAAGGCCGTGCCTGATCGCTTCCTGCAGGCCTACCGGCTATACAAAACCGGTAAAATCAAAAAGATATTGCTGTCAGGGGGGAGTGGTCATTACCTGTATCCCGGAAAGAAAGAGGCTAGAGTTTTGAAGAATTATTTGCTCGAAATTGGGGTACCACCCTCCGATATTTTAGCAGACACAACCTCCCGCAATACCCATCAGAATGCCATTTATTCTAAAAGAATTCTGCAACAGCATCCGGAGTTGAATTCGAAATTACTCATTACTTCTGCGATACACATGAAACGCGCCCGGGCCTGTTTTGAGTCAGAAGGTGTTCAGGTTGAGCCGTTTGGCACTGATAGAATTGTTCCACGGGATGGGGTTATAAATTGGGAAGTTCTGTTTGTTGCGGATGTGGTTTCATTTCGCTATTGGCACCTTTTGATCCATGAATGGATTGGATACCTGGTTTATGATCTGAAAGGGTATATTGATTAGTTTTGTTGTTCATTGTTCGGTTTTTCTTTTTGAGATGTCTAATTAATGTTTGTCCATAAAGTTAAGAGAAAATGAAAACCTAAAATAACAAATATCATTCCGAAGCACCAGATCAAAAAATTGCTCCACATCACACCATGACAATTTAAGAACTATTATCCTTTGCCGTCAGTTTT
>CAYFQK010000182.1:0-6951 GCA_964345255.1 uncultured Bacteroidales bacterium | reverse complement strand
AGGATTATGATAGATAACGGATATTCAATATTTATTTTTCTAAAACTACTACAAATTACTATTAACAAATTAAACAAGGTCATGAAAACAAACAAGCAAGGTTTGATCAACCAAAATCGAATTTCATTTTTGATGAAAGCGAAATTCTTTGTTGCCATGGTTCTTTTACTGATATTAGTTGCGCCTGTTAAAGCTCAGCAAGTATCAGTAAGCTTACAGCCACCACCACCTAATCAACTCAATGTGGAAAATTTGTGGAGGCTGATGCTGACCAACAATTCCGACGATGTTATTCAGATAATTCTGAGAGGGGAAGCACTTGAAGAAACTGAAGGACTCCTCTTCGAGGCCAACTCGTCGTCTTTCATTCTTGAGCCGGGCTTTACCAATATTATCGCGGGTGAGATAGGGCCTATCGATGTGGGGTATGGAAACCCGGAATACCGGGAATATATCACAAGAACGGGGAGCGCTCCTCCGGGGAGCTATATGATTTGTGTAAATGCCATGAATGCAGAGACGATGGAGGTGTTAGGCTCCGATTGCATCCAGCAGTTAGTGGAAGAAATTCCACCGCCGGAGTTGGTTTCTCCGCTTAATGGTGATGTGGTCCAGGCGGAATCCCCGGTTTTTTCGTGGCAATTAACCCCTGATCAAACCGGAGATGCTGGAGTAAACTACACGCTAAAAATAGTTGAATTGCTCGGGGACCAATTACCCTATGAGGCCATGGAATCAAATCCTGCGTGGTTTGAAGAAGCTGGAATCTATATGAATAGTTTTACCTATCCCATGGGAGCACGGTCTTTTAACGAAGTTGCTTTCGAAGGGATGAACATCGAAGAATATTTCCGGGAAATGGATAGTTATCCTGAAAATACGTATTGCTGGCAGGTACAAAGCTTCGATGAGGATGGAAATTCCCTGGGACAAAATGAAGGTAAGAGCGATGTGCGGCTATTCGGTGTCGCCGGCATAGAGCAGGCAGGAGATGAGCCAGATACAATTGTTGAATCTCCGCAGCCATTCAGACTGGATTATTTTGATCCCGATACGATTGATATAGGTGTTGAAACGGAAGTAAGACTGGTGGGGCAGGGCTTCACTGAAGATACGGAGATTTTTCTTCCTTACGAAGATATCCATGTGACAGGATCGCAATTCATTGATGCGCAGAATATAATCCTTACGATACATCCTGACGATGATAACGAACCTGGCACATACTCTGCAGATGTTAGAGGTCCTGGCGGCCAAATCCGCTCAAAAAGTATTGAGACAGTTGCAGAGGATTGTAAACGACTCCTTCATGAAATAAAGGAGAAGGAAAAGGAGATTGAGGCCATTGATAAACGGTGCGACAGCATCAGGGGCCGGGTTGGGCTTCTTGAGGGAAGAGCCGGAAACAGAGAGAGAGCAAAGAACGCTACTGAGCAAAGGATTAACGAATTAGAAAATGATAGAGATGCGGAAGAGCAGAAAATCAAGGATGCTGAGAATACCCTGAAAGGATTCATAGACCAGACGTTTTTTACTGATTTTATAGGTAGTCATCCTTCAAAGGGCGAAAACAGCATGAATGTGGGAGGAAATGTGAATATCTATTTTTCAGGTAGCAGTACAGCAATTCACTGGCTGAATTGGTTCTGGAGAACATTCAGGGAGGACATCAAAGAGCAGAATGAAAAAATCAAGGAAGCGCGCTCTGAAATAGCCCGGATTAATGATGAGATTGAAAGGGAAAAAGATCGGTTAGATGACTTGAATGCTGCTATAGACGAGATCGCAAAAGACCTTAAAGAGGCCAAAGAAGAGCTGGATGATTGTGAGCAGGCTAAAAAAGCACTGGAAGATGAAATTAAAGATTTAATTGCAAAACATAAATATTGCACTTCATGGCTTAAAAAGAAAAGGGATGCAAAAGAGTCTGTTGATAAAGCTAAGGAAGATGTCCAATCGGCGGAAGGACAGGAAAAAGCGTCCGGGGAAGAAGTGGATGGCACAGGAAATAAAAGAGCAGATAGCTTGATGAGCTCGGCAAGAAGAAAGCTGGATGAAGCCAGAGGCATGATAAAACAAGCTGAACAGGACGTGAAGGATGGGAAGCTGAATGCAGCTAAAGCTAAAGCAGCTAAAGCCAGAAAGTTGGCCAAAGCGGCTAAAAAGGACGCTAAAGATGCAGCTGATATCATTGAATGCGTGAATAACGATGTGAAATATGTGCTAATCGAAAGCCGGTCTTTCCAAATAGTGGACGAAACAAAAAAAATTGAGATTATCCACCCCGTAACCAAAGATAGACTTACTACTGGCCTATTAAAAAGCGGAATAAAATTTGCCTTAAAATCAATAGTAAAAAAAATAATAAGCGCTGAAATACCTGGTGGATTGGGCAGTGCTAAGAACGTTTATGACATTTATACCCCAGTAAAAATGGTTACGCTGGAAAAAAAGGAAAAGCACAGATGTGTGAGAGGGCGCTGGACTTTCGAGAAGATCGAAAGAGACAAGAAGATAAGTGGTAGAAGGGTAATAAAGCATCGCGTTTGGACGGGTGCTGCGCTTCTTAACTATTTCAGAAATGCAGATAATGGTATATACGGATCCTATATTGATAGGGAACGCTATCTGAGAAATTTACCCCAGCATTCATGGTAAAACATTGATGAAGGTAATGATTTAAGATAAATTTTTGAATAAACTCCCGGATGCTTGAATTTTACTTGTCAGGTATTCGGGAGTATAAAAAAAGGAAACAGGATTTTATTTCAAGAAATTGTATCAGGATTGTTTTCAAAGATGATTAATTTTTAATTTGGATGCAGGGGGGATAAAGCTTACTTCAATTCCAGTATTATGGGATATGTCCCGGCATGAATACTGTAAAGATTATTTCCATTGAAGGAGAGATTAACGTTATGTTTCAATGCGCCAGGCCGGAATGCTTTGTTTATTCGGCGGGGGCTTTTAAAAGTAACTTCCCTCTCTAAATCCGGATTATACTTTTCAGGTACCCACAATACTATATGCGAGGGCGTTTCGGAAGCATCCTTAAAGTAATATATCCAAACATTATCTTTTTCTATGACATCATACAAAAACTCATTACCTACCGAACGAATGAGCGAACGAAGGGCATACCATGATTTTTTGGGCTTGAGCCCGTTTTGGGGTGAGGTAAGCATTCCTGACCGTGTAAAGCGGTGAGAGGGCTTATCCTCGTCGGAATGGAAATACCAGAATGCTTTTTCGATGCCAAGGCGGTAAAACATAAGTAATCCTCTAATTGCGTAGGCAGCCTGGGCTTCTTCCGAAACGCATTCGGGATGCGAGCAGTCTGTTGTTTCCGATGATGAATCCCAGCCCCATTCGGTTACTTGTATGCCCCGGCCCGGAATGTTTTTGTTGCGGAACGTCAATAGGTTCAAAATTCCCCGCATTCGGGACTCCGGATGTTCAGGATTGACGGCGATGGTTTTTCCCTCATCGGTATTCGCATAGCTGTAAAGATGAGTGTTTAGCGCGTCTATATTTTCGCTCATTGAGGGCTCAAGCCAATTCCCTATATAATTATTCAGATGCGGTTGCTGCTTATTGGCCGATAAAGCGCAGGGCATGACCATTATTCGCGGGGCAGCTTCATTAATTCCACGGCTCATACCATTGAATACTTTTTTGTAAAATTCCGGGCCATACTTCCAGGGCTCATTCCCGATTTCGGCCGATTGGACGAGATAATTTCTTTGAGGGCCAAAATGCCGGGCAAAGGCTTCTCCAAACCGGTATGCCGATTGGGTGGGAGTATCCCAGGCGGAAGGCGAGAAGGATTTTGGGATTTGAAGGGTCGTCTGAATGGAGTATCCCAGGTTCCAGACGGGTTTGTACTCTTTATCCCAGTCGAGCCACAACTGCCTGAGACTTCCCGGCATAGAGCTGTAGTCCGGGGTCTGATCAGGGTCAGCCACATCCCAATCGAGATTGTGGTAGTAGCGAACATGGCGAATGAACGAGCTGAACTGCTCCGGGCCTTTCCCAGGGGGTAAGTCAGTGGCATGTTTCTGCATGCCCCATCCCCAAAAGGTATTCACACCCAGGATATTTTTAAGAGGCTTGCTTGCTTCTGTGAAGACCGGCATAGGGCCATAAGGTCCGTGGCGATTGTATGCCCGGATTTTCCAGAGGAAAGCCTTCGCATAGTCCTCAAAAGTAAGCTGATAAACAAGTTTTATGTAACGCACTTCCCGTTCATTAAAACGTGTAGTTACCATTTGTAATGCCTCGGGGTTCAGATTACCAATTTTATTCCATTTTTTCTTATTCGCAGATACATAAAGCCGGATTTCATTTACGCTTTTGCCGCCATAGTGGCGGGTATCTATCCATCCCACAGGCTGCTGCCTTTTCAGGTCGATGATGATTTCCGCTTCAGGCGGGCCGCTCATGGCTGCCACTTCAAAAAGCGTAAAAGGTTCGCCCGAAGAGATTTCCAGTGATTTTACCCTGCGTGAGGGGACAGCAATTCTTTTGACCTGGTAGGCTTCGCCGGGTGTGTAAAGAGATTCCTTCAGCGTACGATTTTGGCTGTTTTTTATTTTGATACGAATGGCCTGATTACCGCTGGCTTTGATGGACAGTGCAGAAAGATCTTGAGCTTCCGGCAAAGTATAAGTGATCCGTTTATTCACCCTTAGATTTGACTCCAGGCTTCCATCCGTTCCTTTTATTCCTTCTTTAAGATTAGATCTGATGCTACCTGAAAGCTGAAGGAACAGGTTCTGTTTTTTGTCAGAAATGTAATTTTCAGGAAGCGGATTGGCGGATTCCCATTTCGATTCCATGTTGCCGTCAATGACAGCGCCGGGATTCTTTCCATCCGCAATGACGTTTGCTGAATGCGTGTAAGGCTGAATCAGACCCGCATCCGGCTCCCATTGGCCATTTACAAACAAGGTTAAACTAAGAATTAGCAGGAGTCCGGCTATGCGCTTCATGATCGATAGTTTTTAACGGCCCGGGCGATGTTGTTCAGCGCTTTTTCCACCACCGACCGCGGACAGGCTACATTCATGCGCTGGAAACCGTCGCCTTCTTTGCCAAAAGATGCCCCGTCATTCATACCTACACCCGCTTCTTTGATCATGAGCTTTTTCAGCTGCTCGCTACTGAGGCCAAGTTCCCTAAAATCAAGCATCAGCAAGTAAGTTGCTTCGGGGATGAGCACCTTGACTTCAGGCAGGTTTTCTCTGAAAAACCGGTCCACAAAATCGATATTCCCTTCCACGTAGTCGAGCAACTGCTCCAGCCAGTCGGAACCATGATTATAAGCGGCCTGAAGGGCTACTGAACCAAAAATATTTCCATGCCATACATGCGTTTTCTCCAGGGCTTTGTTGTATTTTTTCAGCAGTTCGGGGTTGGAGGCTATAACATAGGAGGTGGACAATCCGGCCAGGTTGAAGGTTTTGCTGGGAGCCATGGTGGTTACGGTGATGTCTGCCAGTTCTTTGGAAATGCTGGCCAGTGGCGTGTGCTTGTTATCATAAAGAATCAGATCGGCATGGATTTCATCGGAGATGATCGTAATACCATTTTCCTTGCAGACTTGCCCCAGCTCTTCCAACTCGCTTTTATGCCATACCGAACCTCCGGGATTGTGCGGACTGCTGAGCAGAATCATGCTGGTTTTGTCATCGATTTTGTTTTTCAGATCCTCAAAATCCATATTAAAACGCCCGTTTTCCAGCTTTAGCGGATTCCTCAGGATTTCCCGGCCGTGGCTTTCTATCGAATGGAAGAAAGGATGGTAAACGGGGGGCTGAACGATGATTTTATCGCCTGGATTGGAAAAGGCCATGATAGCCATATTGACTGCGGGCACTACGCCGGGACTGAAGGAAAGCCATTCCTTTTCTACTTTCCACCCGTGCTTGCGCAGGTTCCAGTTGATGATGGCTTCGTAAAACGAATCAGGTCGTATGGTATAGCCCAGGACTTCATGCTTTGTCCGCTGCCGGATGGCGTCCATAACAAAGTCGGGTGTCCGGAAATCCATATCAGCCACCCACATAGGAATCACATCCTCTTTCCCGAACATGCGTTTTCTGAAATCGTACTTTACACTGTGGGTCCCTTCACGGGGAATAATCTCATCGAAATTATATTTCTTCATATGCTCTTCCTCGGTTTATGTCATGCTAAAATAATGGTTTTTGGAAAAAGTAGGGGTGGGAGGTTTTTAAGTTTGGAGGTTATATAAATTGAAGGGGCTTTTCTTCTTCCTGACTTGTCCTCAAATAAGTTTACAGAAAAAGTGAACAAAAAAGCCATGATGTAAATAAGCAGATCCTCCAGTCGCCGCTTCGCTTCTCATTAAAGGTAATGTGGTTTAAAGGGATCAAAATACAAATCCGGTGATACCTGCGCAGGCGTGACAAACCATTTTGGTATAACCATGGAGGTCCCTCACTTCGTTCGGTACAACCTTACAAGTAAGAAAAAAACAGAAAAATGGCAGGAAAAAGCGCTCAGCACTCCAGCGCTTTTTCCTGCCATTTTTCCCTTTTTAACTCTGCCCTCCTAAAAGTCGCCCTGAGCGCAGCGAAGGGTCTCCTCATTTAGCGTAATGCGGTTTAAATCTGTTAAAAAAACTTCGGAATATTTGTATGTTTATAGAAATGCTCGATACGCCCGAAATCCTACGACTCCGGAAAAGTCGTATTTTCAAAGCCGCCCAGCCAGCTTGCGTTGTGAATTCGAATTCTACTGGAGTGGTTTTTAAACATTTCGCAAAATATTCGCTTTACAGCTATCAAAATCCTCATAGATATCCGTTAACCTTTGCAGCTCCTGCTTATAAATGTTCCTTTTCTCCTCCAGTTTGTGTTCGAATTCATCACGATTAAACGTCTTTTCGTAGGTCTTAAGTTTTTTATTGACAAGGTCATAGTCCAC
>CAYFQK010000181.1:0-6979 GCA_964345255.1 uncultured Bacteroidales bacterium | reverse complement strand
AACCTGGATCTAAGGTTTAGGAAACCTCTATTCTATCCCTTGAACTACGGGGCCATTTTGGCCGTGCAAAATTCTTAAAAATATCAGGTTAATGCAAGCGGCCTCATGAATTATCTAACGTACTTCCGATCCGTTATCCAAATCTTTATCCGGCTGGATGAAACTAAGCTGGCCGTTGGCATCTTCAGCCATAAGTATCATCCCTTTCGATTCGATGCCTTTGATTTTTTTCGGCTCGAGATTGACCAGAATGCTTACTTTCTTTCCTACAATCTCCTCCGGTTTGTAGTACTCCACAATTCCCGAAACTACCGTTCGCTGGTCAATGCCGGTATCGATTTTCAGCTTTATTAATTTTTTAGTTTTCGGTACTTTCTCAGCTTCGAGGATTTCTCCTATCCGAACATCCATTACTGTGAAGGTGTCAAAGTCTATATTCTCTTTCGCCGGTTGGGCTTCCGCATTGGTTTTTTCATTCGCCTTGCGGGCTTCGATGAGTTTATTTTTCTGGTCGGTGACCATCTCATCTTCGATTTTTTCAAACAAATGCTCCGGCTTGTTAAACTGATGACCTTCTGAAATAATATCTATTCGTCCGGCATCATCCCACTCCAGCATTTCAATATTCAGCATTCTTCTAAGTCTGTCGGCCGTGTATGGGATAAAGGGCTCAGCAAGCGTACTCAGGCTGGCACATATCTGAAGCGATAGATTCATTATTGTTTTCACCCTTTCCGGATGAGTCTTCTGCAATTTCCAGGGTTCATTATCCGTCAGATATTTGTTGCCCAGACGCGCCAACGCCATCATTTCATTGAGCGATTCCCGGAGCTTGTAGTTTTCGATTTTCTCAGCGATACGTGCCGGGAATGTTTTGACTTCTTCGGCCACTTGCTTGTCTTCATCCGTCCATTCTCCGGCTTCGGGCATTTTTCCGTCATAATACTTTTTGGTAAGTACCATGGAGCGGTTGACGAAGTTTCCGAAAATGGCCAGCAATTCATTGTTGTTCCTTGCCTGGAAATCGCGCCAGTTGAAATCATTGTCTTTCGTTTCAGGAGCATTAGCCGTAAGGACATACCTTAACGTATCTTCCTTTCCGGGAAGTTCTTCCAGGAATTCATGCAGCCACACCGCCCAGTTCCGGGACGTCGAAATTTTATCGTTTTCTAGGTTGAGGAACTCGTTAGCCGGAACATTATCCGGAAGGATGTAACTTCCTTCCGCTTTCATCATGACCGGGAAGATGATGCAATGGAAAACAATGTTGTCTTTGCCAATGAAATGGACAAGCTTGGTATCCTCATTCTTCCAATACGGTTCCCAATCGATCCCTTTTTCCTCAGCCCACTCCTTGGTGGCAGAGATATAGCCAATCGGTGCATCGAACCACACGTAGAGGACCTTGCCTTCCGCTCCGGCCCCTTCTACAGGTACTTTTACGCCCCAGTCCAAATCGCGGGTTACAGCCCGCGGCTTGAGACCCGTATCAATCCACGACTTCACCTGGCCGTACACATTGCTTTTCCAGTCGTGCTTATGCCCTTCCAGGATCCATTCCCGGAGCCAGCCTTCATACTGATCGAGGGGCAAATACCAATGCTTGGTCTTACGCAATACCGGTTCGTTCCCACTTAGCATAGAAACCGGATTGATCAGTTCGCGGGGACTTAAAGCGGTTCCACAGCTTTCGCACTGGTCCCCATAGGCTTTATCATAATTACACTGCGGACAAGTTCCCATGATGTACCGATCAGCCAGAAACTGCTGATTTTCTTCATCAAAATAATTCTCCTCCTCCTTCTCTATGAACTTGTCTTTATCATAGAGCTTCTTAAAAAAATCAGCCGCCGTTTCATGGTGGATAGGCTTGGAGGTACGCGAATACACATCGAAGGAAATCCCCAGCTTTTCGAAAGACTCGTAATTCAGCCTGTGATAGCGGTCTACGATTTCCTGCGGCGATACCCCCTCTTTTTTGGCTTTCAGGGTAATGGGAACCCCATGCTCGTCCGATCCGCAGATGAAAGCCACATCCCGGCCTTTGGCCCTGAGGTAGCGCGAATAAATATCCGCCGGTACATACACACCGGCAAGGTGCCCGATGTGAATCGGTCCGTTAGCGTATGGCAGTGCTGCCGTCACCGTATAACGTTTTGGCTGTTGCTTATCCATGTTCAATGCTTTTCCTTAATGATTTGACGCTCGCAAAGGTAAGAATTTGTGGGGAGAATAAATTTTTCAGTTTTTAAATAAAATTTGTAAAATAGTTGCAAAAATAACAAAATTGTATTAATTTTACAATTAATTGAGAATTGTAGGAAAAATACAAATTTTATGGCTTCCAAATACTATTACATATTAATGGCCGACATCGTTGAAAGCCGCAGCAAGGAAGGTTCCGAGCTAATGGAAGGCTTTAAATATATGGTTGAAGAAGCAAAAGTCCAATATAGGCCCAAATTCATCTCCCCTTTAACCATTACCCTTGGAGACGAATTTCAAAGCATTGTTCAATCCCTTCAGGATGGAATAGATATGATTTTTAAAATTGAAGAATATCGCATCCGAAAAAAATATAGCTTTGAATTACGTTATATAATCAATTACGGGAAAATAGACACCCCCATTAATAAGGAGATAGCCCATGAGATGCTGGGAGAAGGGCTGACCGAAGCAAGAGAAGCCCTTAAAAACCTTAAAAGCCAAAATCAAAACTATATGGTATTACTAAATGATAAAAAATTAGCTGATTATCTCAATAAGCTCTTTTTCATTTACCATTCCATTATCAGCCACTGGAGCAAGAAAGACTATGAAATCGCAGGCTATTTTATGCGGTTTAAAGATTATAAAAAAGTAGCCGAATTGGCAGGAAGAGATGTTTCTTCCGCCTGGCGAAAACAAAAGACCTTGAGAATGAAAGAATATTTCACCACTAAAAACCTAATACAATCGATGGCTTATGAATCCTTTGAATGACATAATGATTAAAACCGGAATCATAGTTATTGCAGAAGCATTACTTTTTCTGATTTTTTGGGTGTTCGGCATGTATAAACACGACAGATTAAGCACAAATCTAAAATCCGTTGCAAAAGGCCTTTTTGAAAGAGCTTTTCTTACAATCACATTCTATCTCAATCTTCCCGTTGCATTGGTTTTCTTCAGCGCCCTGAAACTGGGCACCCGATTGGATGAAAAAAACAAATCCAAGTATTCCAATGATCAATTCCTGATAGGAAATATGCTTTCCGTATTAGCAGCAATTATCTATTTTTTAGCACTCAAAGAAATAATCCTTTTCTAGCCTACTCCCACTTCACCGCATCCACCATATTGCCATTGGCAGCACGGATGGTGTGGTAGCTGATGGCTAACAGGCCGATAAAAACCGAAGCAACTCCGGCTACGATAAAGGCCCCCCAGGATATCTCTGTGGCATACACAAAGCTGTTTTGCAGCCAGTTGTCCAGCCCCCACCAGGTAAGCGGCACCGCCAGGGCAAACCCGACGAGAATCAGCATCGCGAATTCTTTGTAAAGCAGCATCAGGACATTCGGAACCGACGCCCCCACCACTTTGCGTATGCCGATTTCTTTTGTTTTTTGCTCGGCCATAAAGGATGACAGTCCGAGTAATCCGATGAGTGCAATAACCACCGTTATTACCGTGGCAATGTGGAAGATGACACCGGTTTTTTGCTCCATTTCATACATTTCGTCCAGCGACTGATCGAGAAAGCTGTACTCAAATGGCCGTTTAGCTCCCATTTCATGCCATTTATTTTCGATAAAGCTAAGGGTGGATGCGTTGTTTCTGCCGTTGGTTTTTACAGTGATCAACCCTTTCGAAATATCGTCATGAATAAACATCATCAGCGGCTGAACTTTATTATGAAGCGAACGGTAATGATAGTCCTCAATGACGCCAATAACTTTCAGTATCCGGCCCCCGTCACCCTGGGGATTGAAACCCCAGTGAATTTTTTTACCTATGGGTTCTTCCCAGCCGTACTGTTTTACTGTAGTTTCATTTACCACCACCGCCTCCGTGGCATCGGTGCCCATATCCTTCCTGAAAAAGCGTCCTTTTACCATTTCAATATCGTACGTATCCAGGTATTCGTAATCCGGTATGCAGATAGTCATGGCATCATCTATCATTTCAGCCCCTTTTTCCATGCGAACCACCTGTACCCATCCGGTTTGACCCGGCACACCTGTGGCTGTGGTCGCATTCACAATATTCGGATGACTCATCAGTTCCTTTTTGAACGTTTGTCCACGACTACGGAAGGTGGAATCCTGCAGCTCCATAACAATCATGTTCTCTTTCTGAAAACCTAAATCTTTATTGCGCAGAAAGCTTAATTGGTTGGAAATAATCAGCGTCCCGATAATCATCATGATGGCAATCCAGAATTGAATGACAACTAACAGTTTGCGCAACCTTCCGCTTCCTCCGGCTTTTCCAGACATGTTTCCTTTAAGGACTTTAGAGGGATTGAAGGAAGAAAGGTAAAAAGCCGGATAGCTTCCTGCCATTAATCCAATAATCAAGGCAGCACCAAGGACTTCCAGCCACAATCCCAGGTTAAATAGTGCCGTATATTCCAGCTCTTTGCCAATGAGGGTTTGGAAATTCGGGAAAAGCAGGTAAACGACCATGAAAGCGATAACAAGGCCCACAAAAGTCAGGATGACCGATTCGCTTAAAAACTGGTTGATGAGCTGTTTTCGATGCGCACCGGCCACTTTTCTGATGCCCACTTCCTTGGCACGCTTTACCGAGCGGGCTGTGGCCATGTTCATGTAGTTGATAGCTGCGATAATCAGAATAAAAAGGCCGACCGCCGAAAAAATGTACAGATACATTTTATTGCCTTTGGGTTCATCCTCCGCGTAATTTCCTTCAAAATGCGTTTCGGCCAAAGGGGTGGTCATTAAAGTGAAGGATGCGTTGATCTGATCGCCGACCGATTTCATGTATTTGTCATAAAAAGAGGGAAATTTATTATGAATGGCATCAATGGATGTTTTTTCTTTTAGCAGGACATAAGCGTATAACCCAACATTCCAGAAACTAACAGGTTCTGTGGTATTGAAACGATCTTCGCCCATGCGTGCGGCTAACGTAGTAGCTGAGAAAAGCCCGTCAAACTTCAAATGAGAATTGGCAGGCAGATCTTCAATAACCCCGGTGACCTTAAATTGATTGTCTTCCGCATCCAGCAGGATTTTTCCCAGGGGATTCTGATCTTCAAAATATTTTTTCGCGGTCGATTCGGTGAGGACTACTGTGTTGGGTTCAACCAATGCCGTTTTCGGGTTTCCGAAAACCATAGGATGCGTGAATACATCAAAAACCGTGGAGTCGGCAAAAAAGAAATTCTTTTCATACGATTCTTTGTTTTCATATCGAAGGAGTTGATTCCCGGCGTCCGAAAACCTAACAAAACTCTCGATTTCCGGAAATTCGGTTTTTAAAGTCGGAGCCATGGGGATCGGCACAATACCAAATTGGTCGTTTTTGCCGGAAATAGTGAAATTAGATTCCAGCCGGTGAATCCGTTCATGTTTCTCGTGGTATTGATCGTAACTGGTCTCCGTTCTCACATAAATCAGAATGAAAACAAATGCTGCAAGCCCTACAGAAAGGCCGATGATATTTAAAAGGGAATAAAATTTATTCTTGGTAATACCTCTTAAGGCAGTCCTTATATAACTGATTAACATTTTTCTTCTTTTAAAGTACTTGTTTTATATTCTCGGTAACTAATTGTCCGTCAAATAAATTAATCGTTCTCCGGGCATATTCGGCATCAGAGGGCGAGTGGGTCACCATAACGATAGTGGTGCCGTCCTGATTAAGCTGGTCAAGCAAATTCATGACCTCTTCGCCATGCGCTGAGTCCAGGTTCCCGGTGGGCTCATCGGCAAGAATCAGTTTAGGGCGGGCCACGATAGCCCGGGCTACTGCCGTTCGCTGCTGCTGCCCTCCCGAAAGTTGCAAAGGATAATGTTTTCGGCGGTGCAGCATGCCCATCTGCTCCAATACCTCATCAACCCGCCTTTTTCGTTCCGAGCCTTTAATTCCAAGGTAAATCAGCGGAAGCTCCACATTCTCTAAAACGGTTAGCTCCTCAATCAGGTTAAAATTCTGAAAGACAAAGCCTATATTCGCTTTCCGCTTTTTGGCCCGCTTTTTCTCGTTGAGGTCCGACACTTTCTCATTCATGAAATTATATTCGCCGTTGGTAGGGTTGTCAAGCAATCCAAGCAGGTTTAAAAGGGTCGATTTCCCGCATCCCGAAGGGCCCATAACGGCGACAAATTCTCCTTCGTCAATTTCAAACGAGATTTCATTGAGCGCGGTGGTCTCAACTTCATCGGTGCTGAAAACTTTGGTGAGTTTATTGGTTTGAATCACGGTTTTTTACATTTTAATATTAAGACGCACTTCATACATGAAAGTTACAAGAATCTATTAAATTTGTGAAAAAGCTTTTCATGAGCAAGTCAAAAATCAAATTCAAGTTCAACAAAAGCGAGGTAAAAGCCCTTTTTGACCTTTTAACAACAGTCGATTTTAACCATATCAACGACCCGTCAAAGCGAATCATGATACGGTTTATACTCGAAAAAGTATATTTTAAACTAGCCAAGCGCCTCACCCGGCAGTTTGATAAGACTTCCGTCAGTTTCAATGAAGCCGAGTCTGTGGCCCTTTTCGAGGTGCTTACCACACTTGATGACCTCGACATTCCGGATTATGAGCGCAACGTAAAAAACAATATCGTCACGGAAATCCATTCGAAGATGATTGTTTAAACGAAATGATTTTGATTACATAGCATTTGAATCGGAAAATCCAAATATCAAATCCCAAATAAGAGTAATTTCTCACCTATGTTGCCTGATTGGAATTTGAGATTTTCTTGCAATTTGGTGCTTGAGATTTGAGATTTTGTTTGTTG
>CAYFQK010000180.1:0-6987 GCA_964345255.1 uncultured Bacteroidales bacterium | reverse complement strand
AATGCCGGCTAAGTTGCAAACAATGCCGCCCCATATCAGCGGTTTGAATTTCAGCGCCGCACCGGAAGCCACGGTGGCCAGCGCCAGGATAATTAAAATGTGGGGCACCGGACTGCTCTGCAATACCGGACTGAACAGAAATCCCACAATCAGCATGTTGGCGCCGGCGGTAATCCAGATAGCCGCCATGATGTTGGATGTGTAGTTGGGACTTCCCTCGCTGCGATGCTTCCGGGCTTCATGGATGGCCGTGTAAATGGCTCCCGGAATGGCAAGGAAGTAAGGGTAGTAGTTGATATCGGCGTATCCGGTCTGTAAAAGCACAAACTGACCCAAAGCACACAAGGATATCAGCCAGCCCCAAAACAGGTAAACAAAGCCGTTTTCACTCATCCGGGCCTTTGCCCCCGAGATCACCTCGTTAATCACTTCGAAACTCTCTTTTGGTGTAAATTCATCGTTTTTCATAAGACTGTAATTTTAAATTTGTTTCTGCAAATATAAATAAGTTTATAAAATAAACAACTTTATTAATAAATATTTTTGAAAATATATTCAGAAAAGAAAATCCCGTTAATTTCCGCCTGATGATAATTCAGGATTACTAAAAAGCAAACGTCGACGCCGGGGAAGGGTTGGATGTAATGCCTGCAAAGCCTGCAATGCCCAGCAGGGGAACCATCTATTAATAAAAAAAACCAACCTAAAATTTGAGGGCTCCGATGCTCAAAAGACCCGGCTGGAAGCCGGGGATCCATGATAAACCTATTACAGATCAGATTGTTTCCTTATCCGCTAAATTAAAAACTCCACTTGATTCTCAGGTAATAAATCTGCCCGATTCCGCCGAATTCCGTTCCGTCGTCACCTGAGAACAGTTGGCCCGTAAGTAAGGTGCTGACATTATCGCTGAGAGAGTAGGTGACTTGAGGCATCAGGAAATAGGATTTGTCATATGGATTGACAATAGCCGATATATCACCCGTCAAAAGCGGAGTGAACTGATAACGTGTCTGAAAAAACAGTGACGATTTAGCCGGAGTAAGTGTTTTGACCGATAATTCCTGAGAGGACAGAAACATGCCTTCGCGGGCGGCATCACCGGTAGTGCCCTCGCTGTTGTAAAGTAGCCCGCCATGCAGGTAAAGGCTGCTCTGGAATATGTAATCCGCCGAAATGCTGGCAATCAGATGCCCGGTCGTATCGGCAAAATTATTACTGTTTCTGAAGTAAGTTGCTTCCCCTCTGAAACCTGCCTTGTCGATATGTCCGCTCCATCCGGCACCCAAAACGTAGTTTTCTTTCAGATAACCGCCAAGAATCTGCCAGTCGTAGCCCCACTTGTTCATGCGGTACATTCCCGCTACGGCGCTTTGGTCCCAGCTGTCGGCAGCCTTGTAGACCAGCTCTGCCGAAGAGGCCACGCCGGTGTAGTATTGCAGCTTAATGGCATCAGTTCCCGGACGCTCTTCGTAGTCGAAATCGAAGTAGTTCATCGTGTTGAAGATGTCGTTAGGATTCCACACCATGTTTATGCCCCAGTTGATGCGTTGGCGTCCGACCCGTGCTTCGAAATTCCCGCTGACATAGTCGACATAGGCCCGGTCAATCATGCTGTGCAGGGCATATCCCGTGCCACTGGCTATGGTTTTACTGAGGTCGAGGTAACCACGGTCACGATCCAGTACTTCGCCATAATCTTCCACCTGCATGATTTCAGGGAGTATTTTAGTAATTTCGCCGTAAAGAAACCGGTTCCGCATTTCCATGGCTACGGTAATGTTGTCGCTGGCGTAGTAGCGAAAATTCAACCGGTTGTGAATCAGGTTATCCGATAGAATGTCTACATCCAATAGCCCTGTTGTTTCCGGGGTCATCAGGGTTTGCATGCTTTTTACATAACCCTGCAGCGTTAGTTTTTCCTGGCTGCTGGCTGAAAAACTTAACAAAACAATTACTATGGCAGTTATGCTTAGTTGTCTCATGGTTTGTGCTGTCTTTTTATTCTGCATCGGTTTTTTCTACTTATTCGTCTCTCTTAACTTTTCCATCCTCAATGGTAATCACCCGCCGGGCTTTTTTCACCACCCGCTGGTCGTGCGTCGAAAAGATGAAGGTGATATTTTCTTCACGGTTGAGGTTTTCCATGATATCTAACAGGGTTTCGGTGGACTTGGAATCGAGGTTGGCCGTAGGCTCGTCGGCCAGTATAAACTGTGGTTTGGATGCCAACGCTCTGGCTACAGCCACACGCTGCTGCTGTCCGCCCGACAGCTTGTTGGGCCGGTCATTCCAGCGATCGCCTAACCCTACGGCATTAAGCAATTCCATAGTTCGGTCATCCCGCTGTTTTTTCGGAACACCCTGCAATTGCATGATGAACTCAATGTTTTCCTTGGCTGTCAGCACCGGAATCAGGTTGTAGGCCTGGAAAACAAAGCCGATGTTTTTCAGCCTGAAATCGATACGCTGGCTGGAACTGAGGTCTGACATGCGGGTATCAGCCACGCGAACCTCGCCCTCGGTAGCATCGTCGAGACCACCGACTATATTTAACAGGGTGGTTTTCCCGGAACCCGAAGGACCGACTACCGAGGCGAATTCACCTTTTTCAAACGAAAGGTTCACCCCGTTTACGGCATGAACAGGTACGGAAGTGGAATTATAAACTTTGTGCAGATCTTTTATTTCTATGACTTTCATTTTTTTCGGTTTTTGTATGGTTAAAAATCAGTTATTCAGTTCTGAGGCTATCCGCCGGATTAAGTTTCAGGGCTTTTATCGCGGGGTAAATGGACGAGAGAATACCCGTAACAATCACCAGAAACGTTATTCCGATTAATGTATCAATTCCTATATCCGGATAAATTATTGTACTCCAGCCCATGGCCTGCAGCCCCTCAGCATACATCGACATGTCAATGCCTGTGGTGGCGGTCAGCTGGGTGATAGCCCAGCCGATCAAAATTCCGGTAACTCCTCCGGTTAAAGAGAGGAATACCGATTCGGTCATAATCATCGAGAATACTCTGCGACGATTCATTCCGATAGCCATGAGCATGCCCAGCTCCTTGATGCGCTCGAGGACAGCCATCAGCATGGTGTTGATGATTCCAAAGCAAAGAGCCAGAAGAATGATGATGATAAAGATGTATGTATACTGGTCCATCATCGAGCTTAAGTAGCTCAGATCAGGACTCAGGTCCTTCCACGTAGCTACTTCCGCATTTGGAAACATCTTCCCGAGTTTCTTTTGCACCGGCTTTACCTGGTCATTTTGTTTCAGATACACCGCTATTTCATGACCGGTACCTTCTTTCATGACCGTGGCTTCGAGCAGGTCCCGGTATCTGACAAAAACGTGTAACCCATCGTAGTTGGCATTATCCGTATCGTAAATTCCGGTTACTCTGAAACCGGCGCTGGTGGGGTTGCCGTTTATATCGGTAAGGTTCAGCACGATTCGCGAACGCAGTTGGGCGTTGAGTTTTTCGGCCATCTTTTTGCCTAGCACCAGCGGTTTTACCCGCTTCGGGACATCCTCGAAGTAGCTTCCTTTGACGATATTCTTCTGTATATCAGTCACTTTTTTCTCCTCATTGGGATGAATTCCCAGCACTTTGGCTCCTGAGGCCGTTCCCGCAGCCGAAACCATACATCCCACTTTCAGCCGGTTGCTGGCGCTCTTCACTTCATCGAGCCTTCTGATCTTTTCCAGCTTTTCATCTGCTGCCGGGATATATAGCTCCAGTTTATCCTTTTGACGATAATCTTTATGGTGAAGCTGCATATGAGAAGTTTCCGATTCAATCGCTGATTCGATACGATGATCGGCCATTCCTTTCATAAAAGCGGTAGCAAACACACCGGCAAAAATTCCAAGGGTGATTGCGATAATCACCACCAGGCTTCTCACCTTGTTTCGCCATACATTCCGCCATGCTATTGGTATTATCATAGTTTTTGGTTTTTAAGCGCGTAATGCGTCAATTTCTTTCATTCTGTAAATAGTTACTAAGGGATAAATGGAAATCACCAAAACCAGAATAAAAATAGTTATGGCTTGTTTCCAGAAGACTTCCGGGGCCAGGGAAAAAAACATGTAGGGCTCCCATCCGTATTGGGCCATGGCTTCGGCAGCCTCACCTGTCAGGGGTATAGGGTTGTGATGAAAATAAAGGTTTACCGGTATGCTACCGGCTAATCCGGCCACCACCCCCAGAAATCCGATAAAAAGCGTTTCGGCAAAAATAACGGCTGCCAGGCGGAAGCGTTTCATCCCCACGGCCATCATAACACCCAGCTCCCGTCTTCTTTCGGCAATCATCATCATAATAGTACCGAGGATGCCGAAAAATATGATCATATACAGGATTGCCTTGAAAATCACGCCGCTGGCCCGGTCAGACTGTATCTGCTGGTCGAGGGCGGGCTGCATGTCCTTCCAGGTCATGACGGTATAATCCTCGCCGGCTTTGCGGTTGATATCCCTGCTGATAGCTTCGAGTTTTTCGTTATCCTCAATCATCAGTACCAGTGAGGTCAGTAATCCCGGCGCTGTATAGAAACGCTGGCATTCCTGAAGACTCATGTATATAAATGTTTTATTGAGTTCGGGGGAAGGAAAATCGATAAGGCCTCTTATCGGGAAAAGACCGGCAGCCGTGGCATACCGGTAGCCTTGCCCGGTAAGGGTGATTGTATCGCCAACACCGAGCCCAAGGTTTTTGGCCAGGAGTTTTCCTACAAGGACACCCTTGTCTCCCTTTTTCAAATACTTTCCTTTTGAGATGTTACTGATAATATTGGTAACATCCTTCTCCTGTTCGGGAGCCATGCCAACGACCGTGGCTACTTTGGTGGCATCTTTATGCGATGCCAGTGCAAACGACTCGAGTCGCGGCGTAACATGTGTAATCCGCGGATCGGTATTGATTTCCCGAATCAGGGAATCGGAAGGGGCGATGTGGTGCTCCATCGTTTTCTCGTCCCAGTAATCCGGGTGTTGCAATTGGGCATAGCCTGTGTAAAACCTCACTATGTTTTCGATGTTGCTGCTGTAGGTTCCCTCCTGCATCGAACTCATCACGGCCGCAAATATGACCCCGAAGAAAATGGAGGCTGCGGTAATGATCGTTCGGCGCTTGTTGCGCCAAAGGTTTCGCCAGGCGAATTTCACGTACATTTTCATGAGTGATGATTTTTTAATGGATTCGTTTCATTTTTTGCTGGGAAAAGAAATGGGTTTCAATCGGGATATTGAAATCCATTTCAACGAACTTTAAAATCGTTTTGTGGCCTTCCTTGTCTGTCGGTAACATCGTCATTTTTGTCGGCAGTTTGCGATTGTCAAGCGTTTCGATTTCCGAACCGGTCATGGTTTGAACCAGGGTTCCGAATTCATCGTAATAATCGGCTTTCATCTGATAGTAATTCTCTTTGGTAATCCAGATGATAATCTTGCCCCAGACTACCGCCGCTTCGGGTTTTGGGGTGAGCTTTATCTTGTAGGCATTAAAGCCTTTGATTTTTTCCTCACCGAGAAGTTCTTTTTCATAATCTTTCACAATGGATGACTCTTTCATCAGATCATCGTTGGTAAAGTCCGATCCCATCCACGACTGCATCATCATGCTGGGCGGAAGCTTCACCATACGATCGATAGACGGCAGCCAATGCCACATTTCGTTTTTTCGTTTCAAAAATGCCTGGCCTTTTTCCTTGGCCGGGGCAGTGATATAAACCATAAAGTACTCGTCGCCTTTCGACCAGTTTTTCATTTCAATGGTACGCGTCCACTTGGGGCGGACAATGGTCATCCGCATCGTTCCTTTACTGGATTTGCCCCTCATCTTCTGGTCGGCTTTGTCGACGATTTCATTTACGTCGATGCCTTCCTGTGCTTTTGAGGACTGATTGATGCCAATCAGGCACCATGCGCTTAGCGCAATAGCCATTAAGGAATAGCTTACTTTTTTCATGGGGTACATTTATTTATTGGTTCCACAGATTTGTTGTATTACTAAGTTTTCTATTTTGTCAAGAGGAAAATTATCCGGATCAACCACATAATTCAGGGATATCCCGTCAAGGATAGCTCCCAGGTATCTTGTCCAGACTTCAGGATTTTCATACCCTTCTCGTCTGAAAAACTCATTGGTGCGCTCAATCATAGGTTGAATCATATCCATAAACTTCTCTTCAACTAACTTCATCACGTTGGGCTGAAAAGCCAGCATGAAGTAAAGTTTCCAAAATTCAGGATTTTCTTTAATCATTTTGAAGGACTGACGTATAAAATACTCCATTTCCTCTTTTTCGAGCACGCCGTCTTTATTTGGGTCGAAAAATGACATCATCATGTCTACCTGCTCAAAGATGATGTCTGTCAGCAGGGCTTCCTTGCTGTCGAAATAGTTGTAAAGAAGTCCCTTCGAAATGTCGGCATTCTTCGCTATTTTACTTATGGAAGTTTTGTCAAACCCTTCCATTGCAAATAGCTCCAGGGCCTTGTCTTTTATCAGCTTTCGCTTTTCTTCCCTGATTTCCTTGTACTGTTTTTCGGTTCTCGGACTCATTTTTAATTTTTGGTTGAACGGTTGGTCAAAATTAGATCGTTTTGAGCTACAACGCAAGGGAAAATGGAAAATTTTTGTGTTAAATTATTTTGTAAGAAGATTATAGTATTGAAAATCAATACACTATATCAGGTTTTCAATTACGCTGATTTTGGCGGATTACGCGGATAAATAATTTAAAATGGGATATCCGATCGCTTCCCGTAATTTAACTTTATCGATTAATTTTTTACGGGAGAATTGAGACATTCTATTTTGATTAGTTTGACATAATTTTGGAATTGTCATATCTCCCCTCATCCCTCAACCCCTTCTCCCCAAGGAGAAGGGGAGTTATAATCCCTCTCCCTGGGGAGAGGGATTCAGGGTGAGGGGCAAGATACTCTTTTGATTTTAGGTTTACTTTACC
>CAYFQK010000179.1:0-7067 GCA_964345255.1 uncultured Bacteroidales bacterium | reverse complement strand
TCCGGGTCAAGCCCTGGATAATCTGTCCATGTATATAGATTCAACCCCGAAAAATAAACCCTTAACCGATCTAATGCAATTTTATCAAGCCAATGTTTTGGGAAAGAATATCCAATTTGCACTGATTTAAGGCGAACATAAGAGCCGTCTTCTAAAAACCGTGTGGAAGGCTTGGCGTTATTGCTTTTAGCTTTCCATGAAGCGCGAGGTTGAGTGTTGCTGGTTCCTTCTCCGGTCCATCGTTCATCATAGTAGCGTTGCGTGAGATTAAAAGGCCTGTAAAACCCTTCAATATCTGTAGCAATCTGATAATATATTTCCTGACCATAAGCGCCCTGCAAAAACAATGAAAAGTCTACATTCTTATACTCTGCTTCAAAAGTCAGCCCACCGATATAATCAGGAATACTGCTTCCTACGTGTGTACGGTCATTGGCATCAATAACCCCATCGCCATTCTGGTCTTTAAATTTTACATCACCCGGACGAATGCTTTCTCCCTGGTATGCATGCGTTATGATTTCTGCTTCATTCTGGAATATTCCTTCCATTTCATACAGGAAGAAAGAACCAATAGGATATCCTTCTTCGGTTTTGGTAGCATATACTCCATTATCAATTCTTCCTCCCAATATAGGCGTTTCAAGCTCTAATACTTCATTGTGTAACGTAGAAAAATTAGCGGATACACGGTAAGCAAAATCACCTGACTTTTGCTTGTATGCACCTTCAAGCTCCAAACCCGTATTTAGCACTTTTCCGCTATTAATCCATGCAGGATCGGCATATCCACCCGAAGTGGGAATGGATTCCTTGGTAAGCATATCCTTAGTATATTTTTGATAATAATTAATCGACAAATCAATTTTTCCCTTCAGCATTTCAACGTCCATTCCAAAATCATATTGATTACTGGTTTCCCATTGTACACTTTGATTTCCGAAGACCGTCATGGCATAGCCATTTTGCGAAACGCCGCCGAAAGGATAGTTAAAACCAGGCCTGATTTGGTCTGTGTAAGCATAATAACCAATATCCTGATTTCCTATAAATCCAATGCCGCCACGTAATTTCCATTGACTGATAAAATCTATATTCTCCATAAAAGGTTCTTTATCAATACGCCAACCAGCCGAAGCAGAATAAAAAGTTCCCCAGCGATTATTGCTGGCCAGCCGCGACGAGCCATCCTGCCTGATGGTAGCTGATAACAAGTATTTTTTCAGATAGGTATAGTTTCCACGCGCAAAGAATGAAAGCAAAGAACTGGCCCAGGTAGCCTCATTAGCGCTGATAGCTCCTTGCCCGTTGCCCTGATAAACCACGTCCATAGTCTGATCAGCAAAGTCTCTTTCGCTTGTTGCATTTGAATACCAATTTTCATGAATTGCTTCTGTACCGACAGTCAACTTCAAATTATGATTTTCATGGATTTCGGGTGAATAAGTCAAAACACTGTTCCATATCCAGCTACTGAATTGTTCGTCCGTAGCCGTAAGCACATTAGGATTGTTTATTCTGTTGTTGGTGCCCCAATTCTTATCAAAGCGTCGCTGATTGGCTGAAGAATAATCCAGACCTAATCTCGAAGTGAGTTCGAGATTGTCGGCAAAGCTGAGTGTTGCAAAAACATCCCCGAAAATACGGTTTACATCCCTGACATTATGAGTGTTTTCAAGAAGCCCTACGGGATTATATCCATCCCCGAAAAAGTTAGGGTTTTCCGGCAAATCAACATAATCACCCTGGTCATCATAAACAGGGATTGCCGGGGTTCTGAAGAAAGCATATCGAACAGCGCTTCCTCCGTTACCGCCGAACCCATCACCTGAACTACCCACGATATTTCTTTCAGAAGTAGAAATATTAAGGTTAGTTCCGATTTTTAATATATCCCCGGCTTGAGCGGAAATACTTACTTTACCGGAAAACCTTTCATAATCGCTGTTAAGCATAATGCCCTCCTGATTGTAGTAGTTTCCGGAAATATGATATTGTGTTGTTTCATTTCCTCCGTTTGCCGATAAACTGTATTGATGCAGCATTGCATCACGGAAAATTGCATCCAGATGATTCACATTGGGCAATGTTCCGGCAAGCGAATCGCTTATAAGAGGTCTTAATAAAATCTCATTCTCTACAAATTGGTTATCGTTTGCAGCGGCTTCGTTATAAACTTCAACATATTCATCTGTATTAGTCATGGGTGTAATGAAACCCGTGTTTTGTACGCCTGTTAAAGATTTAAAACTAAAGGTGGTTTTTCCTTTAGTGCCCCTCTTAGTGGTGATGAGTACAACACCATTGTTAGCCCTGGACCCGTAAATAGCCGTAGATGAAGCATCTTTAAGCACACTAATGGACTCTATATCATTAGGAGAGATGTTATTCATCGCCCCTTTTGTAGGCACACCATCTACAACATACAGCGGATCATTACTGCTGTTGATAGAACCAACACCCCTCACCCTTACAGAAACGCCTGCACCGGGAGCTCCTGTGTTTTGAGAAACGCGAACGCCCGAAGACAAACCTTGCAAACTTTCGTCCAGTGTTGCAGAAGGTATTTTATTGATATCTTCCATATTTATAGAAGAAACACTTCCGGTCAGATCGGCTTTTCTTTCTCTTCCGTATCCTACAACCACCATCTCTTCGAGCATTTGTTTGCGGGGCTCTAAAACAATATTAAACTCTCGCTGTGAACCTATGGCAGCCTTAAAAGTTTCATATCCTATAAAAGAAGCTACCAAAGTATCCCGGCTTTTTACCTGATGGGTAAATGAGAAAGCTCCGTCTGCATCAGTAGTCGTACCACTGGAAGTTCCTTCGATAAAAACATTCACACCCGGAATGGATTCGCCGTCTGTACTTTTCACTTCACCTGTTATGGTCTCCTTCTGGGCGTTAACGGCCGATAGACCTCCTAACCAGAAGCTGACAAGCAAAAGTATTTTTATTAAGTGTTTCATTATAGAATGTATTTTACATTATAACTTTATCATTTTCAATATTATTGGTAAGAAACAATTACATCACCGGCAAATCTCTTACCTGATTTTTCTTCCAGTTTCAGGTTGGAAGGAATTTCCACCAATACCCTTACATGGTCTGCCGGAATATCAAAATCCACGCTTCCCTTCACATTTTCTGCAATGACTTTTTTAGACACCAAATCATACAGTTTGACTCTATTGTTTTGGTCTTTAGCATTATACTTAACTGTTTTGGTTTCCTGATACGGATTAAAATAGATATAAGTTGGATAGGCATCATTGCGGTAAAAATCAGTTGCCAGGCAATCAAGTTGCAAAATCTCCGCCACATTTGTTTTATTAATGATTGCACCGAAAATCCCTGCAAACCCGGAACCGTAAATACTAAACATCGATTCTGGCGGTTGCCCTTCGGTCCAGCGCGGTCCATCGCCCAAAGCAACAGGAGAGACTCCTTTAAGTGATTCTTTACCGTAATTGTCTTGCTTTCGCAATCCTTCGTAAGCAATTACATTACGGGTAATGGATTTTTTTCCAGGTAACCACTGATGTTCATCCGGAATATCATAAGGATAACATAAGCGTGAAGCATTTGAGGCATTTAGCATCCATTTACCCACAGCTCTGGCATATTGCGGATCATAGCGCACCATTGGTACTAAAGGCCAGGCAAGACTGAAGGTATTCATCAGAAAGCCAAAAGCATCGGCTTGTTCGCGACTACCCTGCAAGCCATGCACATCATAATCGCCCCATTGTCCGGAAATCACGCCCCAGCCTGTGCGTCCATCATCGGCCTTGCAACCTTCGAAAGTCCAATCTAAGATATTGTGATATTGATAATTGGTACCCTCTTCTGCATTTAACCGGGCCGCTGTATAAGCACCAAAAGGCATGAGCACTTCATAATAGCGGCTTTCATCCTGATTCAATAAAACTTCGAGTGAGGATTTAGCCCCTTCAAGGTAACGGACATCACCAAACTTATGATATGCGGAATAAAGTACCCATGCATGCCCGGCAGCCGCATCCTGCTGATATGGTATATGATTACGCTTACCTTCCATTTCAGCATAATCAAAATAAGAATAGTCATAATTTCCTTCCAGAACAGAGTCGGCCTTAAAAAATTGCTCTGCAATAGTTTTCTGCAGTTCATCAGCCCGGTCAACTCCGGGAAACATATCGGAAACCGCATAATACAAAACGTTTGGAAACACATCATACCACCAATCACGCCCGTACCCTCCACCAAGCTGTGCTATCTCCGGGGTTGTATTGTTCATAATAATATTCCAGTTGTTATCGCGATTAAAATAGTTTTGCACCATCTTCACATAGTTGAATCCATCCTGGCTGGTTTTATCAATCCCCACCAGTCCGGCACTCATCAATGCGCCTAAAGCGGCCAGAGATTCATGAAACTCCCCGTTATTAGTATCAGGTCCTTGTCTGACATCACCCACAGCCGTGTAAATCCCAAAGGTTTGCTGGTCGAAGTTCCGCCGGCTGTTATCCAGCCAAATAAAAGGCTTATGCTTTCCATTGGCTTCAAAGTTAAAAACAACTTCATCAAAATTGACGGCCTTCTCATACCAGTCTACCATTTCATAAGGTTGCGGATGGTTAGGCATAGTTTCAACGTAATTTATTACCGTTTGACTAGCCTTACTTTGCTCTGCGCCGGATGAGGTGCATCCTGAGAATGCAGCCACCACTAACAGGAAAGCTAAAACGTTTAACGTCTGATATTTCATAACCCATTTTTATTTGATCGGCGAATAATATTCCGGGCAACCGGAATTGCTATAAGCTGAATTGTTGCTATAATTAATAATGAATATTTAAGCGAAAACGTAATAGAAACGTATTCGGCCAGCACCATAAAAAGCACTAACCCAAAAAACCTTCCGATATAAAGACCAAACTCATGATTAAAAATGTAAGCAAATTCACTTCGGTTTTCTTTCTTTGAAACATAATCTATCACTTTCATCTGTATAGGAAAGTAAGCAATATCGTGTAAAGGTTGAAACAAGACTTTACCCAGCATAAAGATAATAACGCCGGCTGCAGAAAACATAATTGCATTACCCAGAGTTCCTATGACAAAGATGATAATACCCGCGGCAAAGATATATATGCGGTGCTGTGGTTTGGCAATCCGTCCCAGCACGTACAGAATAACGGCAGTTATTATACCGCTGATAGCCTGTATAGTTCCCAGCGAATCCTCATTGCCAACCAATGTCATAATAAGCATGGCCGGGGCTGTTACCAGGTAGCCCTGAGCAATACCTTTCAAAGCTGCCAAAACAAGCATTTTATTCCATTCTTTAGAGAATTTCCAGTATAAAAACTTTTTCTGCTTCGGATTTCTGAATTTCTCCTGATGAATAACGATAGAGGATAAGATTGTAAGCAAAATGACCGCTGCTGTTACCATCTGGTAGGCAAAAGTCATGTTTCCCCCAAACCATTTCAGCTTGTCTGACAACCCCAAAAACCATCCAATTATAAAAGGAATTACAATAAACGTAATGGTATAAAAGAAGGTTTCGAGCCCGAAATAATAATTGCGGTTAGAGTCGTTTGTAGTATCCAAAGCCAGAAAGTCGCGGTTAGCCCAGAAAAATCCAAAAGACACACCCATGATAAGACCGGCAAACCCAACCCCCACCATCGTCATCTTTTCTAAAGTCATCATAAATATCATCGAAAAACCACTCATTAGCATTCCCAGGCTATAAAGATTGGCAATTTTAAAGCGGTTCAGTAAAAACCCATTAAATAGAAATGTAATTGGAATACCAGTATAAACCGCAAGTTGATAGAAAGCCACCAACGAGGGGTTCCGCGTTCCGCGCATGATATAGGCGCCTACAAAAATATCCAGCACAGGCAACACCATAGCATATATCAAATTGGTGATCAGTAGAATACGCATGTCTCTCGGATGACTTAAAAAGACATCGTATTCATTTTTCATTTTTCCCGGTAACGCTTTTATAAAATTCATTCGCTAAACATTTAAGGAAGACAATATTCTTTGAATAGACATTTCCGCGCCACAAACTACCTCGTCCGAGGCGCCATAATACAATGTGATTTTATCCCCGTCTACCAAGTGACCATTCGTAAATACCACATTCCCGAAAAATCCGGTCTTTTCATAGCTTTCATTAGGCTCCATAATGGGATCTTCGCTACGCGCGATTACTTTTGCCGGATCATTTTTATCTAAAAGCAATGCTCCTAAACAATATCTATGGTCTTCATTGGCCCCATGGTAAATTTCAAGCCATCCAGCCTCTGTTTTTATTGGAGCTCCTCCGGCTCCCACTCTTGCGCTGTCCCACATACCGGGACGCGATTTAGCAATCAATTTGTGACTACCCCAATGCAAGCGGTCAGGCGATTCGGCCAGCCAAATGTAGTTCCCTCCCAACTCCGGACTACTTGGCCGGTGCAAGGCATAATATTTTCCGTTAATTGGTTCCTCAAAAAAGGCACTGTCTTTATTGTGTGCCGGAAAAATCATTCCTCGTCGGTCAAAATGTTTCCAGTCATTTGTAAACAGGTATCCCACTCCAACGGCGTCGGGCGACACTTTTGTATAAGTCAGGTGATATCCGTCAGCCATAGTAGCTACGCGGCAGTCTTCTATGCCAAACCGCTCCTGTTCGCCCTGACCTATAATCGGTTCATAGCCCTCAGGTTCTGAGAAATGAATTCCATCCTGACTTCTTACCAATCGCAAATGCGACAGTGTTGTTAAGTAATCCTGTCCTTTATATTGAATTACTCTCGGATCACTTGCATCTAAGAGAGGAGAATTTTTATCAAAAGTTAAAATCTCAATCTCATGAGATTCATTAAAGACCGGAAATGAAATGCTGCCCTCTTTTTGCACAGGCCTCTCGGCTACTCTCAATATCAACCATACGGCATCCTGATAGCGGAAAACACCTGGATTGAGCAAACACTCTACTTTCATACCCGGAATACTGGGCTTCAAATCCTGAGGTTTTAACAGCGGGTTATTTTTGAATCTTTTTGCAATATCCATTT
>CAYFQK010000178.1:0-7077 GCA_964345255.1 uncultured Bacteroidales bacterium | reverse complement strand
AATTAGCATTCATTCTGATGAATTCAGCGGCAAGTTTTACACAAAATGTTAACGGTTTTGAAGGCTAAGTGATAAACTCCCAAAAATTATCCTTTGTAATAAATTTATAGTTATCGCTATAGTTTTCCGTCCAACTTTTCGGTGGTTTTTTTCTGGCTCTGTTATATTTTATTTCGTAAGCAAACAGCTCTCCATTGCATTCTTCTATATAATCTATTTCTGAACCTGAATAGGTTCTCCAGAAATATGATGAGCAGTATATTTCATTATATGACAGATACTTTAGCCTTTCAGCAATAATGAGGTTTTCCCACATAGCTCCAACATCATTGCGCGAGTCAAGGAATGAGGAATTATCTATGATTGCATTTCTTATCCCAAGGTCCCAGAAATAGATTTTATCTTTTTTGGATATTTCATTTCTGAGATTTCTGCTGAAACCGGAAAGACGGAATACAACAAATGATTTTTCGAGCAAGCTTATATATGCGCTTACTGTTTCCTGACTGAGCTGTAATTTATTAGCTAACTCATTTAAAGAGACTTCTGAACCTATTTGCAAGGCTAATAGCTTAAGTAAATCTTTTATTTTATTTCGATTCCTTATGGTGGTGATTTCAAAGATATCTTTATATAAGTAGGAACTGGTCAATTCTCGTAAGTATTTCAGTTTTTGTTTTACTGTTGGTAGGTTCAGTACTTCAGGATATTGGCCGTATATCATAAACTCCTCCAGGCGCCCTTGCAATTCGATTGGATTGTAGGTATTACGGAGTTCAAGCATCGAAATTGGAAAAAGGGTATATGTTAATGAACGTCCTGTTAAAGGCTCTTTAACCTGATTGGCCAAATCAAGTGAGGAAGACCCTGTGACCAATAATTTTAAATTTGGTATGTTATCATGAAGTAATTTTAGATTGATACCTATGTTGGATATGCGTTGTGCTTCATCGATGAACAGGATATCATTTCCCTCTGCCAGGAGTTTTAACTTGTTTAAATCACGGGAAGATAAAACGTCCGTATATTTTAATTCATCGGCGTTAACCTTCATGATGCGATCATCAAATTGTGCAAGGATATCTTCTGACAAAGTTGTTTTCCCGGTTTGCCGCGCACCATAAAGCAAAATTATTTTGTTTTGGCTACTCAATTGTTTTATAAGTGTGGATAAAATATATCGTGATATTTTCATTGGTCTTTTTTTCAAAATTAACGATTCTTCTTGATTTTTTTGATCATATTCGAAAAAATAACGTTAATTTTTCGAATGTATCTGAAAATTTAGCTATAAATTTTCGATTACGATTGAAAAAGTTTGATTAAAAGTCTCACTACTATTTTTGATATCTATTTATTTGGCGGGCTTTCAGCCCTTTCAATGATGCATTACTCCCACTCACAGGGTTCTGTTTCATTTCACCCTTTGCTTTAACGTACCAGGGCTTCGCCCTTAAAGAATAGCTTTTATGGGTGGCTTTTATAAATCAGCTAAAGGATTCAAAAATGCCTGAAAGGCATTAACATAGAAGCACAGGGTGTAGCAAAGCGAAACCCTGTGATAGAATTTCAAATATTAAAATTATAGCTCTGAAAGAGCGGTACGTAAAATTTTCTTTTCTATCCGATAAACCAGACTGAAAGTCTGGGACAGCATAGCCCAGGGTAACACCCTGGGTTCTGAATTCGCCTCCTAAACCTCCGGGTCTGGGTAAAAAACCAAAAGGGTAGCTCTGTCTCCAATGCTGATGATTGTCACTGTCGTTGGTGTTTTAATAAAAATCAAAATATTTGATAAGACTCAAGAAGATATCTAAGCAGATGGGTAAAAGAGGAAAAAAATAACATTTCGTTTTGATGATTTATTTTTCACTAAAATCGTTTTTATATTCCGAAAAGAAATATCTTTGGAGCCGTTAATTTTAAATGGTCAAACTATCCTAACATGCTTGTCATAAAGGAGTTATAGTTTAAAAGGAAAGAAAAACCGACAAGCTTTGTGACCGAATCAGGTCTCAGTTGTTTAAGAAGTAAAAGATAATCATTAGTAAGTAAGTTAAACATTCAGAAAGAATGAATGATATCAGGATTATAGAAAATGCCTGGATCCCTATGAGTGACGGGACCCATTTGGCAGCCAAAATATGGTTGCCGGCGGATGCAGAGCAAAATCCGGTTCCCGGGATACTGGAGTACATTCCCTACAGGAAGCGGGACTTTAAGGCGGTGCGCGATCATCAGATTCATGGATATTTTGCCCGTCACGGATATGCCGGAATTCGCGTAGATTTGAGAGGAAGCGGAGATTCGGAAGGGATCCTCCGGGATGAATACCTGCAGCAGGAATTGGATGACGGAATAGAGGTAATCAAGTGGATAGCTTCGCAATCGTGGTGCGACGGAACCCTTGGAATGATTGGTATTTCATGGGGCGGTTTTAATGGGTTACAGATAGCTGCGCTCCAACCGCCTGAATTGAAAGCGGTTATAACAGTGGCGTCTTCGGATGACCGTTATGCCGATGACGTGCATTACATGGGCGGATCGCTGCTGACCGACAACCTGTCGTGGGCTTCGACGATGTTTGCCTACAACAGTTGTCCACCTGATCCGGAAATTGCCGGCGAGAAGTGGAAAGAGATGTGGCTGGATCGTCTGGAAGGTAGCGGCCTGTGGATTCAGAAGTGGCTGGAGCATCAGCGGCGTGATGATTATTGGAAACACGCTTCGGTATGCGAAGATTACAGTGTGGTTAAATGTCCGGTGCTGGCCGTCAGCGGTTGGGCTGATGGCTACTCCAATACGGTGTTCCGGTTACTTGAAAACCTGGAGGTTCCCCGCAAAGGACTGATTGGGGCCTGGGGACATAAATATCCCCACATGGGTGGTCCCGGACCGGAAATTGATTTTTTGAATGAAGCCATTCGATGGTGGGATTATTATATCAAAGGAACCGACAATGGCGTGAAGGATGAACCCATGCTGCGAGGCTGGATGCAGGATACCATTTCTCCCCTTTCATCGCGTCGTCCCGGCCGGTGGGTGGGAGAAAAGCAATGGCCCTCCGGTCGCATCAAAGAGGAAACCTATCCGCTTTTTCCGGGCAGGATAGCTTTCGAGGAGCAAAAGTGTGATGAAAACATGGAACTGAGTATTCAGAGTCCATTGAATGTGGGGCTGTTTGCCGGAAAATGGTGCTCCTACTCCGAATCGACGGATTTACCCAGCGACCAGCGTGAAGAGGACGGCGGCGCTTTGGTGTTTGATAGCCCGCCGCTGGAGGAAGATTACGAAATCCTTGGAAAGCCGTATCTTAAGTTAAAACTGCAATCGAATAAACCGGTGGCTATGGTTGCCGCCCGGATATCTGATGTGGCGCCTAACGGACGTGCCACCCGGGTGTCCTACGGATTGCTGAATCTCACTCACCGGGAGAGTCATGAGGAACCCAGCGAGTTGGAACCAGGAAAATATTACTCCGTAGAGCTTCCGCTGAATTATATAGGCCAGCTCTTTCCGGCCGGCCATCAAATAAGAGTATCTATATCGACATCTTATTGGCCACTGGCATGGCCTTCACCCGAGCCGGCCAGGTTAACGATTGATACCCGGGAAAGTTTTCTTACATTGCCTAAGCGCAATGCGAAAAATTCAGATAATCACTTAAGAGATCTGGGCAAACCAGGTTATTTGGATCAACTGGACACTACACTTCTTGTGCCGGCTCAAAGAGAATGGAAAGTAGAGCATAACCTGGCAACCAATGAAGTGACGGCTAAAGTACAAAACAACGATGCACAGTATCGAATCAATCATATTAACTGGGAAATCCGGAAGGATGTGGATGAGACGTATACTTACAGCAACAACAATTATGACACGGTAAAAGGGGAAGTGAAAAGCGTCAGGGAATTCCGGCGGGATAACTGGATGGCCCAGACCGTAACGCGTACCGTTTTGACATCCACCCGAACTCACTTTGTGATCCGGGCAACACTCGACGCCTACGAAGGTGATGTAAGAATATTCAGTAAATCGTATGATCAAACAATCCCCCGTGATTTAATGTAAAACCCTAAAAATTAAATTTATATAATAATGAGAACTAAGAAAAATGTATTTGTAGTTGGTCTGGATGACTTCAACCTTGATAAATTAAAACGCCTACCGGAAGCTGACGAAATGAATTTTTTCCCTGCGGTAAAATTCTCAGAAATGCGCGGAGTGGAAGAGCTTTCTATTTCCGATTTGCTTGCTAAAGCGGATGAACGTATTAAAGAAGCCGGGCATATCGATGCCATCGTATCCTATTACGATTTTCCGGGAACAGCTATGGTTCCTATTATTGCTCAAAAGTATAATCTCCCGGGTCCAACCCTCGAGAGTGTATTGAAATGCGAACATAAGTATTGGAGCCGTCTGGAACAGCAAAAGGTGATTCCAAGAAGTCTCCCTCAGTTTAAGGCTTTTGATCCCTTTGATGACGATGCGTATGAGAAGATCGATTTCATCACCCCTTACTGGATCAAGCCGATTAAATCATACCGTTCTTTTCTGGCTTATAGCATTAGCGGGCCGATTCAGTTCCGCGGGTACATGGAAGAAGTCCGCAAGCATGTGAACTTTATGGCCGAACCCTTCAATTATATTTTTAAGGAATTTGGTATGCCTCACGAAATTACGGATATGGAGGAAACCATGATTGCCGAAACACCGATTCACGGTCATCAGTGCACCGTGGAAGGCTATGCATTTGAGGATGAGGTGATCGTTTACGGAATTGTGGACTCGGTAAGAGAGGAAGACCGTTCTTCGTTCTCCCGTTACGAATACCCATCCAATCTTCCCCAGGAAATTCAGTTCCGTATGGCCGACCTTACAAGAAGAGTCATCAGCGAAATTGGACTGATGAATTCGGCGTTCAATATTGAGTTTTTCTATGATTCAACAGCTAACATGATATACCTTTTGGAGATTAACCCAAGAATTTCTCAGGCGCATACTGATATATTCGAGAAGGTGCATGGCATTTCGCATCATCACATTATGCTGAATCTGGCCTTGAACCGTCGTCCAAAAGCGCTTGATTATCACGGAGACTTCCGGAAAGGAGCCCACTTTATGCTGCGAACCTTTGAGTCAGGAAGAGTTAAAGGTGTTCCATCGAAGGATGAACTTGATATCCTAAAGCAAAAATATCCCGATTTAGCTATAAAAATCAACGTAAAAGAGGGCATGAACCTTGACGACATGCACGGTCAGGACAGCTACAGCTATGAGCTGGCAAACATCTACCTGGGTGGAAGAAACCAGGAAGAGTTGCTTGAGAAGTATCATGATGTAGTGGATAATCTTTCCTTCAGTATCGATTTCGTGGAAGAGGAGATGCTGTACTAGAGGTTTTTAGGTTTCTATGTTAGTAAGTTTTTAAGTTTGTAAGTTTTTAAGTTGGAAAGTCGGTTTTTCAGCCAATGATTTGGAAAACAAATTGAAGTGCTTGTAATGCTACAAATTTTCATTCTGTATACCCCCTCTAAATCTCCTCCCGCAAAAGCGGGACAGGCTCTTCCGGCAGGGGCGACTTTAAGAAGGAACCTTAATAATTCCATGATGTTGTTGAATATGGAGGTTTTAAACAACTTCGCCATGATTTTCATTATGGACATTTGCTAAATATTTCTCTCCCCCTGATTTTAGGGGGAGATGGAGGGGGTATCAGGATTAAAAGAACAACTATTATTGGTTAAACGCGACTCAATTTCTTACATTGAACTCATTTAAGATTCAGGGATTGAGAATATGCTGAGTATCCACACACACCCCATCCTCTATATCCAGCATGGCATTGACCAGGCAGACTTTTTGAAAATCAAATACTTCGCTTTCGCGGATGGGGGCTTCATGGATGATGCCCTGGTCAAGGTAAAATGCTCGCTTGGTTCCTTTTAGCAAAGGTGTGGAAGGTGTTATCCACCTCCCGCCATCAAAGAAGACAAGATTGGCGTAAGTGGCATCGGTTACTAATCCATTTTTTATAATGATGATTTCATCGGCACCGGCGGCTTGTGATTTCAGGTTTTTCAGGCGCTGGCGGTCCTGGTATTTGTAGGAATATTCGATGTGGTTGTCTCTCACCATTTGTAGCGAGCGGATTTCCTTTGGATGATATTCCGTGAAGGTAACATCTTCGATGGTGTAGCTGTAAACAATCCGGCATTTGTAGACCTGATTTTTCAGGAGGCCTTCAGGAATTGGGACTTGAGACAAATCAATCTTATCAGCTGTGCCGAATAATTCCCGGCGACTCCGGTTCATCCGGACTTCGTGGTATGGCCGGTTGAAAAGCTTGCCATTTTTGAATTTTATGGTTTCAAGCAATCGGCACATACACTTTATCGATTAGTTCGTTGTATTCCTTTTTGGCTTCACTGCGTGCCGTAATGCCTCCGCCGCTACGGTAAAAATAGCGGTCACCCGATTTTTCGATGAAACGTATCATTACAAAGCTTTCGAGGTTTTTTCCGTCAAAAATCCCTGCAATTCCGGTGTAATAGCCTCTTTCCTGCTGCTCGGCTTCCTGGATGATCTCCACCGTCTTTTTCTTGGGCGCTCCGCTTATCGAGCCAGCCGGAAGCAAGTGAGTGATAATATCTCCGATGCGGGCAGGATAATTTTCCGGCAAATCCCCGCAAATTTCCGAACTCACCTGCAGTAAGTCTTTCTCCGAAGTTTGAAGGTAATCCACGTACCGGAATTTGGTTACTTCCACGTTGGTGGAAACCATGCTCAGATCATTCCGAATTAAATCAACTATCGTATTATGTTCCGCCATTTCTTTGGCATCATTCAGTATCGTTTCTTTTGCATTCGGGAGAGATGCATCAATCGTTCCCTTCATAGGATGCGAAAAGATTTTTTGATTCCTGATTTTAATGAATGTCTCAGGAGAAAAAACCACAAAACGGTCTTTAAGCCATAACTTATATTTTGCCTGGCTAATATTGAATATTTCTTTCAGGCCTATATCAATTTTGATTTCGGTAGGAAAGGTCAGGTTGGTCAGGTAGGAGTTTCCAT
>CAYFQK010000177.1:0-7148 GCA_964345255.1 uncultured Bacteroidales bacterium | reverse complement strand
GGGTAAATGGAAAGAGCTAAAAAAGCTATCTGAAACAAAGATGTACCGGATTGTGGATGAAGGTGACAACAGGAAACCCAGGAAACGCCACTAACCCGTTGCCAGCAGTGTTATGATCTTGCCGAAAGCTAATTTCAAATGGCCTGAGCTTAAAGAAGATTAAAATAATCCACAAAATATTTCCGGTAAAACATTGTGGATTCCTTATAAAATGGCTACATTTAAAGAAACAATTAAAATCTTTTAAAATGGACCCAAAAACAAAAGCAATTGTAGCGCATATCACCATCATTGGATGGATTATCGCCCTTGTGATTAACAATAGCGAACAAAAAGATGAATTTACCAGTTACTACATTCGTCAGCTACTTGGAATTTATCTGGCAGGTCTTATACTATCGTTCATCCCTGCACTTGGCTGGATAATTGCACTCATCTTTTTCGCTTTCTGGCTTATTAGCCTCATTGGTTCAGTTCAGGGCGAAATGAAAGAAGTGCCCTGGGTAGGCCCCTATTTCCAGGAGTGGTTTAAGGGACTGTAAATAGCTATCGGTATTTTCTTTTTTACTTACCCGCTGCGGGTTAAAAGCTTTCAAAACGGCTATTGCTGAAAATCAATAGTTTAAAAAGTTTTCATTCGGGTATACTCATTTTCTGCATTAAAATCATTTTGCCGGCAGGCAGGTGTTTTTACCAAACAAAACGTTTATTTTTGCACCATGACCATGGATAGCAATCAAACAACAGAACAGGATTATCAGGCTTTTGAACTGACCCGGGAGTACCTGGATGCCCTTTTTGACATTATTGAAAGGGAAGACGAGCAGGCAGCCAGGGAAAAAATGGAGGAGCTGCATGCTGCGGATATCGCCGAGCTTTACAATGAGCTGTCGATGGAGCAGGCGAAGTTTTTATTTATGCTCATCACCGACGGGGAGAAGGCTGCGGATGTAATAGCGGAGCTGAATGAAGACGACCGCGAGCGGTTTCTGGAAGCTATCCCCAGTAAAGTCATTGCCGACCGGTTTATCCTGAACATGGACTCGGACGATGCCGCCGATGTGATGGCCGATATCTCGCCGGAAAAGCAGCATGAGGTGCTGCGGCATGTAAAAGACGTTCAGCAGGCTTCGGATATCAAAGACCTGATGGCCTACGACGAGAGCAGCGCCGGAGGACTGATGGGTAAGGAATACATCTCGGTAAACTGGAACTCCACGGCCTCGGGAGCTATTGAAGAAATACGCGCCAATGCGGACGAGGTGGATGAGGTGTATTATGTGTATGTGGTCGATAACAAAGGGGTATTAAAAGGAGCGCTCACACTGAAAGACCTGATACTGGCGCCCCGTAAAAAGCGCGTCAGAGACCTGTATGATGAAGAGCTTATCAGTGTCCCGGCAGATATGCCCGCTGCTGAGGTATCGAATATTGCCAACAAGTATGACATGGTGGCCCTGCCCGTAGTGGACCAGGAAGGTCACCTGGTAGGAAGGATTACCTTTGATGATATCACCGATTTCCTTCGTGAAGAAGCGGAAAGAGACTACGAGATGGTATCGGGTATTACCGACCACGTAGAACCCACCGACAGCGTTTTTAAACTGACTAAAGCGCGCCTCCCCTGGCTGCTGGTAGGCCTCTTGGGAGGAATTCTCGGGGCACGCGTCATCGGGATGTACGAAAGCAACCTGCAGGAGCATGCCTCCATGGCATTTTTTATTCCCCTGATTGCAGCGATGGGTGGCAATGTGGGGATTCAGTCTTCGTCTATTGTGGTGCAGGCCATTGCCAGCAATTCCCTGAGCATTGAAAGCACCCTGATGAAGGTATTAAAGGAACTGATGGTAGCCCTGCTGAATGCGCTGGCCTGTTCGGTGATTATCTTTTTTTATAATTACTTTTTCAGCGATTCGCTGGCCTTAAGCGTATCGGTAAGCGCTGCCCTGTTTTTGGTTATTATCTTTGCCTCCATTTTCGGAACGCTGGTGCCGCTGACGCTCCATAAATATAAAATAGACCCCGCAGTAGCTACCGGGCCGTTTATCACTACCGCCAACGACATCATCGGTCTGCTCATCTACCTGGCTATCGGGGCTATGATTTTCACCTTGATTTAAAGGCTGTAGCGGGCCGGCGTTAAAAATGCCAGAATCTGTAAGGCATGAGCTACAAGCTGAAATCCGCACGTTTAGCCACGAATGATTAATGGATTAACGAATGCTTTTTTTATCTATTCAGGTAAAAGCAATTCGTCTTAAATTCATGAATTCGTGGCAATTTTAAACACGACCTGCGGATTATAGACACAAGCGCTTGCCTGGCCGCCCGCTGAGAATTTAAAATACAAATTCAGCGACTTATACTTTTTTAAAGCTGAAGTATCAACACCTTCTCCTTGCCATCACGTAAAACATCCACGGAAACCGTCTGTCCGGATTCCAGATCCTGCAAGCGATGCATGTATTCATAGATGTCGCCGACGGGTTTGCCTTCGATAGCGGTAATGACATCGCCTTTCTTCATACCGCCCTTATCGGCCGAACCGCCCTCTTTGACGCCATCCACGCCAAGGCCTTTCTCTACTTTCCCTGAATAATCGGGGATAATACCGAAGGTGACCTTCAAACGCGTGCGGCTCGTTTTATTTTTTGAACCGCTTTTTTGAAAAGTCAGCTGCTGCTCTCCGGCCAGGTCTTTTGCCAGACGGTAAACATATTGAACCACGACCTCCTGGGCCTGGTAGTCGAGCATGCCGGCATCATCAGCAGGGGTGTGATAATCGCCATGGGCGCCGGTAGAAACAAACAATACAGGTATATCTTCGGCATAAAAAGCCGCATGGTCCGAGGGGCCGTATCCGTCTTTGGAGGTTTTCAACGTGAAACCGGCATCCCCCACATTCGCCTTCAGCAATTCCTCAAATTCCCTGGCTGTTCCTGTACCACCTATCGACAATGCTTTGTCTTCGGGGTCCAGACGACCAATCATATCAAAGTTTACCATGGCCACTACCTTCTCCTTAGGCACCGGCATATTGGCGACGAAATGTTTGGAGCCAAGAAGCCCCATTTCTTCTGCGCCAAAGGCCACAAAAATGATGTTTCGCCTGAGGGTGGCTTTTTCGTGCTGCAGCTTTCCGGCCAGTTCAATCACGCCCGCCGTTCCGGAGGCATTATCGTCGGCGCCGTTATGCACAGCGGTGGTGTCGGGCTTGCGCGACCCTGAACCGGGACCGCCCATCCCCAGGTGGTCGTAATGCGCACCGATAACTATATACTCCTCGCTTTGTGAGGCCCTGATGCGGGCCATCACATTTTGTGTAACGGCTTTCTCGAGGATGACATCTGCCCTTGCTTTGACTTTAGTTTCCGTTTCAAAGCTGTGGGGCTCCCGCTCTTCGGTAAGCTTCTTTTCCAGCCGGCTAACGGTCATCTCCTGTCCGGCCAGCATTTTATCGGCCAGGGCGCGTGTGATGGTTAGTACAGGAATCTCTGACTTGGTGGCTGTTTTATCGTAAAAAATGCCCGGTAGCTGGTCCTTTTCATTCATCCCTTCAGGTGTGATGAAGAGTACGCCGCCGGCATTGTGGTCTTCGGCAGTAACAACCTTACTGCGAGGCATGGCGTAGGTTACAAACGGGCTATGGGGATTGTCCGGTTCCGGGTCGCCGCGGAACATCATTACCCATTTGCCTTCGGCATCAATACCCTGGTAATCGTGCCACTGGAGCGTGTCTTTGTCGATGTCAAACCCGTATCCGGCAAAAACCACTTCAGCGGAAAGCTGCTTATTAGCTGAAAATGATACCGGGTTGAAATCATCTCCTGCCATGGCTTTATCGCCGTTAACCTTCAGCAAATTTTTAGGACCTGCCTCGGCGGCATTTATCAGCTCAAATTTCTGAAAGCCCTCATCCATCATCAATTCCAGGCCATAATTCCTGAACTGCTCACGGATATATTCGGCGGCTTTTCGGCCACCCGCTTTGCCAGCCTTCCGCCCTTTCAAATCATCACCGGCCAGGTAGGTAACGTGGCCCTCGAGTTCATCAGCCGTTATGTCGGGGGGCTGCGCTATAAGCGCTCCCGGGAGATAAATCAGGGCCGCAAATGCCAGTGGTATAATCCAGTTTCGTTTCATGTTGTTATATTTTATCGGTTATGATTTTTTACTAATTCCTTTTCCCTGCATGCATTTTGCTCAAATTGCAGGGTGACATGATGAATACCAAAGTTCTTATGAAGCAACGTGGAAATCTTATCCTGCACTTCGTCGGTTTCCGTTAATCTTAAATCTTCTTTAACATCCACGTGCGCCTCAAAATGAATTTCCTTTTCGTTAAGCGCCCAGGTATGTACATGGTGAATATTGTGCACTTCTTTAATGGCCTCCACCTGTGTTTTTATCTTTTCCAGATCGATTTCCTTCGGGGTTCCCTGCATTAAGATGTCGATGGTTTCCTTAAGGATGGAGTAGGCATGCCTGAGAATGTACACCCCAATGATGATGGTCACCAGCGGATCGACCCAGTAGACTTCGTAATAGTATATGAGGAGTCCTCCTGCAATAACGGCAACGGAGCTGAGGGTATCGCCGATAAGGTGGAGGTAGGCGGCTTTAATGTTCAGGTTGTGCTTGGAGTCGCGCTGAAGAATAATGACGGAAACCAGGTTGGCGATAAGTCCTATTACAGCCACCGACAACATCACCATTCCATGGATGGGTTCCGGGTTAAAAAATCGCTCTACCGCTTCGACGAAAAGATAAATAGAAACCCCTACCAGGATTACCGAATTCAAAAAGGCGCTTAATATCTCTACGCGCTTATATCCAAAGGTCTTAGACTGATTGGCATCTCTTTTACTGAATTTATTAGCGATATAAGCCATCAGCAGCGCCAGCCCGTCGCTGAGGTTATGCAGGGCATCCGACAGCAATGACAGGCTGTTGGCGATAAGTCCTCCGATAACCTCTGCCAGCGAAATAGACAGGTTAAGAATAATGCTTATCCTGAGGTTTTTCTCGTTGATATTTTTTCCTTGATGATGGTGGCTCATTTTACCTTAGTCAGAATACAAAGAAACACGATATGTGCCCCTTTTGTTTTTATTTCCGGGATCAAAATTATTTATTTTCAGTAAAAAAGCGAACCTATAAAAACCCATCCAGCGAACCATGTAATGGTTAAGCTTTAGCGGAATTATCCGAATAAACATACTTTGTCGTCTTACCGACAGATTTTTGCCTTTATGGATGCTATTTTTGAAAGAAATTAAACGGATGTGCTATGAGGTATATATTTCTTTTGATAATAGTGGCTTTTTTAGCGGGGTGTGAAGAAGAAACCTCAAAACCCAAATTTGACGATGAGCAGGGAGATGCTACCGATTTTGAAGGACAATGGCTGATTCCCGAGAACCAGATCGACAACAGTCCCGACGCAATGGATATCATTCCTTCCATCGATGATCCGAAATTTAAGCGTATTTCTAATGTGGAAGGGCTTGACAATCAGCAGCGGGTGTTGATATATAAAAACGGTTCCACGGTTAAAATATATCCCCATCAATACATCGCCCACCACGAGGTGGTAAATGACATGACTGGAGGAACCGCCCATGCCGTTACGTTTTGCCCCATCACCGGCAGCGGCATCAACTGGGGCCGGAAGATTGCCGGCAAAGTCACCGAGTTTGGCGTATCGGGGATGCTGTACAACCGCAACCTGATGCCCTACGACAGAAATACCGAAAGTTTCTGGTCGCAGATGATGCTGAAATGTGTGAACGGCGCCTATTACAACAAATCCCCGAAGGTGCTCGACCTGGTAGAGACGAACTGGGGTACAGCCAGAATCCTCTATGAAAATGCGCTTGTACTCATTCCTTCCAAGTCAGTGAATTACTGGGAGTATCCGGGACTAAAGAACAGTTCCGGGCCAAACATCAAAGGAGATACCCTTTATGGAATTATTGGTCCCGGCCAGACCTATCTCTTCAGGTATGGGCAATTCGGGAAGGAGGTAACACTGCGGCGAGCCTCCACCTCCGATGGCGATTACCTGGTAGCTGGCAGTCAAAAACACCGCTTTATGGTTGGATTCAATCCCAAAGGAACGAAGTTCGCTTTCCGCGATTATGAGGCCGTCACAAATCGTCTGCCGGAAGTGATGAGAGATGAATTCGGCAATGTGTACAACATTTTCGGTGAGGTAGTCAGCGGCCCCGAAGAGGGCGAAGAAATTCCCATGGCACGGGGATACGTTGCTAAATCATTTGCCCTGGAAGATTTTTTCCCCAACTACTCATTCCCGCTGGAGTGATAAAGCCCGGGGGAAAAACTTTAGAAACTATATAAATTGAAGGATTTTGTTAATTGGAATTTCCAAAAGTTAGAAAATAACTATTTTTGCAACTGAACGACGTAGTTCATTAACTAATGTTTTTCAAAATTTAAAAGAGTAAATACTATGGCTTACGTAATAACAGAAGACTGCACAGCATGTGGATCCTGCATTGATGAATGCCCCGTTGACGCAATAGAAGAGGGCGACATATACAAAATTGATCCTGATGTATGTACCGATTGTGGTGCATGCGCAGATGTTTGCCCTGTAGAGGCTATTCATCCCGAATAAGGAGAAGCATTTATAGGAATAAAAAAGGGAAAGGGTTGCCATCAGGCAGCCCTTTTCTTTTTATGGGAATACCTTAAGTGGGTTTACGTTACTTAAATTCCTTTTTTAACTGATCGACCCATTTTTTTACGCGTTCTTCGGTTTTTTCGGGCTGATTATCCACATCCATTACCAGTCCGACAAATTTCCCGTTGCGCTCGGCTTTTGAAGATTTGTATTCATATCCTTTGGTGGGCCATTCCCCAACAATATTGGCCTTTTTCCCCACCATTTTATCATATAAATCGCCCAGAGAATCGGCGAAAGCATAAGGGTATGCCACCTGATCACCAAGACCGAACAATGCCACTTTTTTACTTTCCAAATTCACTTCATCCAGGATTTGGAAGAAATCATCCATATCGTCCTGGATTTCACCGGCTCCCCAGGTCGATCCACCGATTACCAGGTGATCGTATGAGCTGATGATGTCTTTGTCAGCATCGGCTACATGAATCACATCAGCCTG
>CAYFQK010000176.1:0-7215 GCA_964345255.1 uncultured Bacteroidales bacterium | reverse complement strand
GTAACGGTGACCCAAATGATCAAATCAATGTACCTGATGGTTATTCTTTAGTCTGGTCAGATGAATTCAATAATTCGTCAATAGACCCGGCTAGCTGGCAGTATGAAACGGGTGACGGTACTGATTATGGACTGCCTGCCGGTTGGGGAAATGACGAATTGCAATTATACACAATGAATGAGGATAATTCTGGTATTGAAAGTGATGGTGAATTATCGGCACTTTACATCAGAGCTTTAAGTGATGGGTCCGGAGGATTTACCTCTGCCAGGATGACCACAAAAAACAATGTTAGCATACGTTTTGGGCGTGTTGATATTAAGGCTAAAATGCCTAAAGGGCAGGGGATATGGCCTGCAGTTTGGATGCTCGGAGATAATATCGACCAAATAGATTGGCCTGGGTGTGGTGAAATTGATATAGTAGAAATATTAGGCAATGAACCTGGTAAAATGTACTCCACATTACATTATACCGATAGCGAAAACACAAAGGGGGAGATTCAGGAAAACTACGAATTATCGGGGGAGACTTTTAATGATGCATATCATATTTTTAGCCTTGATTGGACACCGGAGAATATGGCATTCAGTGTTGATGGCACAGAGATTCAAAAAGTTCAGGTTGCTGATGATATGAAAGAATTTCTCAGGAGTTTTTATTTAGTGTTTAATGTGGCCGTAGGGGGTTATTGGCCAGGAGCACCAGACCAGACCACATCTTTTCCGCAGACAATGTACGTAGATTATGTTCGGGTTTTTGAAAAAAATGGATTCAATGCACCCGAAGCTCCAACACTGGACGTTGAAGAAGAAACAATAGGACAAAATATTGAGTCAAGTTTGGCTCAATATGCTATAAAAGATGGATTCAACGATCTTGGAAACGCATCAGTAGTCGTTTATGGCGGTGGTGGAGAACCACTTGTAGCTGCCTCAGATATCGTAACTGATGGCGATTCCAGTTTGATTTTTAACTATCCGGGTGGCAATTGGGGAGGTGGCTATATTGAACTCGAAAATCCAGTAGATTTAGGCAGTTACAGTTTTATTAAGTTTTCACTAAACAAACCCGCTTCCATAACAAATGCTGAAATAAAATTAGAAAGCCCTTCGACAAACTTTGCTGTATTTCTGGAAGATTATACAGCGACAGACGTCGGACAAGGGTTTCAGGAATACAGTATTCCCCTTGCTGATTTTTCGGGTTTAGACCTAACACAAATAACAATACCTTTTTCAGTGTGGAATCCACAAGATGCCGATGAAAATTTTGCAGAAGGATCTGTTGTAATAGATAATCTTTATTTCACTGATTAAATTTCAGAGTAGGATAAACTATTCATTATCATAACACTCTTGAAATAAGTGAATAGCGAAAGCTAATATATAGGAATATGAGTGGGTATTACCCGTAAGACGCAATAAGCTATGCACTTAGTGAAGGTTTGATATGCTTTGGGATAGTATTTTTCGCATAGCTCTTAGGTTTTGGTTAAAGTAGACAGGTATACGTAAACCAGAACAGAGAGGATTTTTAATATTTTTGAAAAGCTATCCTGCGAATGCGGGATTTAGTTCATAATGTATGTACGAAACAGGTGAAGTCGATGTAAAATAAATTACTGTAGCCAAAGATAACATTGTGTAGCTCCTAGCCTCGTTATCACTTCGAACTCCAGCTACACTTGTCAGTTCAATACGAATAAAAATTAAAAATGAAACTATATGACCAGTGTTTACTGCACAAAAAAATTACAAGACTTTATTGGGAAAGTAGAAACAAATCTTCCTGCTGACTCAAATGAATTGACAATAAATGATTGGAACGCCCATCTCTTTTTCATTGAAAGAAAGAAATGCTTGGCTTTTGTGAATAGCCTGACGCATTATTCTGTTGTTATTCCAGCAATCTTAAAAAAAGACTTGAAAGAAATTAATAGTTTATTTTTCAAAAGACTGACTGAGCAACTTGTTAATGATGATGTTATTAATCATCAAAAGGAAATTGAAACTATTTGGAAACCAACTGAACTTTGTTTCTATAAGACAAATAATAACAAAAGTGCTATTGGTAGAATTAACTATTTAGTTGATGGTTTCAAAATCCATTATAATTACAAATACGAAAGTTTTGAGTTTATGAATGTGGTATACGAGAATGGTCTTCTAAATCAGACACCGTTTGAATTAAAACGGGAAGGGACAAGATACTGGACCAGTTCGATAAGAGAAATGAAGAAAATAAAAAATGCAGGTTCTTAACACGCGTTGGCAGGACGGTTCTACTTATACAGTCATTTTTAGAATGACTGCAATGGACTTAAACTTTATGGTCTTTTTTGGACACTCCCGATTGCATATCATAATTCAATTCGGTAACCAACCAAAAACCCTATCTTTGAATCCAAATCAATAAAGCAATAAACAATATCAACCAATGAAAACCTTAAAAAAGTCCTCGATTATCCGTTTTGTTTCGTTTAAGATTTTTGCAATATTTTGTTTTTCCTTTTTGGGATTGAATTTGCATGCGCAAATCAACTGGACGAACGATGGTGATGCTTATTTCCGTTTAGAAAAAAATGAACTGGTTACGTATACCCTTCCCGATAAGGAAAAGGAGGTGGTGATTTCCCGGGAGCAATTAACCCCGGAAGGAGCTACAGAACCGATAGTGGTGGCGCACTTTTCATTCTCGACAGACCAGCAAAAGGTGCTGCTGTTTACCAATACGAAGAAAGTGTGGCGACTGAACACCAAAGGCGACTACTGGGTGTTTGACTTTGAGACGGGCAAGCTGTCGCAGATGGGCAAAACCCTGCCGGAGTCTTCGCTGATGTTTGCAAAATTTTCACCCGACGGTGAAAAGGTGGCCTACGTTTCGGAAAACAACCTCTACTACGAAGAATTGGGTAGTGGAGAGATTAAACCTTTGACCACCAATGGCACGGTGTCGTTAATCAACGGGACTTTCGACTGGGCTTACGAGGAAGAATTTGCCTGCCGCGATGGTTTCCGGTGGAGTCCGGACAGTAAATCCATTGCCTACTGGCAGATTGATGCCAGCGACATCAAGGAGTTTTACATGATCAACAACACGGATTCCATCTATTCGCAAATCATCCCCATAGAATATCCCAAAGTGGGTGAAACACCATCGGCATGCAGGGTGGGGACGGTAAATATTTCCGATGCCAAAACAACCTGGATGGATGTTCCGGGAGATGCCCGTCAGCACTACATCGTGAGGATGGAGTTTATTCCTGCTACCGATAAGCTGCTCATTCAGCAGCTAAACCGGAAACAAAACCATAGCAAACTTTATGTTGCCGATGCCTCTGAAGGAGACACTAAGGTGATTTACGAAGAGTCGGACGAAGCCTGGGTAGATCTGTTTCAACCGGGCAACCGCTACGCCATTGATTATACAAACAATTTCATGTTCCTGGAAAAGAACAACAGCATTCTGTGGGCTTCAGAAAAAGACGGATGGAGGCATTTGTACCGGGTTTCTCTGGAAGGAAAGCCGGAAGTGTTGGTGACGAAAGGCGATTTCGATGTAATCGATTTAAAGCATATCAACCAACAAGAAGGGGAGGTCTATTACATGGCATCCCCGCATAATGCCACGCAGAAATATTTGTACAAGACGAAGCTGAACGGAAAAGGGAAAAACAAACTGGTGAGTCCCGAAAGCCTGAAGGGTACGCATGATTACTATTTTTCCCCGAATGGCGCCTATGCGTTGCATACTTTCACTAACCACTACACGCCACGCACCAGCGAATTTATTACCGTTGCCGATCATAAAGCGTTAAGCGAAGAAGAAAGCATTGTAAATAACCTGAAAGAATTAGAAAAGGAAACAACTACTGAGTTCTTTACGATAGTAACCGCCGATAGTGTTGAAATGGACGGATGGATGGTAAAGCCCACCGATTTCGATTCCACGAAGAAATATCCGGTAGTGTTTTACGTGTATTCTGAACCGGCATCAACCACCGTAAACGACACCTATAATGTGCATAGAAATTGGTTTTACAGAGGAAATATGGCCGATGACGGGTATATCTACGTTTCGGTGGATAACCGGGGTACACCGGCTCCGAAAGGCCGGGAATGGAGAAAGTCGATTTACAGAAAGATTGGCGTGGTGAATATCAACGACCAGGCGAATGCAGCAAAGGAAATCCTGAAATGGGATTTTGTGGATTCTACCAGGATAGCTGTGTGGGGCCACAGCGGTGGCGGATCGGCTACGCTCAACCTGATGTTTAAGTATCCTGAGATTTACAAAACGGGCATATCACTTTCGGCAGTGGCCAATCAGTTGTCCTACGACAATATTTACCAGGAACGCTATATGGGCCTGCCACAGGAAAACAGGGAAGATTTTATTGAGGGTTCTCCCATTACGCATGCCAAAAATTTAGAAGGGAACTTGCTTTATATTCACGGCACAGGCGACGATAATGTGCATTATCAAAATGCAGAGCTGTTGTTGAATGAATTAATAAAGCATAACAAGCAATTTCAGTTTATGCCTTATCCAAACCGCTCTCACAGCTTTAGAGAAGGGGTGGGCACCTTCAATCATTTGTCGACCTTATATACCAACTTTTTGAAAGAGCATTGTCCACCGGGTGGAAAGTAGGTTTCATTGAGGTGGTAAGAGAAGCATTTATTGTCAGGTCATGATTTTTGCATAATCTGCAACCGAAATTCGGTCATTGGCGCCACATTTTATCCGTCAAAAATCTTGAGGAAATATCGTTACTGTGGTATCCGGATGTGTTTTTTTATTTACTCGCCGCGGCGAACTAAATACGAAGTCGTATATTTGTGCAATGGAAGAGAAAATACTGATTCTTGATTTCGGCTCTCAGTATACGCAACTTATTGCCAGGAGAGTCAGGGAGTTGAATGTTTATTGTGATATTTATCCGTATAACCAAATCCCTGAAATTACAGAAGATTTTATTGGAGTAATATTATCCGGCAGTCCGCATTCCGTTAAGGACAAAGATGCGCCCATCCCTGATTTACGCCGGATACGCAAAAGTCTTCCTGTATTGGCAGTGTGTTACGGCGCACAATACCTCGCTAACCTCGAAGGGGGAGAAGTGCTTCCATCCGAAATACGGGAGTATGGTCGTGCGAATCTTTCTTATATCAATCACGAAAGTGAGCTGATGAAAGGCATGACTTATGGCAGCCAGGTGTGGATGTCGCATGGTGATACAATCCTGTCGCTCCCTCAAAATTTTGAAATCATCACCAGCACAGAAGATGTAAAAGTGGCCGGTTTTAAAATCGCGGATGAAAAAACCTATGGAATACAGTTTCATCCTGAAGTTTATCATACAGTGGAAGGAAAAACGCTGCTGCAGAATTTTGTTGTGGAAATATGTGGCGCCGGCCAGTCGTGGACTCCCGAGTCTTTTGTTAGTGAAACAATCCAATCCCTGCAAAAGGAAATCGGTAATGACAAAGTAGTTTTAGGATTATCAGGAGGCGTGGATTCTTCGGTGGCCGCCATGCTGCTGCATAAAGCCATAGGAACCCAACTTCACTGTATTTTTGTGGATAATGGGTTACTTCGGAAGGGGGAGTTTGAAGAAGTGCTCGACTCTTATAAGCATATGGGTCTGAATGTGAAAGGTGTGGATGCAAAAGAAGAGTTTTACAGCGCCTTAAAAGGAAAAACAGACCCCGAAGAGAAAAGAAAAGCCATAGGAAAAACGTTTATTGAGGTGTTTGATCATCAGGCGAAAGCCATTAAAGATGTGAAATGGCTTGCCCAGGGAACAATTTATCCTGATGTCATAGAGTCGGTTTCCGTAAAAGGGCCTTCTGCCACCATTAAATCGCATCACAATGTAGGTGGTCTTCCTGATAAAATGCACCTGAAAGTAATTGAGCCGCTAAAGAGCTTGTTTAAGGATGAGGTGCGGCGAGCAGGAAGGTCTATAGATATAGATGAAAAAATAATGGGGCGGCATCCCTTCCCGGGTCCGGGATTAGCGATCCGGATTCTTGGCGAAGTGACCCCGGACAGGGTAGCTGTTTTGCAGCAGGTAGATCGCTTTTTTATAGACGGCCTTAAAGAAGAAGGACATTACGATAAGGTTTGGCAGGCCGGGGCTGTATTGCTGCCGGTTAATGCCGTAGGCGTTATGGGCGATGAGCGAACGTATGAAAACGTAGTGGCATTGAGGGCTGTAGAGTCTACAGATGGTATGACGGCAGACTGGTCTCATCTGCCCTATGAGTTTTTGGCAAAAATTTCCAATAAAGTGATTAACAGAGTAAAAGGCGTTAACAGAGTGGTGTATGATATTAGTTCAAAACCGCCGGCTACCATAGAATGGGAATGATAAAAAAGGATTAGAAAAATGACTGCGCGTTATCAAAACACGATGATATTATACTGGAATTAAATTAAGTAATTATGCTGAGCAAGAATCCTGCGATATTGTTGATTTTTATATTGATTATCTGGATGGTACCGGAACCCGCACATGCACAGGAGCCTCAGAAGTCTTCTGTTGTGGAGGAGATCAAAGGGGAAATGTTTTATATTCACCTTGTTCAGCCCGGCGAAAAGCTTGAGGCTATAGCCCGGGTTTATGAGGTGGCTCCCCAAAAAATCATTGAGATGACTCCGGGACTGGAAGAGGGAAGTGAAATTAAAGCCAATCAGATATTACGGATTCCATTTGAGGAGGACATTGAGGCTACCGGCCAGGAGAAAGTGGAAAAAGACCTGATGACCTCCGGCGCTGAATTGGAAACGCAGGATGATGTTGACAAAACATCAGCGGTGGAGGAAGCAGAGCGGGAGATAGAGCTTGAGAAGCAGCAGAAGGAAAGGTTTGAATATCATAAGGTGAAAGCCAAAGAAACCCTTTATAGCCTGGCAAAGCAGTATAATGTGTCTATGGATGACATCCGGAAAGTAAATCCCGGACTTGAAGAAGAGCTGATGGAAGGACAAGTTTTGATAATTCCGGTTTATTTGGCAGAGAAGGCTGATGAAGAGAAAAAAGAGATCGACAAGAGCGTTTCTCAAGCACAATCTTTTAAATATTATTCAGTAAAACCTAAAGAAACCGTTTTCAGTATATCAAAGAGATTTGGTGTATCACAGTCAGAATTACTGGCTATGAATCCTGAGGTGAAGGAGGAAGGCCTTAAAGCGGGGGCTAAAATC
>CAYFQK010000175.1:0-7239 GCA_964345255.1 uncultured Bacteroidales bacterium | reverse complement strand
ATAGTTCTTTGTTGTCATGGTGTGAAGTGGAGCAATTTTTTGATCTGGTGCTTCGGTATGACAAGGGATTTGAGGAAATGGGAGGAAGGGCTGTCATTGAGTTGGGATATAACAAATATTTTAATCGCATTAGGGGTAATTGGGTTGTTGACGTCACTGATTTATCTGGTCATTTACAGTATTCATGCCGTAAAGATTCGTCAGCAGCAGTTCGAACGCTTCATTAGCTCTAAATAAACAATTAAAAAGTTAAGAATTACTTAAAATTCTTCTTTTAGTTTCACTGAAGCATATATTCTTATATCTTAGAACCATAAAATGAAAATACTAGTAACAGGAGCGAATGGATACATAGGCAAAAGGCTTATACCAGTACTTGTAGACAGTGGCTACGAAGTGGTTTGTTGTGTACGGGATAAAAACCGGTTGTCGATGGAGCCCTCCCTGCTCAAACAAGTTGACATACGGGAAGTTGATTTTCTGGAAAAAGACACCTTAAATAATTTACCATATAATATTGATATTGCTTACTATCTTATACACTCCATGTCGGCCTCTATCAAAAATTTTGTTTCACTGGAGGAGACTGCCGCCGGGAATTTCGCGGAATACCTCAACAAAACCAATGCCCGCCAGGTTATCTATCTAACAGGCATTATCAATGATTCGCAAAATCTTTCACCCCATTTGCAATCGAGGTTCAACGTAGAACAGATTCTTAACAACTCTTCCGTACCGGCAACTATTCTGCGAGCAGGTATAATAGTGGGTTCAGGCAGCGCCTCATTCGAGATTATAAGAGACCTGGTGGAAAAAATACCAGTTATGGTCACCCCCAAGTGGGTCAACACCCGCATACAACCCATCGCCATAAGAGATGTGGTGAAGTTCCTGACCGGGGTCATTGATCATCCCGCTACCATGAATCAAACCTTTGATATTGGCGGGCCGGAAATACTTACCTACAAAAAAATGATGCTGGTATATTCCAGGGTGCGGAATATCAAGCGATTCATTTTCACCCTGCCGGTTATGACTCCACGACTGTCGTCTTACTGGCTTTATTTCGTCACTTCCACATCATACAAGCTGGCAATCAACCTGGTGGATTCAATGAAGATCGACGTGGTATGTCGTGATAACCGATTAAAAGAGCTTCTGGATATAGAAACCATTTCTTACAGAAAATCAATCGAGTTGGCTTTTGAACGCATTGAGCAGAACATGGTATTATCAAGCTGGAAGGATGCCTTTATTAGTAGCATGTCCACACAAAAAGTAACTGAATTTGTTCGCGTACCTTCGTATGGTTGCTTTAAGGACGTTCAGGTATTCGACCTTTCAGGGAGCGAAAAGGAGGCCCTGGATAGAGTATGGTCGGTTGGAGGAGAGAAAGGATGGTATTACGCTACTTTTTTATGGGCTATCCGCGGATTTATCGATCGCTTTGCCGGAGGCGTCGGTTTAAGAAGAGGACGCACTAACCCTGACGATCTCCACGCGGGGGATGCCCTGGATTTCTGGCGCGTAGTCGTAGCTGATAAACAAAGCATGCGCCTGCTTTTGTATGCTGAAATGAAGCTTCCCGGCGAGGCCTGGCTTGAGTTCAATATCGATGATAATATGCTTATCCAAACGGCTACTTTTCGACCAAGAGGGGTCTTTGGCAGACTCTATTGGGTCACTCTGCTCCCCTTTCATAAACTGATATTCAGGAATATGGCCAGAAGAATTGCGGGCCAGTAACGAATTGCTGCTGATACAGGCACCACATAAAAAACCTGCCGGCAAAGTACCGACAGGCTTACAACACAAAACCGGAAGATAATGAAGAACAGCCTGAGCTGTATTATACATTAAAATTAATATGAAAATAGCCTAAAATCAAGTATTTAAATCATTATTTCATCTATTATATGTAAATATTCTGAATTCGCCCCCTCATGGTCTATACAAAAGATTAACAAATCAAAATCAACAAGTGTACATCAATGGCGTTGTACAACCATTACTGATAAAAACAAGTCATTGATAATGGTTAAGGATGGTATTTTTTTTGTTTCTATTTTTGGAAAAACTAATAGCATGAAATCATTTTATATTCGTCTAAATATAATATTTTCCACCGCTCTGCTGTTACTCAGTGGGTGCTATGCGCCACGATATACAGAAGTTGAAATCCTCTATCCTGCTAAGGGGGCTTTCCCTGATGATATTAATAAAGTAACGATGGTCAACAGAAGTTACCTCCCGGAAAGTGAACGATCTAAAACCGGGATCTATTACGATTATAGCAGCTATGAGCGAGAAAAAAACTATCTTGACAGCATTGTCTCCGATAACGCGCTTTACTCCCTCTCCTATCACCTGAATACGGCTCCCCGGATGGATGTTGTTAAAAACGACACCATAATTCACCAAAATGTAAAAGATTATGAGTTCCTGGAACAGATGTCCAACAAAGAAATCAACAGGATATGCCGGGAAACCGGCGCTGATGCTGTTGTTGCCCTGGAAGCTTTTCACAGTTTTGATTCGTTGAATTATTATTCCTCGGGATTTGAAGTAGTGGGAGTGCGAGCCACAAGTCTTCTCACCGTGTGGAGGACCTATGCGCCTGATCGGTTGAATGCAGTTGATAGTTATTACGACCGCGATACAGTATGGTTTGAGGGTGTGGATTATTCGATGCGCAGTGCGCGCAATAATCTACCCAACCGAAAGGAAGCGATCCAGGAGGCCTCCTATCAGGCCGGCCGGAGATATGCCCGGGAAATCTCACCCTATTGGCAAGAAATTGAACGATTGTATTTTGAATATTTCAGCAAAACAATGTCTAAAGCCACGGAATATGCTATAGATAAAAAATGGAAAAAAGCAGCTGCTGTCTGGCGCAACGTTGCAAATGAGGGCGACAGGGCAAAACACGCCATTGCGGCTTATAATATGGCGGTAGCTTCTGAGATGCTTGGCGAACTTGACATGGCAAAGTACTGGATAGAGGAAGCGCTAAAAAAACGACCTCATTTTCAGGTATTCAAAGATTATAATGACATCATAAAACAGCGCATAAGCCGACAAAGAAAAATTAATCGTCAGTTGGGGATTGCCGGCTAAAAATAAGGACTTACAGCCTCATCCACTGCTGAAATAATTTCTCTTCTTTTGCGAAGCATCTCGTAATATTCTCCTTTTTCCCTTTTTTCGGCAATGCTTAACTTGATTTTATTTCTCAACTTCGCGGCAGACTGATACCAATAAAAAGCCGCCAATCCGGTTGCAGGAATGGAAAGTCCATATAAGATTAAAATATAAGCGGTTTTTATTATAAATGATGCCAGAATGATTTCAAGGGCATAAAAAAGTGGAAATGTTAGCAGACCTATACCAAACTTAAATGAACTTTTGTAATGTTTTCCTGCATACTTTCCGGCTATCATTTTTGGTATGATGTAAGGAAAAATGTTATGAATAAAGCCATAAATAAAAACAGGCAGTGTAAGCGTCAGAATAACGGTTTTTGCAGGGATATTAAAGTTATTATTGAGATAATCTTTTATGGTCTTGTCTGAATAGTTTAGCCTTTTTAATTCATTAAAATAATCATCTACTTTTAACCGGATATTATTAAAAACTTCAGGAGTACGCTCATAAATCTGGTTTAAGAGGTACACCACTTTCTGCCGTGACAGGAATAGATTCTTTTCGTTTTTCTTCTCCATGCCCAGAGCAGGCAAAAGCTTTTCATGATAGATAGTAATGAGGCGGTTAAACGTCTGAAGATGTTCCTGGTTCTTAATATTTATCATCATGGGGATGATACGCTTAGCGATATTCGATTTCACAACATTAAAAGCTTTCTGAGGATTCTTTTCATAAAGCTCCTTGTAGGTTTTTAAAGATACCGGCTTCCCGTAACGGATATGAACAGAGCCTCTGAAGCGGGTCATATCACTGTAAAATATTCCCACAGGCACAACAAAAATATCTTCTTTAAAACCGGAAAATTCCTGTGCTTTAAAGCCTATCCTCACAAAACCCTTCCTTAGTGCCTGAAGTCTGTTTTGGTCGTTATGTCCGGCCTCAGGAAAAATCACTAACGATTTTCCTTTTGTCAGCAGCCGACTTGCTTTATCAAATACCTGCTCGTTTTTATCCAGACTTTGTGCTCCGTCTTTTTTCCTGTAGACAGGAATAGTTCGCAGCAAGCTTAATAATATCCTCATGAAAAACTTAGAGAAAAAGTCAGCTCGGGCAAGAAAGTAAGGATTACGCCCACTGGTGGTTATTACCGCCAATGCATCCATCATTGCATTTTGATGATTGGGGGTAAATATAACGGCTCCTTCGGGAATATTGCTTTTCCCTTCAATTATTACTCTTTTGTAGAAAAGCCTGTGAATAGGCTTAATCAATAGCTTCAGCAAATAATAAATCATTCCCCTATTTTTATAGCGCTTTTAAAACGCCGCAAAAATAACATTTTATTATAGTCGGGGGTATAATCATTAACAAAGACTTAATCCCTTAACTAGCTTTTTAATGATAATTAGTAAAGCTACAGATTTAGCGTTCAAAAAACTGTTATTTCCAGAAAATCTTTCCTGAAGAAAGCGTCTGATTTTTATCACTCAAGCGATAAATATAGACTCCCTCGGGTAGCGATGGTTTGACTTGCGATACCCCGGAGCCAGGGATGTTAAAGGATAACATTTTTCTTCCCTCGAGGCTGAAAATCGTCAATACCCTGTTTCCCCCACCGTTTTTTTGAGATTTCACAAAAAGCGTTCTATCACGCGCATAAACCTCTGTTCCGGTTTTCTTCTCTGTTTTCGGGAATCCTGTTTGAGGATTAAGCAAGGAATAAGCTTTAATACAAAAATTGCCTGTCTGGTCATATCCGGATGGATCTTCGTAAGAATAAAAATCTTTCCAAACCATATTAGCCAGATAATAAGATTCTCCTTCGTTTGCCGAAGAAGGCACAAATTCTTTGGAGCCTTCACTCAGAAGAGTCTCCGGGGTATGTGACCGGTCGTAGCCGTAGCCTCCATGCGTCAGGCGCAAATAGATATAGAAATCTTCACCTTTGAGGATAGATACTACGGGACTCAAGTCGGTCGAGTGAAATCCCGGCTGATCAGCCATTCCTGTTTGTGAATAAGCTAAATCGGATAACTCATTATTATCGAAAGATTTAAATATTTTAAGGGTATACCCCACAGAGTCTGCTGCGGTGACAAAATTTACGCTTTTGATAATCTCATCATTGTCAGCAACAAAATGATTCATAACAGCACCGGCCTCATAAAGTGTATCTACCCACCCATGGTAATCATGAAAATAAAAATTATCAAACTCCGGTTTCCTGACATCGGCAAAAACGACAGCTCCCATAGTTGGATGTTTTCCGGCATATTTATCGTAATAGGATACCCAAAAATACCCATTGTTCCCCCACGATGAGCCCCAGCTATTTTTACATATCCATGCGCCCCGGTAGGGAGCTCCGGTAATTCGGCGGTCATCCCAGCCAATGATCGTTACTGCATGATTAGGCTCCTCTGTATTTTCGGGCGGTTGATAGTGGTTGTATTGCCAATCAATAAAATTATCATCATACGAAATACAGGTAGCTACACCCCCGTGATCCTTTATCGCATGTTTTATCTCATTGATATTCTCCAGGTCTTCGCCCGCATTCAGCCAGGCAATGTGGCGGGGCCTGAAATAATGATAGCCGGAGTTAGACATTTGCGGCGGACTTTCAAAAGACTGACCGTCCTCTTCTCTTACCGCCCCCGATCCCCTGGTGAGGTAAGCTGATGCCAACCGGAAGTTCCCTCCATCATGCACGGGGATGCCATATCCTGAGGGATTGGGTGCATCATCATTGTAATAATCGTTAAACCCATTCCACCAATCCATGTGGTATTCGGCCAGGTTAGCCTCGTCCTCTTCACCACTTAGGGTCCAGATGTTAGTCATCTCCAGGTTAATTTCCATGGAGGCCACTGAAGCAAACGTCCAACATGTTCCGCCTTGCTGATCTTTTATACTGGTAACAAAATTCTCCCCATCTACATCGCGCAAATCAAATTCATAAGGCAACTCCTGAGCAATTACCGGTAATGTGCATATTACAAAAAGTACAGAAGTGATAAACCTCATAAACTACTCCTTTGAAAGGTTATAATCAGCTCGTAAATATACGCTTATATATGGAAATATGCAATAAATTCTATTGTTGATTTTCCAACCAAAATGTTAATTCCCTACCAATTAGCCTGGAAGTTTTTTGGATATCCTCCTTGTAAATGCTTTCCATAAATTGCAGAGATTCGTTTGAAAGTTGTCTTGATGCGGATGTTGAAAAAAACCCGGATTTCAGTTTTTCCTGCAGGTTTTGCGGCAAGGTGGTTTTCAGCAGATTTTTTAGCCCCCATTTTGTAGCAAGCTTATTAATCACTTTATGCTTAGGTATCCTGGCTTGATTATATAGATCAAATGAGGCAGGCGGCTGTTTTGTTACCCCCAAAAACTGATGGCATTCGTTTAAAACTGCTGCGGGATTATCTACCAAATCATCAAATAACAAAACTTTAATCTGGCTGGAAGGAAACACCTCATAGTATCTTTTCAGCTGCTCATAATACAAACCCAGCTCAATAAACAGCTCAGAAATGCCCCAGCCCTTTTGTGCTCTGCTGTAATCCTGCTTTATCGCCTCTTCAAATTCCAAATGGGTATGCCCGTAGCGCAATGCCATTTGGTAGTGAGAAAAAGCACGCTTTAGGGGATTCCTCAGCACAGCAATTATCTTAGCATCCGGACGGTAGGCCTTGATATTAGCGGCAGCTTCCTTTGAATACAGATAGCTAGTACTGGCTTCCCCGATGGCGCTCTCCTGCGATACATCTTTGAAAAGACGCTTGTAATGCTCAGCTTTTCTGACGAAAGTAAGTTGCAGGTGAGTAAGCTGTGGTTGCCGGAAATATTCCTCAACATCCAGAAAAGTATTCTTACGGTATGTGGGTGAAAAATGCGCTACTTTGATATCAGTTGAAAAATAATTGGGTTCCTTTACAGGGCTGAAATAAATCTCAGGGTGCTTCTTAAGGTATTGATGCAAAGACGTTGTGCCGGCCTTGGCCGCCCCTATAATGAAAAAGTTTGGTTTTTTAGATTCCATTATTTCTTTTTATCGAGTAAAACCCCAATATAATAACGAATTTGCTT
>CAYFQK010000174.1:0-7279 GCA_964345255.1 uncultured Bacteroidales bacterium | reverse complement strand
CCGTCATTCCGTAACAAATCACGGAGCGATAGCGGAGTGATGCAGTGAGGAATCTATTAGTTACAACGAAAAATGGAGCTAAAACTAACCTCCCTATTTTGACATCCTTTATTAAATGGTGGACTTATGGGATTAAAAAAACGTTCTAACCTCTCTTTTCAAAAACAATTTTGCCCCTTCCAGAGGTTTTAAGCCATGCTCAGCTGATTTTTCAAAAATCTTCCTCGCCAACTGATTGGCAGGCGCATCTTCCTTAAGTTCCATTGAAGCCGTATTTATCAATTTGATAATTCCTTCCTTGGCATTGACAACATATTCCCACCCCTCAGCAGATACATAAATTTGTTGTGAGAGGTTATGCTCAAATTCATCCCTTATATTTTCCAGCAAATGGGAATGATACTGCGATACCGTACTGTCATTTTGTTTCACCCTGAAGACAAGACTAGAAGGCGAAATTCGTTCTAATAAAAGTATAATACGCTCATAAGCTTGCAGCCTGATGGGCGTTGTCGCCTTTTGGTGTTCTGCTTTCAATGAGATTTGTTGATTTTTCTGGTAGGAATCCAAAAGTTTTTTAAGCAGATAGTAGGCGCTGAATGCTACTATCAGGGCCGGCAAAACAGAAATAAGTAGTGTTATAGCGTTCATAGGTACTCCCGTATAATTTTTAATTCTTTTAAATTAAAGATAATCCACACGACCTGACAAAAATAATATAATAAATAGCCCGCTAATAATATTCTGTTTTACTAAATTTGTCAATCTCATTAAACACACTAAATCATCAACTCTATGAATACTCTATCACATCGCATACAATCCCTGGGCGAATCTGAAACGCTGGCAATGACCAAGCGCAGTCGGGAGCTGACAGCCAGGGGACATGATATTGTAAACTTAAGCATCGGGCAACCGGATTTTTATACTCCATCATTCATTAAGGAGGCCGCCAAAAAAGCCATTGATGAGAATATTACTTACTACCCTCCAGTGGCAGGCTTTAAAGAACTTCGCCAAAGTATAGCCCATAAGCTAAAAAGAGATAACAACCTGGATTACGATTTTTCTCAGATAGTGGTATCCACCGGTGCGAAGCAGGCCCTGGCCAATGCGGTAATGAGTTTAATCGATCCGGGAGATGAAGTGATTGTTCCCGTACCTTACTGGGTGTCCTATCGCGAAATCATCAAATTAGCCGGAGGGAAAGCCGTTTATGTGGAAACCAATATTGAGAACGATTTTAAAGTAACCCCGGCTGAAGTAGAAAAAGCCATAACAGATAAAACAAGGCTGATGATTTTCAGCTCCCCCTGCAACCCTACAGGTTCCGTATACAGTAAAGAAGAGCTGAAAAACCTGGCCAGTCTTATGGAAGACTATCCGGGAATATTTATCATCTCCGACGAGATTTATGAGCTGATTAATTTTGAGGGACAACATGAAACCATAGCCCAATTTGAGAACATTCGCGACAGGGTAATCCTGGTCAACGGGGTCAGCAAAGCTTTCTCTATGACCGGCTGGCGCCTGGGCTATTTGGCCTCGAACAAGGAGATAGCTAAAGCAACAGAAAAATTTCAGGGGCAGGTTACTTCCGGGGCATCTTCTATTTCGCAGATGGCAGCCAAAGCAGCCCTGGACGTGGCCCCTGAGAATGTGCGCGAAAAAAAGGAAATGCTACAGGCTTTTCTCAGGCGCCGGGACCTTCTTCTGGACGGATTGAAAAAAATCAAAGGCATTAAAACAAACGTTCCGGCTGGGGCTTTCTATATCTTCCCCGATATCTCCGCATTTTTCGGAAAACATTATGAAGGGAAAGTTATCGAAGACAGCACACAACTATCTGATTTTTTGCTTAATGAAGCTCACGTGGCTACCGTGCCCGGCACGGCCTTTGGCGATCCCAAATGTATAAGGATCTCTTATGCTACATCGGAGCAACAGCTTAAAGAAGCTCTTCGCCGCATAGCAGAAGCCGTGGATAAGCTGAAGTGATCTTTTGGGAGAGGAGTTCGTTAAAAATCGGCAGAAAAATCTTGACAAAGTGCTGCTGACAAAGTCTGAAGATACTTTGCCTATGGCATAATAGGTCGGGGGGCCAGTCGTGAAAATTTATGTATTTTAGTCCGATTTTATCATAAATATCAATTATGCTCCTTATATATTCACATCAAGACAGCAACAGGCTTCAGTACACGCTAAAGACGCTTTTTGGGAATATTCTCGGAGTGGAGTACAGCCACACCACCCATAAGGATGAATTTCTTCGTTACCAGGGGCCTAAACTAAACTATTCGCCAAAAGCCTTTAGCAAAGAAATTTTCTTTTGCAGCGTCGACCTTCTGTTTCAAAAAGGTATAGAGGATTTTACTTTTCAAATAATTGATTATGAGGGATCCAACGCCCCCTTTCCTGTATACGACAATTACTCATATTTGCCTTTTGATCCATTTGCAGCCAGTTTCTATATGCTCTCTCGCTACGAAGAATACCTGCCCTACAAAAAAGACGAGCACGGCAGGTTCAATGCCCACGACAGTATGGCGTATCGTTATCGGTTTCTAAAAAAGCCTGTTGTTAATATTTGGGCCTACCAAATAAAAAAAATCCTGAAAAAGCGATTCCCGGAGTTGATTTTCAAAAAGCGAAAGTTCACTTTTATCCCTACCTATGATATCGACGTAGCCTTTTCATACCGTTCCAAGGGATTTATACGATCGACCGGAGGCTATTTAAAATCATTGTATACGGGGAATTTCAGGGATATTATTCACCGTTCTGAAGTTTTGCTTGGTCAAAAGGTGGATCCGTACGACACTTACTCTTACCAAATTAATCTTCATAAAAAATATGACCTCCAGCCGCTGTATTTTATTCTTTTCGGAAAATACGGGAAGTACGATAAGAACCTGTCGGTAAATAACAAAAAATACCAAACCCTTATAAAACATCTGGCAGATTATGCCGAAGTAGGGATTCACCCCTCCTATGCAGCCTCTAAAAATCTGGACCTGATGAGTGATGAAATAAAAAAACTGGCCCAGGTGCTCAAAAAGGAGGTCAAATCAAGCCGCATGCACTACCTCAAGATGGATTTGCCGGCTACATATCGCAACCTGATCAGTATGGAAATTACAGATGATTATACCATGGGGTTTGCCTCGGAACCGGGTTTCAGAGCAGGCACCTGCGACACCTTTAACTTTTATGATTTGGATATGGACACGGAAACCAATTTGCGTATTCATCCGTTTACTATTATGGAGGGAACTTTAAAGGATTACAAAGGCATCAGAGCTAATGATGCCATCCAGTACATTAAGCCTCTTATCGATGAAGTAAAATCAGTGGACGGAACGCTGATCAGCTTGTGGCACAACGCCACATTAAACGACCATATTGATGAGGGTGGATGGAAAGCTCCCTACGAAGACATGATTAAGTATGCATTAGATATTGAAGAGGAAGGCAACGAATGATACACTACATAAAACACGAAGATATCGATACGGAAAAATGGGACCGTTGCATCAATAAATCTTACAACGGAATGGTATACGCCTTTTCATGGTACCTTGATGTTGTTTGTAAAGAGTGGGATGCCCTGGTTGAAGATGACTATTACCGTGTATTTCCGATAACCCGTAATAAAAAGGCCGGTATTCATTACATGTTTCAACCCCTTTTTACGCAGAAATTGGGGATATTCTCCCAGGGCAAGCTAACAGAGGAAATAACCAACAGCTTTCTCGAAGCTATCCCTGAAAAATATAAGCTCATCGAAATAAATCTTAACTCGTTTAACAAACCGAACCTTCGGCAAAAGGGGGCTCATTTTACGGAAAATCAGAACTTCGAGCTGGATTTGATTCGACCCTACGAGGAAATAAGAAAGCAATACTCAAAAAATCTTCAGCGTAATCTTAAAAAAGCAGAGAAAGAAGAAGTATCTTTCATGAAAAGCATAAGGCCTGAAGATGTGATAGAAATTTTCAAAAACCACAGAGGAAAGCATATTGACCAGCTCAACGACGAAGCTTACCGCATGCTCAAGCACCTGATATATGTTTTAATACACCGTGGCAGAGGGCAGGTATGGGGCGCCTACGACTCAAGGAATAATATGGTTGCCGGAGCCGTTTTTGTTAAAAGCGCAAATAAATGGATATTTCTTTTTTCGGGCACCTCTGACGATGCCCGGGAGGTGGGAGCTATGCCCTACCTCATCGACCGGTTCATTTTTCACCACGCAAACAGCAATTCTACGTTCGACTTCGAAGGAAGTAACGACCCCAACCTGGCAAGATTCTACAGCAGTTTCGGTGCTGAAAAATGTTCTTATTACCAGTATCGCAGGAATGAGCTGCCATGGGCAATAAAGAACAGCGTAAATTTGATAAAAAACTTGAGAAAACGTTTAAGATAGCTATGAACATCAAAAATCTGGAAGAACAACATTCTGTTCTGAATCAATTTATCGCTGAAATCAGAGACAAAGAGATTCAAAGAGATCGTATCCGTTTCAGAAGAAACCTTGAAAGAATCGGGGAAATTTTCGCTTATGAAATAAGCAAAACCCTTAAATACAAGGCGAAAGATATTGAAACACCGCTGGGAACCAAGACCACAATGCTGCCTGAAGAGCAGCCTATCCTGGCGACTATCCTTCGTGCCGGGCTTCCCTTGCACAATGGATTACTAAACTATTTTGACCAAGCTGGAAATGCATTTATCTCAGCCTATAGAAAGTATGATGACGCGGGAAATTTCGATATCCATATCGAGTATGCTTCAAGCCCCTCCACCGAAGATAAAACGCTTATCCTGTCCGACCCTATGCTCGCCACAGCCTCTTCCATGGCCCTTGCTTTTGAGGAAATAAGTAAAAAAGGACAGCCTTTACACACGCACCTGGTAACTATCGTGGCCAGCACACAAGGCATTGAGGCTATTAAAAAAGAATTTCCTTCTGACGCCATGACCTTATGGGTTGGAAGTGTTGATGAAAAATTATCCGGGAAAGCCTATATCATCCCCGGCTTAGGCGATGCAGGAGATCTGGCCTTTGGGCCTAAAATAGATTAAATTCATCCCGAAAGGAGCCACCGGGTAAAAAGATATAGTGTAATTTTGTATTAATTGGTCAAGCCGATAGCGATACGTATTTTAATATAGTGCAGGAACGATGAGAAATGAGCTACTAAAAGAAAATGTCATCATAGCCCTTGGGTCGATTAAGGCACACAAACTTCGGGCTATTCTTACTATTCTCATCATAGCTTTCGGTATTATGGCCCTGGTAGGGATCCTGACTTCTATAGAAGCTGTAAAAACCTCCCTCAATCAGAATTTTAGCCGCATGGGCGCGAACACCGCCACAATAAGAGGCAAAAGTGTTAGAGTGGAGGGAGCGAAAGCAAGCACTTACAAATCTATCGATTACAGTGATGCCATTAGCTTCAAAAGGCGTTATCAATTTCCTGCGGAAGTATCAGTCTACTCCAGAGCCACAGGAACTGCTACTGTCAAATATCGCTCCGAGAAATCCAACCCCAACGTTACAGTTTATGGCGCTGACGCAAATTACCTTTCTACATCAGGCAACTCGCTGGCCAGAGGAAGAAATATCTCTGCTGCAGATATTCAATCCAATGCTAATGTGGTGGTGATTGGTAACGGCATTGTGGATCTGTTATTCCTTGAGGATGAAAATCCCCTGGGCAAAACCATCAGCATTGGAGCCGGTAAATACCAGGTAGCAGGCGTGCTGAAGGAGAAAGGCTCGAGCTTTGGCTTTAGCTCAGGAAGAAGCTGCATTGTCCCGCTATCCACCCTGCGCAACCAATCGGGCGGCCAGCGTTTTAATTTTAGAATAAATCTTATGACCGGCCAGCCCGAAAACCTCGAAACAGCAATTGGTGAAGCGGAAGGACTGTTTCGCATTATCAGGCAGTTAAACTTTGATGAAGAAAATAACTTTCAAATCAGCAAAAGCAGCAGCCTCGCCGATTCCCTTTTTGAGAACCTGAAAAATCTCCGGCTGGCTGCCGTCATTATAGGAATTATCACGCTTCTGGGAGCGGCCATCGGGCTGATGAATATTATGTTGGTTTCGGTTACCGAACGTACGCGCGAAATCGGCATCCGTAAAGCAATAGGGGCTAACAACCGCACCGTAAGAAATCAGTTTATGATGGAAGCCATTGTCATTGCTCAACTTGGAGGGCTCGTAGGAATCATCTTTGGCATCCTTATCGGTAATCTTTTGGGGATGGTGTTAGGCACAGGATTCATCGTACCGTGGGTATGGATTTTATCGGGAATTGCCCTGTGTTTCGGCGTTGCTCTTGTATCCGGCATCGTCCCGGCTACTAAGGCCGCCCGCCTCGACCCTATCGAATCGCTTCGTTACGAGTAATTAAAAAACCCCCTCATCAGCAAAGCTGAAGTACTTATTATCGCCCATTATCACGTGGTCGAGCACAGGCAACTGCAAAATCTCCCCTGAATCTTTAAGTTTTTTAGTTAGGTTGTAATCTGATTCACTGGGCTTAACGCTTCCTGAAGGGTGATTGTGACACAGGATGATGGAAGCCGCCTTAGAATCTATAGCTGTCTTAAAAATCCGCTTGGGATCTGCAACAGTGCCTGTCATGCCTCCCTCACTGACTTTCACAGGCCTGAGCACCTTGTTGGCACGGTTTAATAAAAGAATCCAGAAGCTCTCATAAGGTTCATCCGACAGGGTAATCTGCATATATTCAAAAACCTCTTTGCTGTTGCTCACCTTTTTGCGTTCCAGGGCCTCCTCGCTGCGACGACGCTTGCCTAGCTCCAGGGCGGCCACGATGCTTATGGCTTTGGCCTCCCCTATGCCTTTATTCCTCTGTAAATCGGCAACAGTCATTTTGGATAACTCAATAAGGTTATTGGAGGCTTTACGCAACAACTGCTTTGATAATTCCACAGCTGACAAGGTCCTGGAGCCGCTGCCTATCAAAACAGCAATTAATTCTGCATTAGTGAGGACGCTTTTTCCTTTAAGAAGGAGTTTTTCTCTGGGCCGTTCTTCCTCGGCCCAAAATTTTATCGAATTGTTTTCTTCGTAAGTTTCCATGGCAATAATATTTTGAGGCTGACATAAAGATAAGTGATTTTTATTGAATTTTAAAAATCTGAAAAGGCAATAATTTTATAAGTTTGAAGTATATATAGAAAACCGGGCGGAAAGTTAACCAGATTTCGCACAACGAATATTTCATCAATAAAAAAAGCA
>CAYFQK010000173.1:0-7298 GCA_964345255.1 uncultured Bacteroidales bacterium | reverse complement strand
ACTTACGAAACTAACTACTAACTACTCTACTCCAAAAATTCTGTAGCGAGGCCGAAAATTGAACTCGAATCCGCCTTAGGCGGATATGAATCCTCCTGCTATAACTTTGTAGCGAGGATGGGAATTGAACCCATGTCCGCCTCTGGCGGATATGAATCCTCCTGCTATAAACACAATAAAAAACAACATGAAAAAAGGGGCATACAAATGCGCCCCTTAACTACTTACGAAACTAACTACTAACTAATCTACTCCAAAAATTCTGTAGCGAGGCCGAGAATTGAACTCGGATCCGCCTTAGGCGGATATAAATCCTCCTGCTATAACTTTGTAGCGAGGCCGAGAATTGAACTCGGGACCTCCGGGTTATGAATCCGACGCTCTAACCACCTGAGCTACCTCGCCGTTTTTCTTGTTTCAAAATGCGGGTGCAAATATATAAATCTATTTGAGATCTAACCCAATTACCTTAAGAAAATTTTTCTAAAGCCCTTGTGTAGTCTTTTTAAAGATCACATTTTTAGTTGCTAACTCTTTAAAGAGTTTATCTAAATTCTATTTCCTGAACCGCCAAAAGAAACGGTAAAATGCTGCAAAACGGCTCTGGCGGTGGATTTGTGAAAGTATTACACCCAGGATAACAATGATCATCCCAATGATTTTCTGAAAATCAAATCGTTCGTCAACCATATAATAAGAGAAGATGGCCGTAATGACCGGGATAAGATTCGTGAAAAAATTAGTTTTGTTCACCCCAATCTCCCGTGTACCGATGGTATAAAAAACAAATGCCAGGGAGCTACCAAAAATAGCCAGCTGAAGCAGGGAAGCGGCCAGCTCGAAAGTAATTTCAGTTTGAATAAAATTCTGCCAATGGAACCCGAAAAACAAAGGAGCAAAATAAAATATGCCAATCAGGTTTTGCACCGCAATAATAAAAAAGGCGGAGTACTTTCCTGAAAGTTTTTTAAGCAAAATGGAATAGGCTATAGCTGCAACCAGGGCTGATGATAGTGCAATAACTCCCACCGGCTGGGCGTTTAGAGAGAAATCGGGCTTTATCAATATCAGTAAAATACCTGCAAAAGAAACCAGCATTCCGATAATGTTGATAAAACTTAGTTTCTCTTTCAAAGCCATATAAGCGAAAACAGGAGTAAAAACCGGAATTGCTGCAATCACTACTGATGATATGGTGGGCGAAGAATACTTAATCCCGTAATTTTCTCCGATAAAATACAAAAAAGGATTGAAAAGAGCAGAAAGCAGAAAAAGCACGTAATCCTCCCTCTTGATTTTCTCGAGCATGTTAAAAATCCATAAGCCCAGAAACATCAGCCCGGTAGAAATCAATAACCGCATCATCAAAGTTGTTATCGGGCTGTAATATTCGAACACAATCGAGGACCACACAAAAGTCAACCCCCAGAAAAGCATTGCAAGTACAATGAGAATATAGGTGTATGCTGGTTTGATTTTCTTCATGGCAGGCAAAAGTAGGTTATTTTAGAGTTTTTCTAAAAATAAATTCGGAAAGGTGAAAATGGGGATTGATGATGACGCTGCTTACAAAATTCATTGCAATGTGCAAATGGGATCTTTTTATTACCCGGAAGATCTCTCGCAATTCAGTGAGGTAAAAAGTTCTGTGATGGACAAAGAATACAAAGGAACCATAGGGAAAGGCACCTCATACAAGACAATGGAAATCGAGAGCAAAAACGGCGATATCATGATTTTTGTGTATTAGATGTAACTTTTCTCAAATCACAACGTCAAACAAAAAAACTTAAAAATGAAACGATTAATTATTTTCTCACTATTATTTGCTATGTATGCATCAGCTTTCGCAGGAAATGCGGAAAAAATCATCACAGAAGAACGCTCAGCTCCCGCGTTTCATAAAATTGAAATAAACGGTTCGGTAGATGTGGTTTACTCCCAGGAAAGCAACGTCAGTATAAAAGTAAAAGGAAAAGAAGATGAAGTTGCCAAAGTCATCACTCATGTTGATGACGGGGTGTTAAATGTGGACTTCAAAAACGGGGGTTCCTGGTTCTCAATCACCGGAGATCTTGTGGTTTACGCCACCAGCCCCTCGCTGGAGGCTATAAAAATAGATGGTTCGGGTGATTTTGAAGCCGATAATATGATTGAAGGCGAATCGTTCAAAATTGGCATATACGGCTCAGGTGACTGTGAGTGCGATTTGGATGTTCAGAATCTTAAGCTGAAGAGTCATGGCTCGGGCGATGTGGAATTTGAAGGGGTGAAGAACAGCCTGAACATGACGTTAAACGGAAGTGGAGATGTAGAAGCGGAGGAATTAGATTTAATCAGTGGAAATGTCAGTCAGTATGGTTCGGGGGATGTATCCCTTGAAGGATATTGCCGGGAATTTCAATTGAAGCAATCAGGATCAGGCGATTGCCAGGCGAGAGATCTGACAGTAAAAAATGTCAAAATAAGAAAAAGTGGCTCGGGCGATGCGGTCCTCACTGTTAAAAACAGCATTGAAGTGAAATCATCAGGATCCGGCGACACCCATTGCTATGGGAATCCTTTATCCGTTAAAGAATCAGTTAGTGGCTCAGGAGAATTATTCATCAAATAAAAATAATATGCGTATGAAAATTAAAACGTTAGCATTACTTGCATTCGTATTCATCACCGCCCATGGATGCGTTAGCGTGCTTACCGGCGAACGCGGAAACGGCAATGTTGTGACAGAAGAGCGCAGCATCGGCGCTTTTCATGAAATGGAGTTATCAGGAGGTTTTGATGTGGAGCTGGTGAAAAGCAACAAGCAGGTAGTAAAAATTACTACTGATGATAATCTTATGGATAACGTAGAAACTTATGTTCGCGGTGAGACCCTGCATGTAAAAAGTCGAAATATTGGCGAGGCCTCAGAGTTAGTAGTGGTCATCCATTACCGTGACCTCGACAACATCTCAACCTCCGGCGCCATAGAAATCCGATCGCAGGAAACCTTGGAGGCTGACAAGCTATCAATCGAAGCGAGCGGCGCCAGCGAAGTTTATCTGGACCTGGATGTGGAGCACGTTAGCTTTGATTTAAGCGGGGCCAGTGAAATTGAGCTAACAGGGAGTGCTGAAGAAATCATATTCGACGGAAGCGGCGCCTGTGAATTGAGAGCCTACGACCTCAGCGCCAAGAAAGCCGAAATACAAATCAGCGGTGCCGGCAAGGCGAATGTGAATGCCAGCAAATCCCTTAATGCTTCTGCTTCAGGAGCCGGTGATATTCACTATCGCGGCCGGCCTGAACAAATACAAACCAATGTGTCGGGAGCTGGCAGTATAAGTCCTGAATAGAGACTAAAGTCTAAAATTTGAATTTTTGTCCCGCGGGCCGCCTGCGGGACGTTTTTTTATTTCCCGGAAAATGCCTCAGCAAATAGTATCGCCTCGTTTTAGCCAGATATTAAAAACCTGTAAATGTTTATTGCTTTTTAATGATTTTTTGATTTTTAATCGTTAATTTTGACGTTAAACACGCCAAGGTATGGAACTTCTCAAAAACAAAAAGATCTTAATTGTTGAAGATGAATATTCTAATTACTATCTTCTCAAAAAAATAGTTGAAACGGAGGGAGGAGAATCGATATGGACGACCACGGGAGAAGACGCTATCAAAAAAATGAACAATAAAAGTAAAATCGATTTGATTTTAATGGATCTCAAACTTCCTGTAATGAACGGCCTGGATGCCACCCGTGAAATAAAACAATCCTTTCCCGATACGCCAATCATTGCAGTAACCGCTTATGCAATGAAATCTGATGAAAAAATGGCCCTGGAAGCAGGCTGCGATGAATACATTGCCAAACCCCTAAGAAAAGCCCAATTGCTCAATAAGATAGAAAAGTTTATTTGAAGCGTTCCTCCCCTTTCAAAATGATTTCCTCAGGCTAATCTGGGGCCAAGTAACTCATTGTAATTACAATTCGCTTATTTGTTAATTGTCCTGGTTTTCCAGTAGTTTATTAAACGCTTCTTCGTCAATAACCTCCACCCCCAGTTGCTGGGCTTTAGCGTATTTCGATCCCGGATTTTCTCCACACAAAAGATAAGATGTATTAGAAGAAACAGATGATGTCACTTTTCCTCCTTTCTGCTCAATCATATTTTGTGCCTGCTTCCTGGAATATGTGGGTAAGGTCCCGGTTATAACAAATATCAGGTCTTCAAAAGGGACTTTCTCCTGTGAGGTAGTGTATTGGCTTTCAAAACTAAGACCCACTTTTCGCAGCTTATCAATCAAACCAAGGTAGTAGTTATCGCTAAAATAGTTGGTCAGGCTTTCGGCAATGCGTGGACCGATTCCTTCCACCGCGTTAAAATCTTCATATGAAGCCTCTTTCATGTTGTCAATAGATCCAAACTCCTTTGTCAGCAGCCTGGCTGTTGCCAATCCTATAAAACGAATGCCCAGTCCATAGAGCACTTTTTCAAAAGGCTGGTTTTTAGACGCTTCAATTCCATTAAGGATATTATCAACACTTTTCTCTCTCAGGGCAATCTTTTTTACATGATTCAATTGATTAACCTGCTCATTCCGTTTTTTATCTCTGAAAAACCTTTTGATTGATTCGGCTTTTTCTGCTCCAAGCAGCTCAGAGAGCTCATCAAAAGGCAGGAGAAACACTTCATAGACGAAATCAACATTCTGTGAAAGCCGTTTACAATCCTCAAAAGTCAATCCTTCCATTCCCAGCGCATAGAGCACATTTTCATTACGAATAGCGCCGGACTCTGTTTCTCCATCAACGATAACTTCTATAAAATCATTATTTTTTAGTCTTTGCAGCTCATTTCTCACTCGATTCTTCAGTTGATTTGCTTCATCATTTTTTGAATCAAGTGAGCCAGAGAGTAATGTCGACAAACCACCCACGGCATTTTCCAGAGTCCTGGATTCATCCACACTTTTTACTCCAAGCTTAAAAGCGTATAAAATACGGCTTAACGGAACCACTCCCCTGTCGATATCCTCTTGCTCTTTACTGAGTACTTCCAAACCTACCAGCTGACCACGCTTTTCTTTCAACTTATAAATATCAGCAATTTCATGAAGGAAACCCTGGTCGACAAACCGGCTGATAATATCTTTTCCCAGCCCTTCTATGTCCAGCGCATCGCGACTGCAGAAATGAATTATCCGCCCTTTTATCTGGGGGGGGCAGCCCTTCTCATTCGGACAATAATGGGCCGCTTCATCTTCATGCCTGACCAGCTTCGTTCCGCATTCCGGACAATGTGTTATAAACTCCACCGGCTTCGCTTCTTCACGGCGACGGCTTTTTTCAACATCAATAATCTTAGGAATAATTTCACCGCCTTTCTCCACTTTCACCACATCATGCTCACGCAGGTCCAGATTTTTAATGATGTCCTCATTATGGAGCGAGGCCCTCTTAACCGTCGTTCCGGCCAGCTGAACAGGCTTAAGATTTGCTACGGGCGTTACACGTCCTGTTCGTCCCACCTGAAAAGTAACACTGAGAAGAGAAGTTGTTACCTGTTCGGCTTTAAATTTGTAAGCAATAGCCCAGCGTGGCGATTTAGCCGTATAGCCCAGTTGCTCCCTTAAATGGTACTGATTCACTTTAACCACCACACCGTCGGTATCGTAAGGAAGCTTATGCCGGTGTTCATCCCAATAATTTATAAACTCAAATATCTGTGCGATTGAATGGGCCAAAGCAAAATTCTCAGGTATTTTCAGCCCCCATTCGCGGGCCTTCTGTAGATTTTTATAATCTGTATCAAACGGCAAATCCTCACCAACCAGCTGATAAAGGAAACAATCGAGCGAGCGCCGGGCCACCTGCGATGACTTCTGCATTTTCATTGTTCCGGCTGCTGAGTTGCGCGGATTGGCAAATGGCTCCTTGTTATTTTTGCGCCGCTCTTCATTAAGTGCCTCAAAACTGTTGTGCGGCATAAATATTTCGCCGCGTATTTCAAATGATGCAGGGTAATCTTCACCAAGTAATTTTAAAGGGATGCTACGGATGGTTTTAATATTCTCCGTAACATCATCCCCCTGGTAGCCATCGCCGCGGGTGATAGCCTGCTTCAGGTAACCATTTTCATAGGTCAGACTTATTGCTACGCCATCGTATTTTAATTCACAGATATATTCTACCTCATCTCCTGTATTCCTGTTAATGCGGTTAAGAAAATCTGTAAGCTCCTGCTCATTGTAGGTATTGTCAAGTGAAAGCATAGGGATGTTATGAGCCACCTGTCTGAATTTCTGGTCAATATCGCTACCTACGCGCTGAGCAGGGCTATCGGGTAATGCCAGGTCAGGATAAGCCTTTTCCAGATCCTGGAGTTCTTTCATGAGCATGTCATACTCATAATCCGATATTTCAGGACGATGCAAAACATAATAATAGTAATTGTGCTTGTGGAGTTGGTCGGTTAGTTCTTTTATCCTCTCGCGAGCAGATGCTTTATCCATTTTAATAGAAAATTTTTAAGATTTATGACTAACATCATAACCATTACTGGTGATTAAAGAGCTCGCGGATTTCCGCAAGGTTCTTTTTTTTCTTTTCCAGGCGCAGCTTTATGGCCGATTGGGTAAAGTAGCGATGCTGTCCCAGAAATTCTATTTGTCCCTGATACCATTGCCTCAGAGTATGCTTTGTGCCCCGCTCCATCCATTCAAGCTTCAGGCGATGGGCAATCATGAAAAAGTCATCGCGGCCCAGGTAATCAAGGTCGGCATCACAAATTATCATCTCAATGAGGGAATGAGCATTCTGTGGCAACTTTGTTGCCATAATCATACTGTTGATCATTTTGATATCCTCGCGGGTGTATCCAAATCCTGGCAAAACCTGAGAAGCAATTTCAGTAGAAGCTTGCTCGTGGCCATCATACCTCAGCAACATCCCGGAGTCATGATAAAAACATGCTGTTTGGAGCAATTTAAGGTTGTGCTCACTGACCTTTTCCATTTCAGCCAGGCGCCTGGCTGATTCATACACATCAAAAGTATGACTCAGGTTATGATAATACAAAAAAGGACTTAGGTCCTTATCCATCCGTTTAACAATGTACTCTTTAGCTAATTCGTACTCCATATCTTTACTCCCGGGCTAACGGTTACAAATCTCTCTTGCATTTATTTACTTGAATCTGCCCTCAAAAATCTTTTTGTTCAGAAACCTGTATATCGGCATGGAACGGAAAAAAAGGATCACAGGACACAAACTTTTTCATCAGTAAAGGTAAAAAAAAAGCACAAAATGCTATGAT
>CAYFQK010000172.1:0-7374 GCA_964345255.1 uncultured Bacteroidales bacterium | reverse complement strand
TCCGGCCGATCAATACGTTACTGTGAAGATGGCCCGGCAGGGACAACTATCCATTATGGATATAACCGGCAAAACCATTAAAAAATTTCAAAAATCCGCCGGCACTTCAAAGGTATCAGTCAGCGAACTTGAAAAAGGGATTTACATCCTGAAGGCTACCTATGCAGACCGCACGGGTTTGAAAAAACTCATTGTTCACTGATTAAGAATATTGAAAATCAATAATTTAAAAAGTTTGACTTAAAATGATGAGGAAGATAATTGGCCTGTTTACTCTTTCCATGCTGATACTGGTGGCAGCGCAATGCGATAAGAAAGACGATGAGCCGGAAAACGGGAACGATATCCTGCAAATCATAACAGCCACGGCAGGCGACAAAACCCTTAAATCCGGTGAAGTGACGGAAGGTGTTCCGGTTGATGCCCCCATCATGCTGCGCTTTGGTAAGGCGCTGGATACGGCAAAAGCTAAAGAAGCTGTCAGTCTTCGTGAAGGCGAAGAATTAGCTGAACTTACCTATTTTTTCATGGATGAGCAGAAAACCGTGTCGGTCAGCCCCGCAAAAGATTTGGACGTTTTCACTGAATACACCCTGGAAATCAGCGACAAGCTTGAAGGGGCCCAGGGCGGAACCTTCCCGGGAATCGCCTATTCCTTTAAAACCCGTACCAAAGAGCTGGAGCTGGAGTCCATTACCCTGAACGGCGAAGATTTTGAAAATGGCGAACTGAAAAATGTTGATTTCGATATTCAAGTGGAGGTGCAGTTCAGTGCTCCGGTCAGCCCCGGGCAGCTGGAAAATAATGTGAGCCTTACCTACCGGGGAAGCCCGGAGAGCCTCGAGTCCAGTCTATCCGAAGACGGTAAAACGCTGACCGTTATCAACAACAATGAGCTGGATTATTACCGCCCTTATGAATTTAGGCTGGATGCAGATTTGGCCTCGGATGGGAGTTCCTTCGAAGGTTTTACCAACCGGTTTTACACGCGACTGGATTCCACCAACAAATTTCCGGTTATTTCCGATGAAGCCCTTCTGACAAAAGTCCAGGAGCAAACGTTCAAATATTTCTGGGATTATGCCCACCCGTCAAGCGGCATGGCCCGCGAGCGATATGGTTCCGGCAATACCGTTACCGCAGGAGGTTCGGGGTTTGGAATCATGTCGCTGGTTGTGGGGATGGAGCGAAATTTTATTACCCGTCAGCAAGGCGTTGACCGGATGGACAAGATTCTTACGTTTCTTGAAACCGCAGACCGTTTTCATGGCGTCTGGCCGCACTGGATGAACGGAAACACCGGGGAAGTTATTCCTTTTAGTTCGATGGACGACGGCGGCGACCTCGTCGAAACGGCCTTTTTAATCCAGGGATTGATGACCATGCGGCAATACCTCAATGCTTCCAACAGCGATGAACAAGCGCTCATCGATCGAATCGACACCCTTTGGGAAACCGTGGAGTGGGATTGGTATACCAACGGCGAAGACGCCCTCTACTGGCACTGGTCGCCCAACCACGATTTTGGAATGAACATGAAGATTCGCGGACACAACGAAACGCTCATAACCTACATACTGGCTATCGCCTCCCCCACTCATTCCATCGATCAGGAGCTTTATCACAGCGGGTATGCCCGCAACGGCGGCATGGTCAACGGTGGCGAATTTTACGGCCATACCCTTCCTTTAGGCCCGGATTACGGTGGCCCGCTGTTTTTTATCCACTACTCTTTCCTGGGACTCAACCCGGAATTATACCAGGACGATTACGCCGACTACTGGGAGCAAAACGTCAACCACACCCTCATCAACAGGGCTTACTGTATTGACAATCCCGGAGGGTATATCGGCTACAGTGAAGACTGCTGGGGACTGACAGCAAGCGACAACCATGAAGGCTACAGCGCTCACTCGCCTACAAACGATTTGGGGGTCATCACACCCACGGCAGCCGTTTCATCGATTCCCTACACCCCGGAGGAATCCATGGATGCCATCAGGCATTTTTACTACAAACTGGGTGACCGCATTTGGGGCGAGTATGGGTTTCACGATGCCTTTAACGTAACAGAAGACTGGTATGCCGATTCGTATCTCGCCATCGACCAGGGGCCCATTATCGTAATGATAGAAAATTACCGCACCGGGCTACTGTGGGACCTTTTCATGTCGCACCCGGCCATAGAAGGAAAATCAAACCAATTGAATATAAACCGTTAATCATAGAACCATGAAATTAAAGCATTATTTATTAATCGGAATGGCGCTCATCATTTCCGGGATATCGGCTCAAAAACCCGGAAATAAGGAAGCCTTCATCGACTCTTTGATGACTAAAATGACCATTGAGGAAAAGGTTGGTCAGCTCACGCTTTTTACCTCTGGATGGACGACCACGGGCCCTACGTTAAAAGATGATTACAAAAAAGACATCAAAAATGGCCGCTGCGGCAATATCTTCAACGCCCACACGGTGGAATATAACAGGGAATTGCAGGAGATGGCCGTCAACGAATCACGCCTGGGCATCCCCCTGATGTTTGGCTATGATGTGATTCACGGCTATAAAACCATTTTCCCGATCCCATTGGCGGAGGCTTGCTCGTGGGATATGGATATCATTGAAAAATCAGCCCGCCTGGCGGCAAAGGAAGCTACGGCTGCGGGACTCAACTGGACTTTTAATCCGATGGTGGATATCTCAAGGGATCCCCGCTGGGGAAGAGTGGCCGAGGGCGCAGGCGAAGACCCTCACCTTGCCAGCCTTATCACACGGGCCAAAGTTCGGGGGCACCAGCAGGACAACCTGTTTTCCAGTCAGACCATGGCTGCCTGCATGAAGCACTTTGCAGCCTATGGCGCCCCGGAAGCCGGACGTGATTACAACACCGTGAATATGTCGGAACGCCGCCTGAGAGAGCGTTTCCTGCCGCCTTTCAAAGCAGCGGTGGATGAAGACGTAGCGACGGTCATGACGGCTTTTAACGAATTGAACGGCATCCCGGCAACGGGCAACAAATTTCTGCTTACGGAAATCCTCCGCGAAGAGTGGGATTTCGATGGAATGGTGGTGACCGACTACACCTCCATCAACGAGATGGTCCCTCACGGTTATGCCCGCGATGAGCAACACGCCGGTGAATTGGCCTTGAATGCCGGAGTGGATATGGATATGCAGGGCGCTGTTTATTACAACCACCTCAAAAAAAGCCTGGAAGAAGGAAAAGTACAATTAGAAAATATTAACCGGTCAGTTAGAAATGTCCTCTCTTTGAAATATGATCTCGGTCTTTTTGATGATCCCTACAAATACCTGGATAAAGATAAGGAAGAAGAGATAGTCCTTTCGGATGAGCTGAAAGAACATGCGCTTGTTTCGGCGCGCGAATCGATTGTTTTGCTTAAAAATGAAAAGCACAACGGCAACAAGCTTCTGCCGGTGAAGGAAGCACCGGAAAAGATCGCCCTGATTGGTCCGCTGGCTCATAACCGCAAAGATATGACAGGAACGTGGTGGGCCTCTGCCGACACCGCCAGCATCGTAACCGTTAAGGAAGGACTGGAAAAGCAGTACCCGGACGCAGAGATTAGGACGGTTTTTGGTTGTTCTACCAAAGGAACCAGTCGCGAAGGGTTTGATGAGGCCATTACCGCTGCCGAAAATGCAGACCTGGTCGTTATGGCTCTCGGCGAAAACAAGCTGCAGAGTGGCGAAGCGGCTAGCCGCTCCAACATTGACCTACCCGGCCAGCAAAAAGCGCTGCTCAAGGCTATCCACAAGACCGGTAAACCCATCATCTCCGTGGTTATGGCAGGTCGTCCGCTGACCATCACGTGGATGGACGAGAATATTCCGGCCATTATTTACGCCTGGCACCTGGGTACACGAACCGGAGATGCCCTGGCCGATGTTATCAGTGGCGAACATAACCCGTCCGGGAAGTTGGTGATGACTTTCCCGAGAAATACCGGGCAAATTCCCATTTACTACAATGCCAAAAATACAGGCCGTCCTTTCGATGCGGATAATAAATATACCAGCAAATACCTGGATGTTCCCAATGAACCGCTTTACCCGTTTGGATACGGCTTAAGCTATTCGAAGTTTGACTATTCCAACCTGAAGCTGGATAAAAAGCAGCTCGATTTGGGGAGTGAAATCCATGTATCCGTGGATGTTAAAAATACGGGCCAATACACGGGTCAGGAAGTGGTTCAGTTATACCTTCGCGATGAAGTGGGCTCCGTTACCCGCCCGGTAAAGGAATTAAAAGGTTTTGAAAAAATCACGCTTAAGCCGGGTGAGAAAAAAACCATTCATTTTACCATTGAACCGCAAGACCTGAAGTTCTGGAATGCAGATATGAAGTATACCGCCGAAGAAGGCCGGTTTAAAGTGTTTGTGGGAAAAAATTCAGAAAATGTACTGGGATCAAAGTTTGAATTTGTTAACCAATAGTAGATTTTAATTAGTTTAGTTGTCGAATCAGGGAAGCCGGTGGAATTGCTTTGCATTTAAAGATTTCATCATTGTTAAAAGTTTGAATTCGCCGCCGCTTCCCGTATTTTTTAAGTTGTCATGTTCAAAAAAATCATACCTCTTCTCATTTCTTTGCTGATTATCTCAGCAATCGCTCATTCTCAGGAGCTTTATAAAGACAAAATTTACAGCGATGTCAAAAAAAGCACAAAAACCTTTTATCAGAAATCTTCGGAAAGCCTAAGGATGGATATCTTCTCCCCTTCTGCGGATACGCTGACTAAAAAACCTGTTTTGCTGTATGTCCACGGTGGAGGGTTTTCCGGTGGCTCCAGGGACGAAGAACGACATTTGCAGTTTTGTAGGCACTTTGCGCTCAAAGGGTATATGGGCGTTACGATGGATTACACCTTGCAGCGAAAAGGAAAATCTTTCGGCTGCGATTGCCCGGCAGACGAAAAAGTGGACACTTTCCTGGAAACAGCGCGCGATATTTCGAGGGCGGTCAGGTACCTCACGGATAATCATTCGAAACTGGGAATTGATACCAACCGAATAGTACTCGCCGGCAGCAGTGCCGGTGCAGAAGCCGTGCTCCATGCCGCCTATTGGGATGAAACACGTTCGGATGATTCTACCCACATACTATCCGGTTCTTTTAAATATGGCGGCGTCATCTCCATGGCAGGGGCATTAACCGAACTGCGATGGGTGGATCACAAGACCGCTATACCAACACAGCTTTTCCATGGAAGTTGCGATCATCTGGTTCCTTACGGCACTGCCTCGCATCACTATTGCGACGTTGATGCTCCGGGTTATTTAACACTATATGGTTCGGCAACCATCATGAACAAGCTCAAAACCATGGGCAAAGGCTATTACGCTATCACCGGCTGCTTCGGACGGCATGAGTGGAATGAATTACCTCTTTACGACTACGTGGAGAACGTTACCGACTTTCTTTTTAATGATGTGGTAAAAAATAAAAAACGACAAATTCATTACGTAGTGAAGACAGGGAAAGATCCCTGTCCCTCACTTAACCGGTTTCCTTTTTGCGAGGAATTTGAATAGGTCAGGGCGCCAGCCTGTTAATCTTCCAGATGCCATCAACTAGCGTGTAACGGAACCTGTCATGGAGGCGATTGGCGCGGCCCTGCCAGAATTCAAAGTAATCGGGAACCAGGCGAAAGCCACCCCAGTCCCAGGGTTTCGGAACATTGTCCTTGTCGAATTTTCTGATGTTTTCATCCACATTTTTTACCAGGTATTCCCTGTCGGGGATGGGCTGGCTCTGTGGGGATGAAAGCGCTGAAATCCGCGATTCGTAGGGCCGCTCATCAAAATAGGCCCGGGCTTCTTCTTCAGGAACAGGCTTTACCGTTCCTTCAATACGCACCTGGCGCTCGAGCTGGGACCAGTATAACAACAGGGCAGCGGAATTATTCACTTCCAGGTGGGCGCCTTTGCGACTGGAAAAGTTAGTGAAAAACCGGAAGCCGTTTTTATCAAATCCTTTCAGCAAAACAATCCGGGCGCTGGGTTTGCCATACGCATCGGCCGTAGCCAGCGTCATCGCGTTGGCATCGGGTATATCACCATTTAAAGCATCTTCAAACCAATTATTAAACTGTATGACGGGATCATTCAACAAATGCTGCTTATCAAGCGATCCCTTCAGATAATCCCTTCGTATCTCCTCTAATTTCATAATCCGATTTTTCTTTTACTAACACCGGAAAACAAATAGAGGTTCAAATGTTAATGAGGTTTAACTTTATTTATAACAGGCCATTTTTCCGTAAATTCTTAATTTTGCCTGCAAATCAAACGAAATGAAAGTCAAAACTCTCATTATACTTTTTCTAATGCTAAGTACTACGCTATTCGGGCAGCAGGCCGATTCGGTCAAAAAACCTTCTTATACGCTGAAAATCAATAAATACCGCCAAAAGAAAAACAAGGAATTCCGAAATCCGGAAACCTCTCCCCTCACTGAGAAGCAAATAAAAGCGTTTGATTCGCTTTACTACTTTCGCGTCAATAAAAAGTACAAAGTGAAGGCCCGGCTTGAAAAAAGTGAAGACACCACATCGTTTGTAATTCCCACCACCACCGATCGTAAACCGCTTTATCGAAAATACGGCGTGGCACACTTCATGCTCAATGGCAAAGAGCTCTCTTTGACGATATACCGTAGCGTCCGGCTCGCTCAAAAGGAAAAATACAAGGATTATTTGTTTGTCCCTTTCATGGATTTGACCAATGGAGAAACAACCTATGGCGGAGGGCGCTACATCGATTCCAAAATCAAAGGCGACAGGGACACCATCGCGCTGGACTTCAACAAAGCCTACAACCCATACTGTGCCTACAATGCGGAGTACTCCTGCCCGATACCTCCCAGGGAAAACCATCTTGACATAAAAGTAAAAGCCGGAGAAAAGGCATTTGATTAGAGATTATCGTCGGAGAATTGATTAATAGATTCATCCCTCTGATACGGCGCTTTATTCAGTATTTCCGATAGAATTGATTTGTGTTAATTCCGAATTATTTATTTATTTTTTAATCCTTTTTCCCAAACTCTCTATCCAACAATAATCTATACAATTCATTTGTATATACAGTGTTACCATTCAATGTATCAGACAAATTTGTAGAGACATTAAAAACACAAAGATTTAATAACGATAATTATGAAAAATCAAATTTAGTACATTGGTGGAAAATGGAAATCTTTTTACTATCTTTTCTATAATATGTATATTCGTGTAAATATTTTTTAAATAATCGTTTCATTTTTTGGTGAATCTTGCTTTTTAACTAATTACTATGCAAAACGAATCCGACATTCAACGGTTATCCTATTTCACGCTCAATCAATCG
>CAYFQK010000171.1:0-7376 GCA_964345255.1 uncultured Bacteroidales bacterium | reverse complement strand
TGCCCGGGGGCTACGGAACACTGCCATTCGGCTTTACCGAAGCCGGACTCTGGCTTGGCTATGCCGGCGGATTTATATTGTTGGTATTTAGATTATTGAGTAAGTCAACAATTATACCGGTTAATCATCCACAATTAAAGGAAAGTATTCATCATCACATATAATCAGGAATATGAAACGAAACATCATTTTATTAATATCTTTTACACTTATTTTTATAACATCCTGTGACCGCACCAGGCTGGATAGAGGAAAGGAGTATGCGCCAGAAATGGCCCATTCTTTAGCCACAGAAACGTATACTGAAAACGATGTTTTCGAACACGGCTCGTCTGCGCTAAAACCTGTAGAGGGCACAGTGCCGCGGGATATGATTCCATACCAGTTTCCGGCTACATTCGAGGGACGCGAAGCCGCCGGCGAAGCATTCGAAAATCCGGTAGAACTCACAGCAGAAACTATCAGTGAAGGCAAAAAACAGTATGAAATTTTTTGCGTCAACTGCCATGGTGAGAAGGGCGATGGGCAAGGGTTCCTGTATACCAGCGGGAAATATGTGGTGCAACCCAAATCCTTAATCACGGAACAATGGAAAGAGCGACCGGGAGGAGAAATATTTCATGTCATAACCGTGGGTCAGGGTGTTATGGGGGCACATGGCCCACAGATAGAACCTGAGGATCGCTGGAAAATAGTGCATTATATCCAGGAAAAACTTCAAAAATAGAAAAACAAAAGATCATGGAAAATAGATATAGTGAAATAGGAGCCTGCCAGGTTCTCGTTGAGTTGTTAGCGACAGTAGCCAGACGGAGTCTCAGCCCAATGGATCTTATTCCAAGAAATCATTCTTACCTGGAAGAAAGTATTTACCATCATGTGGAACAATAGCTTCAAAACAAATAATTATATGACTTGTTGCTATGGTGACATTTATGATATACACGGAAACATCCGCTAAAAAAAACAGGAGGAGCGATGATTTTAAAAAAAATAAAACAAATAATTTTTCTCAGCTTTTTCTTGGCTGCATTTACCTCAGTATACAGCCAGGATGATCAGCAGCAAAGTCAAACAATTATTAAACCCGAAAGTAGTGACATAACCAACAGGGACGTTGGCGTGGAAGAACACCTAAATGAGCAGGTAGCGGGCGATGTAACTCTGATAAATCAGCACGGGGAGGCGGTTAAATTAAAAGATCTTATCGACAAGCCTACTATAATAAATATGGTTTATTACGAATGCCCCGGAATATGCAGTCCGCTTATGAATGGCATAGCCGATTTTGTCGGGCAATTAAATCTGGAAATCGGAAAGGATTACCAGGTATTGACGGTAAGTTTTGATCATACCGAGGGAACGGAGCTGGCCAGCAGGAAGCACACAAATTACATGAAACAAATCGATAAGCCAATCGATGAGACCGGATGGACCTTCTATACGGCCGATAGTTCTGCTATCCGGGAGTTAACAGAATCGATCGGGTTTAAATTCATGAAAACCAGTGATGATTTGTTTGCTCACTCATCTACGCTGGTGGTTGCAAGTCCTAAAGGGAAAATAACACGCTACCTTAATGGCACGTACTTCTTACCTTTTGAAGTAAAAATGTCAGTGGTAGAAGCTTCAAAAGGCAAGGTAGGCTCAACAATTAACCGGGTTTTACAGTATTGTTATAATTACGATCCCACAGGCCAAAAATATGTGTTAAATATTACCAAGATTACCGGAACATTTATGATGTTTGTTGCGGTAATTGTTTTCCTGGTATTAGTATTGAAATCCAGAAAAAAGAAACAACCATCAAAACAAAGTGAAGAATGAGTCAAGCAGCGACCGAAGCAAAATCAGAAAAAAGCTTTTTAAAGGCTGATACAAAATATAAAGGCATTTTTGCCTGGATTTTCTCCACCGATCATAAGCGCATAGGACTTCTGTATCTTTATTCGATTATGGTCCTTTTTGTAATGGGAGCGCTCCTGGGTTTACTAATGAAATTTGAGCTGATAGCCCCTGGCAAAACCATTATGGGGCCTGAAACTTACAATGGGGTTTTCACTATTCATGGTATTACCATGATCTTTTTGATTGTGGTACCGGGACTTCCGGCGGTATTCGGGAACTTCTTACTTCCGTTGATGATCGGAGCACGTGATGTGGCTTTTCCGAAAATTAACCTCCTGTCGTGGTGGATTTATATCCTGGGAGCTGTAGTCGCTATATCATCACAATTTTACGGTGGGGGCGCGCCGGATACGGGGTGGACCTTTTATGCGCCTTACAGTTTCCAGACCGATACCAACATGTTACCCGCCGTGACCGGTGCGTTTATTCTCGGTTTTTCATCCATTCTCACCGGATTGAACTTCATTGTTACCATGCACCGCATGCGGGCCCCCGGTATGACGTGGTTTAAAATGCCACTCTTCCCGTGGACACTTTATGGCACAGCCTGGATACAAATTCTGGCTACACCCATAGTGGGCATTACGTTATTAATGATTGTTGCTGAACGTACGCTCCAAATCGGGTTTTTCGACCCCGCTCTTGGTGGCGATCCAATCTTATATCAGCATTTATTCTGGATTTATTCACACCCGGCAGTTTACATCATGATTCTTCCGGCAATGGGAGCAATCTCAGAAATCATCCCAACCTTTGCCCGCAAAAGCATTTTCGGATACAAAGCTATTGTGGCTTCCACACTGGCCATTGCATTTGTAGGGTATTTTGTATGGGGACACCACATGTTTACCTCCGGAATGAGCGGAACAGCGCTGTACACGTTTTCTATCCTTACTTTCCTTGTTGCCATTCCCAGTGCAATTAAAGTATTCAACTGGGTTTCGACGCTGCACAAAGCCTCTATCCACGCTTATGTGCCGTTTTACTGGGCCATGTCTTTCATCTTCGTATTTATGATTGGGGGCTTGTCAGGGCTTGTTTTGGGTGCGTTGTCAACCAATGTCCACCTGCACGATACAAACTTTGTGGTGGCCCACTTTCACTTCATTGTATTCGGAGGAACGGGTTATGCCTTTTTAGGGGCTATCCATTACTGGTTCCCGAAAATGTTCGGGAGGATGTACGACCGCAGCTGGGCTAAAACAGGTTGGTTAACATTCTTTATTGGCTTCCTGGCACTCTATCTGCCCATGTTTTACCTTGGAATGATTGGGATGCCTCGTCGGTATTACGACTATCTGCCCGAATTCCACGGCCCCAACATACTCTCATCTATGGGAGCGTTTGTGATGCTGGCAGGATTTGCCATCATCCTTATTAACCTCATCCGCTCAGCGCGTCACGGTCAAATTGCTCCAGGTGATCCATGGAAAGGAAGAACGTTAGAATGGACCGTAGGATCTCCTCCTACAGTAGAAAACTTTGATGAAATTCCTACGGTCACGCATGCCCCATACGATTATTCGGTGGAGGAAGAAGAAGAGATGTTCCCCGAAAAAAGTAATGAAGCAACAGAAAAGACAATAAAAGAAAAATAAATACTTAAGTCATGCACAGAGATGATGAAGCGTCAAAATTCGGGATGTGGTTGTTTATCTTTACAGAAATACTCCTTTTTGGTGGTCTTTTTGTGGTCTATTCCATGTACAGATACATCCATCCTGAAGCATTCAAATTAGCCGGTGAAGAGTTGGATTGGGTGATCGGGACGGTAAACACTGTCATCCTTATTGTTAGTAGTGCAACAATAGCCATGTCTATTACTGCCATACAGAAAGGCAATAAAAAACTAACGCTCCGGCTTTTATACGCTACCGTTATTTTGGCAGTGGTGTTTTTGGTCAATAAGTATTTTGAATGGGGACTAAAGTTTGAGCACGGATTTTACCCCAGTTCGGATGTTCTCAGCGAGTTAGGCTTTGGAACGATTTTGTTCTTTGGCCTCTATTTTTTCATGACCGGGCTCCATGCTTTCCACATCATTGTTGGCATTGTTTTCATTGGCTTCATCATAGTTTATGTGCATCAGGACAAAATTGATGCCGGGAACCACCAGCTGTTGGAGAACAGCGGTTTATACTGGCACCTTGTCGATTTGATATGGATATTCCTTTTCCCATTGTTTTATTTAATACATTGACCATATGAGCAAAGACAGTAATCACAAACACATTGTTCCATATAAAACATATGGCCTCGTCCTGGCTGCTTTACTATTTCTGACAGCGATAACGGTGTTAATTACCAGAATACAGCTTGGACCGCTAAATACTGCAGCTGCATTATTAATTGCATCTATCAAAGGGCTTATCGTGTTGCTATTTTTTATGCATTTAAAATTCGACAAAAAGATTTATGCAATAATGGTAGCTATCGTGATGATTGTTTTTGCCGCTGTGATAATAATTACATTTTTTGACTATTTATACAGATAAGAAAATAAACTATGTACTCAGGAGCATCGAATTTTGTTGAAGGCGTTGATACAGCATTTGTAGTAATTCTAGGAATAAGCATATTTTTCCTGGTGGGCATTACTGCTGTGATGATATATTTCGTATGGCGTTACAATAAAAAAAGGAATCCGCATCCTACGCCCATTGAAGGAAACACAAAACTGGAGATTATCTGGACGGCCATCCCTACTGCCTTGGTTTTAGTAATGTTTTATTTCGGCTGGGCCGGCTGGAAACCCATGAAAGATACGCCTCCTGATGCGATGCACGTCAAAACAACAGCACGGATGTGGAGTTGGAGTTTTGAATATGAAAACGGAAAATTAAGCAGCGACCTGGTGCTGCCTGTGGATAAACCGGTTGTATTGGATTTGAAGTCAGTCGATGTTTTGCACTCGCTATATATCCCTGCTTTCAGGGTAAAAGAAGATGTGGTTCCCGGTTCGGATAAAACAATGTGGTTTGTACCACAAAAAGAAGGAACTTACGACCTTTTTTGTACAGAATACTGTGGCTTGCGCCATGCTTATATGGATGCAGAAGTAAAGATTAAAAGTGAGAAAGAATTTAAAAAATGGCTTGAACAAGGCGCTATGGCCGCCAGTGATACGGCCGGAGGAGAAAAAAACATGGACGCCATAGCAGGAAAAAATATCCTGAGCGCAACAGGCTGTATTGCTTGTCATTCGCTGGATGGGACAAAAAGAGTTGGACCCTCGTTTAAAGGGCTGTGGAATAAAAAAGAAGTAGTATTGACCGACGGAGAAGAACGTGAAGTCACAGCAGATTCCGCATATATCAAACGTTCTATTTACGAGCCCGATTACGACATCGTGAAAGGTTACAATGAGGGACAAATGGTTACTTATCGTGACCAACTAAATGACGAGCAGGTAAGTAAAATCATCGAATATCTTAAGACAATCAGTGAATAAACAATTAATATCACATATAGCGGAGCTCGGAAAATTACGTATTTCCGTTTCAGTTGCCCTGACGACGTTTACCGGCTTTCTCATGTACAGCGGCCAGCTCGGATGGGAAATAGTGTGGCCCACCCTTGGCATCTTCCTTCTTTCCATGGGATCAGCTGCTTTAAATCATTACCAGGAAATATCCCTTGATAGTCAAATGCCACGTACCCAAAACAGGCCCTTACCAACACGTCGATTAGATAAGCCTATAGCCTTACAGCTAATATTGTTTTTTTTATTCTCGGGCACCGGCGTATTGCTTCTGGGCGCCAATCTGCTGGCTACAGCCATTGGTTTACTGACAGTGGTATGGTACAATGCCATTTACACGCCGCTTAAAAAAGTAACTGCCTTTGCTGTGGTGCCAGGCAGTATGGTGGGTGCTTTGCCGCCGATGGCCGGCTGGGTGGCCGCAGGAGGTTTTGTGTTCGATAAGTTCATCGTTTTGCTTGCTTTTTTCTTTTTTATTGCCCAGATACCGCATTTCTGGCTGCTTTTATTAAAATATGGTCCCGAATATGAAAACGCAGGCCTGCCCTCACTCACTAAAATATTCAGTTCCAAACAAATGAAGAATCTGACATTTATCTGGTTTCTTGCTACTACTGTAACGGCTCTTATGATCCCTTTTTACGGTATAATCCAAAACTGGGTGATGATGATATTGCTGGCGTTAGCCTCTTTCGCAACTTTAATCACCTTCTTCCGTGCACTGATGGCAAGCGACAGATTACGAAATGCAGGAAAGGCTTTTCTGCAGATAAATCTTTATTTCCTGGCCGTTATGGTTTTTATCTGGATGGATCAGCTGATTAGATAAATTCATTAATTTTGAAATAAAAACAATGATATGAAAAATGTAGGTAAAATTGTCATCTTTATCTTTATCGGGTTATTTGCTATCATCCTTATTGCGGGTGCTCTAGGTCCCAAGGAGGTACAGGTGAAACGCGAAATAATTATTGACCAGCCTGTATCTGTGGTATTTGAATATGCCACTGAATACGAACACATGCTGAATTGGAATCCCTGGATGGAAAAAGACCCCAATGCCAAGCATACCATCACGGGTGAGACAGGAAAACCCGGAAATCGATGGACCTGGGAGGGAGAAAATGTAGGCAAAGGCTATCTTGAAATAAAAGAAGTGGAACATAATGAAAAAGTAGTCTCTGAACTCAAATTCTCTGAGCCGTGGGAAAGCAAATCTAAAGATATCAGAATGTTTGAAGAAACATCAAACGGAACTAAGGTTGTATGGATTACAAAAAGTGAACTTTCCTTTCCTATAGAGCGTATTATCGGTTTTTTTATGGATAGTATGATGGGTGGTGATTTAGATAAAGGGCTGCAAAATTTACAGCAATATGCTAATAAACAGGCTACTATGGTCCCAGTAGTAAAGACGCTTGAAATAGAAGGAATGACATGTAACGGATGTGAAAAAACCATACAAAAAGCTATCAGCAATATCCCGGGCGTTATGGAAGTAGATGCCTCTCATAAGAAAGGTATAGCAAAAGTAAAAGTCGACAGTAGCCGGTTTAATCCCGCAGAATATAAAAGCGCTGTTGAAGGTGTTGGTTATAAGATGCTGGGCGTAAAATAACTAAACCGGTACCGAATTTAGAAAAATTCTTTTTTCCTATTTTTTGGATTTAATAACATCTTTTATAATTTTACTTCAGCAAAATCACAACTAAAACTACTAACTAATTTACGGGGAGAGGGCTCATCAAGGTGAGCCCTTTTTTTAATCCTATGATAATGATTCGTTAAAATTTTCCCTTCTGTTTTTCCGGTTTTTTTATGCTGCACTGCAAAAGTCTGCACAAATATGATCAAAACCGTTTATCGCCCCCTGTTGATGATTCAATAGTCATCGAGATTGATTTTCTGTATTATATTCTCCTTTTGTAATTTTTTACCTGCCCAAATCAGATTAGTTTTAGCTCCATTTTTCGTTGTAACTAAAAGA